>JAJYIW010000295.1 GCA_021789855.1 Chloroflexota bacterium | reverse complement strand
GCCGGAGGGGCCCATAATCGAGACGACCTCTCCATGGTTGATCTCAAACGATACCCCACACAGGGCATTCACTTCCACTTCACCCATCTTGTAGGTCTTGGTGATGTCCTTCACCTTGATGACCGGGATCTCGGGTTTATCCCCGTTCGAAGCTTTATTCTCATCCATATCCGATCATCCTCCTCGACCAAATCCGCCGGCGACCCGGATGCCGCCGCCAAGGCCGCCAAATGCGCCGCCAGCCCGGTTCGTGGTTAAGGTAGAAGTATTGATCGGTAAATTGACCACGATCAGGTCGCCGAGTTGTAAGCGATCGGAGATCACTTGCGTGTAGGAATTTCCGGCTACCCCTATTTCGACAGGAATGGGATACAGGCTTTCACCATTAGAGGCGAGGATAGGACTGAATGCCGATGCATTGAATCCACCGGCGAAGCTGCCTGTTCTATTGGCAGCATTTCCGCTGAACCTGTTCGCACCGCCAGTCCCTGAAGTCGTATTACCGCCAAAGCCACCGTTGCCACTGCCACTGGTTCCATTCTGACCTGAGTTGGCTGTGCGTGTCCCTTGGGCCCCCGTTGTTCCGTTACCGCCAAATGCGCTGATGGGAGTGGCGCTGAGCACGTATACAACCTGGCGGTTGTTGATCGTACGTAAAGCCCGGCTGGGGACGACCATCACATTGTTGAGAGACGCCACAATGACGTTCGCTGAAGCGGTCATTCCAGGGCGGACAGAAGAGTCGGCGTTGGTGAACTTGGTTGTGACGGTGAAGTAGACTGTTCCACTCGAGGTTGTCCCGATCTGTCCTACTTGCGTCACTGTGCCGTTATAAGTTTTATTGGGTATCGCGTCAAAAGTATAGGTGACAGGTTGGCCAACCTGAACCTTTGAAATGTCGGTTTCAGCAATTTGCAGATCGACGTAATAAGCGGAGAGGTCATCGAGGCGGAATGCCGGGCTGTTATTCGAAACTGTGTCGCCAATCATGTTATCAACGATGGTGATCGTCCCATCGAAAGGCGCGGTAACGTATTGCAATTGGATGGTGGCCTGATCGGCGGCAATTTGCGCCTTGGCGGCTGCGACATCCGCAGGATTTGCGCCATTCTTAAGCTGGTTGAGCGTGTTTTGATCATCCGCCAGTTTAGCCTTGGCCAGAGCCAGGGTGTTGTCAGCAGCGGCTATATCGGTGGCGTCTGGTTTAGCCTGGATCCATTGCATTTGTTGGAGGGCAACGTCCAGGTTGTTCTTGGCGCTCACCAGGTTGGTCAAAGCCAGCGCCTTGGACGAATTGGTATTCGGATCGCCGGGGGTGCTGTCATATATTTGTTGCAGCTTATCAACCCTTTCTTGAGACTGCAGGTAGGTGGCCTGGGCGGCTGCAATTTGTTCAGGCGTGCCCCGCGCTGTATTGAGAAGGTTGCGAGCGTTCTGGGCAGTCGTCACGGCATTTTGATCCGTAATGATCGTTTGCTGGGCCTGGGCGAGTGTGGTCTGAGAAGAGGTTAAATTGGTTAAGGTCTGCTGATCCGTAGCCAGGCTTTGTTCCGCTGTGAGGATGTTATTGGGGAGCGAGCCTGGATCGAGGCTGGCCAGGACCTGGCCGGCTTTCACCTGGTCGCCAACCTTGACATCGATCTTGCCCACCGTGCCGGTGGCCTGCCAGGTAAGCTGAGCGGTCTGTGCGGTGCGGACTGTTCCCGTAGCGCTAAGGGTCTGGGCGACCGAACCGGTGCTCAATTTCACCACCTGGAGCGTGGATATATTGAGCGCCCCCTTTTCAGGGAGGTAATAGTTAGTATATCCATAATAACCGCCCCCCACTAAGGCCACTATGACTACGATGATAAGAATCGTTCTGATTGCTTTCTTCATTTCAATTAATTCCTCCGATAAAGCCAGACCACACTGTCTTCATTTCTGGATGTGGTTCGTGCCGTTAATGATTCTGCCATTGTTAGATGACAATTCGATGAAAATATTAAAACAGGCTTCCGGTGACTATTTACAACAATACCCCGGTCAATGGCTATTTCAAAATTTCCTGGTAGAACGGGAACACATCCAGCATGACGTACACCTTCATCTGGGACGGCAAGGATAGTCCTTTTGGGAGGGTCAGCTTAATCGATTCGAGGTTCCCCTTCGAGTCTGCCTGGCTGGACAGGTTGTCATGGTAAGCCAGGCTCACAGCCTGCAAGGATTGTGAGTCGACCAGGAGGATGCCGCCCTGGTGCGCGCTGGCAGGATAACTTGTCCCAGGCTGGACCGTGAGCCGGGCCAGCACATACCCATCCTCAGAAGCAGCAGGCGCCTTATAATCCAGCGACTGGATGGATACACCTTCGGGCGCTTTATTGGCCGGCCCATTCGCCGGGTAAGGGCGAGTGATGTAGGTTCCACTTACCAGCAGCTTTTGATAGACATTGTTAGCCAGCCCGGCCATCACCAGGTAAGGGCCGAATTTCGGGATAGAAAGAGCCTGGGTGTCGGCATAGAGGGAGGCCCCCGGTTTGACCACGCCGTTTGCGCCCAGCTCCCCACGCATCTGGAACAGGTTGAAAGGGATACCGATGCCCGTGATAGCCATCTTAAAGTTTTGGTTGGCCAGGATAAAGGCATCGTTCTGGTATTGCCCGCTCAACGGGAAGGTGAAATCAGAGGAGGGATCAGCTATGAGCTGACCCTGCGCGTCCCGTTTGCCCCCAATGGCCCACAAGATAAAACGGCCCTGGCCGGAGGCATCGGGCGGGGTGATGTCCACCGCGCCCAGGATCCAATCGATATAATCGAAGCCGATCTGGTTCAAGCTGGGCAGCATGGGCGGCAGGGGCGCCGCCAGGCGGGTCCATTCCAGCGCGCTGGTCTGACTGGCGCTGACCGATAAAGGAAGGCTGCTTCCAGCCGTCTGATCGACGGAAAAGGTGAACGTGTTCGCAAAAGAGCCTGAGACGCGGCCTCCCAGGGTCAGGTTGCCCAGGCGCGTCCCGCCGCTGTATGTCTGCCCGGTCACGACCAGGGTGTATTGAGCGCCTGGCGTGAGGAAAGCGGTAGGGCGGATGTAGATGTAGCGCCCATCGGCGGAGTGTTCAACCACGCGGGGAAAATCCGGCTGGGCACTGACCTGCAGCGCCTCCTTGGGGCAGCCCAGTGGATTATTGCATACCCAGGCATTGGCGGTTTGCCCGTTCTGGCGCACGACCAGGCGCAGGGTAATCAGCGTTGCCGGCGGCAGTGAAGCCGGGAAGGTGGTCTCTGTGGTCCCACCTGGGGTGACATAATAGAGCCCGGTGTAATTGTCCGGGAGCTGGTTCGCCATGGCTTTGCCCGGCGTGCTGCAGCGTGAATCGTTGGCGGCATGCAGGCAATAATCGTAAGGGACGTAATCCAGGTAACCGTGCTCACCCCCGATGTAGATCCCTGTTTTCCCCAAGGCGGGTGAGCCATTCAGGTCGTTGC
>JAJYIW010000055.1 GCA_021789855.1 Chloroflexota bacterium | reverse complement strand
CTCGCAAGGCCGATATCCGCCTCCAGTTCCTCATCGAGTCCGCCCTGCTTAGCCTCACCGGCGGCATCGTCGGCGTGGCCCTCGCCTGGGGCATCTCTGACCTGATCTCCCGCATCGCCGCCGCCAGTAGCACCGCCATCCACCCCCTCATCGACCTCAACTCCATCCTCCTGGCTACCCTCTTCTCCGCCGCCGTCGGCCTCTTCTTCGGCTTCTACCCCGCTAACCGCGCCGCTAACCTCGAACCCGTCGAGGCCCTCCGTTCAGAGTAAAGAAATTTTCAAAAAAAGGCTTTTTCTATTGCCTGTTTTCGAAATATATGCTATAGTTAATCAGGTCAACCGCCTGGGTGCCCCCCTCACCCCGGCGGTTGACTTCTTAACTCACCTTGTTCAATGATCATTACCTGGGGAGATACCGGATGAGCACGCCTTCTTTCCAAATCCGCCAGTGCACCAACCCCACCTGCCGGTTACGTTTTCCAATCGACCTGGCGGCTATCCACCAGGCAGGCTTACACCCTGATCGCTGCCCTCGGTGCGGTGCGCCCGTCACGCTGGTGACTGGCTCTTTTCATAACCCCAAAGTGATCCCATCGCTTCCTCCGCCGGGGCTGCCTGAAATCGAAGCTTTATTAGACAACATTCGCAGCACCTTTAACGTGGGAGCCATGTTCCGCACCGCCGATGGGGCCGGTTTGCGCCATCTGCACCTGGCCGGCATCACCCCTACACCCGACCATCCCAAGGTGGCTAAAACCGCCCTGGGGGCCGAGTCTTCCGTGCCCTGGACCGCCCATGCGAATGGATTGGAGGCCGCACTGGAGTTGTGCGACCTGGGTTACCACCTGTGGGCGTTGGAAGGGGGGCCCCGCTCCATCTCTCTTTTCGAGGCAGCCCGGTCTATGCCCGCTGAACCCGTCCTGTTAGTGGTAGGTAATGAAACCGCCGGCGTCGACCCTGGCCTGCTGGATGCCTGTGAGCGGGTCGTTGCTATCCCCATGCAGGGCGTGAAGCAATCGCTCAATGTGGCCATTGCCTTTGGCATTGCCGCTTACACGTTGCGGTATGGTAGAAAATGATAAAAACCGGCCTGCGCGCGCGGACTGCGAGTTGTCGCCCCTTGCAGGGCGTGGTAGAATCATCACCGAAGTGTATTAAGGAGATAAGAATATTATGGAAGAACTGGTAGCAACGTTTGCGGTCAAAAAGGGTCTGGCTCAGATGTTAAAAGGCGGCGTGATCATGGACGTGGTAACGCCGGAACATGCGCGCATCGCAGAAGACGCCGGCGCTTGCGCCGTCATGGCATTGGAACGCGTTCCAGCCGATATTCGCGCCACCGGCGGCGTCGCACGGATGAGCGACCCCGAGTTGATCAAGAAAATAATGGATACAGTGACTATCCCGGTCATGGCCAAATGCCGCATTGGTCACTTTGTCGAAGCCCAAATCCTCGAAGCCATCGGGGTTGATTACATCGATGAATCCGAAGTGCTGACCCCAGCCGATGAATCGCATCATATCTATAAGCACGATTTTAAAGTGCCTTTCGTGTGCGGCTGCCGCAACCTGGGTGAAGCCCTGCGACGGATCGGCGAAGGGGCCGCGATGATCCGCACCAAAGGCGAAGCCGGGACGGGGGATGTGGTCGAGGCCGTCCGCCACGCCCGCGCAGTCTTAGGCGACATTCGCCGCTTACAAAACATGCCTGAGGAAGAGCTGATGGCCTTCAGCAAGGAAATCGGTGCGCCGTATGAGCTGGTGGTGGAAACGCGTAAATTGGGCCGCTTGCCGGTGGTCAATTTTGCCGCTGGCGGGATCGCTACACCAGCCGATGCTGCCTTGATGATGCAATTGGGCGTGGATGGAGTCTTTGTCGGCTCGGGCATCTTTAAATCAGGCGACCCGGCCAAGCGGGCTGCCGCCATCGTCAAAGCAACGACCCATTACAATGATCCCAAAATCCTGGCAGAAGTGAGCCGGAACCTGGGAGAACCCATGGTGGGGCGGCAAATTTCATCGATTCCCGAAGGTGACTTAATCGCAGGACGCGGCTGGTAAGGGTTATACTATAAGTATGAAAATCGGGGTGCTTGCTATACAGGGTGACTTTGCTGAACACCTGGTCGCCCTGAAACGTATAGGCGTCGAAGGGCGCGAAGTCCGGTTGCCCGAACACCTGGATGGATTGCAGGGGCTGATCATCCCGGGGGGCGAATCAACCACTATTGGTAAACTGGCAGTTGACTTCCAGCTTTTGGAGCCTCTGAAACAGTTTGGCCGGGTTCATGCGATCTGGGGAACATGCGCTGGCGCCATTTTCATGTCTAAAGATGCGCATCGCGACCAACCCCTGCTGGGGCTGATGGACATCACCGTTGAGCGCAATGCTTTTGGGCGCCAGATCGCCAGCTTTGAGGTCGACCTGGACGCGCCATACCTGCCCAGCTTCAACGGCTCTTCTCACCCATTTCATGCCGTGTTTATCCGCGCCCCGCTGATCGAGTCAGTCCACGGAGATGCTCAAATCCTGACCGCTTTACCGGATGGAAGGATTGTGGCTGCTCGCCAGAACCGCTGGCTGGCCACGGTCTTTCACCCCGAGCTGACGAATGACGACCGTTTTCATCATTATTTTGTGGAGTTAGCAAGATAAGTATTCGACCATTTGGCTGGCTAAACCTGCCTCACCTGTATCGTTATCGCAACCAGACACTCTGCCTGGATAGTGTCCTGGCGTTGACGCGCGGCAACCCGCTGGATTTTGCGAACTTCCTCAACCAGCTCAACCCGGCCTTTGGCACCTATACGGCTGTTTACACTTCAGAAGATCAGCCAACGCCTTTGATCAGCCAGATGCGTTATCCCCTGGGATCGCGAGCGGCGCACCTTTCCTATATCCTCCCGGTGGACTCGGGGAACCTGATTGCCCTGGCAGGCCTGATGGAACACCTGGCAAGCAGGGCCGGGCAATGGGGCGCCTATCACCTGGTCGGAGAAGTGGACGAGAAAACCCTGGTCTTCGAAGCGCTCAAACGGGCGGGCTTTTCTGTGTATAACTGGCAACGCATCTGGCAAATCAAAAACTACCAGGATAACGCTGATACCCAGGCAAAGAACGGCAATCACATCTGGTCGATTTCCAACGATCTGGATTGGATCGCGGTTAAAAATCTGTACCAGGCCGTAGTTCCAGCCCTGGTCCAGCCAGTGGAACCTTTGCTGGGTAACCGTTTGAACGGCCTGGTGTACCGCGAAGGGGGTGAAGTGCTTGCCTATGCCGATATCGCTTACGGGCCGATCGGAATCTGGGTGCAGCCCATCATCCATCCAGCGACCCAGATGGTTTCCGATCTCCTGATGAGCCTTTCCAACAACCTGCCGCACCGGGGCAACCGGCCGGTTTATGTGTGCGTCCGTTCTTACCAGGCCTGGATCGAGTCAGCCCTTGAAAACTTGAATGCCGAGGTTGGGCCGCGCCAGGCGCTCATGGTAAAACACATGGCCATCACCCAGAAAGTCAGTGATACCATACCACTGGCCACCCTGGAAAAAAGCCAGGTCGAGCCTGTCCGGCCTCAAACAGGTTTTAGCCGCACCTCATCAAAAAACAGCTTAAAGCTGTGACCCTAATTAGTGATTTATGACTCAACGCCGAATTACAGATGATTTGCATGTCTTATTGGGTGTGCTGCCTGAGCCTATCGCTGAGGCAGTGACCCGTTTAAACAACAGCGATAACCTGCTAGAGATCGTGATGGATCTGGGACGCCAACCGAAAGCGCGATTCGTCGATAAAGAGTGCACGCTTGCGGATGTGGAGGTCAGCCACGATGATATCAATTATGTGGTTGAACGTATTGGCGATTTTGACGCGGATAACCGGGCCGGATTGGAACGCACCCTCCACCGCATCTCAGGAATGCGCAACCGGCACGGGCGGATTGTAGGCCTGACCTGCCGGGTGGGCCGGGCGGTTTACGGCACCATCGACATCATTCAAGATTTGATCGAATCAGGCAAGAGCCTGCTGATTCTCGGGCGACCCGGCATTGGCAAAACCACCATGCTGCGCGAGGCCGCCCGCATCCTGGCCGAATCGAAGCGGGTGATCATTGTCGATACCTCCAACGAGATCGGCGGCGATGGGGATGTGCCCCACCCCGCGGTAGGCAAAGCCCGCCGTATGCAGGTGGAAAAGCCTTCCCTGCAGCATGAGGTGATGATCGAAGCGGTCGAAAATCACAACCCCGAAGTGATCGTGATCGATGAAATTGGGCGGGAGCTCGAAGCCGTCGCGGCCCGCACGATCGCTGAACGCGGGGTACAGCTCATCGGCACAGCTCACGGCCGGACGCTCGAAAACCTGCTGCTCAATCCAACCCTTTCGGACCTGGTCGGCGGGATCGAGTCGGTCACCCTGTCTGACGAAGAAGCCCGCCGGCGGGGAACGCAAAAGACGGTGCTGGAACGGCGCGCACCGCCCACCTTTGAGGTTCTGGTCGAGCTCCAGGAGCGCGATCGCCTGGCGCTGCACCCGGATGTCGCCGCCGCAGTGGATGCCCTGGTGCGCGGTTACCCGCTGCAGCCTGAAATCCGCTACCGCGACGCTGCCAACGAAATCCACATTGAGAAAGCCACTCCACCCCCTGCGTCTCGCCCCACAGCGGCCGGCTCGCGGCGGGGTATGCCCACCGCCATGGTGGGCGAAACGATGCCTTTCCAGCGCCAATCGCCGCCTATCCGGCGCAGCAATGCACCCCTTCAGACGGAGCTCAGCCAGCTCATCGAAAACGAGGTAACCCCCGGCGAAAGCCAGGAAGAGAGCCGGCCTGTCCGGATTTATCCATACGGTGTAGCTCGCAACCGTTTGCAACAGGCCGCTAAACATCTGGGCGTGCCTGCCCAGGTGGTGCGCGAGATCGATGAAGCCCAGGCCCTGATTACCCTGCGCACCTATTACCGCGACAGGCAGCAGCCGATCCTTGAGGCTGAGCAGAAAGGCCTGCCAATCTATGTGTTGCGCTCGAACACGGTCAACCAGATGGAGCAGTTCCTGGCCGATCTGTTCAACCTGCCCGGCGATAGCGCCATGATGAACGGTTACGAGGATTACACCAACCAGACCCAGGCGGCCATCGAGGCCGTGCTGAATGGCGAACGCTGGGTTGACCTGGCCCCGGCATCGGCCGCCATCCGCCGCCTGCAACACGACATGGCGCGCCAGGCGCAATTGGTTTCTCATTCTTACGGCAAAGAGCCCAACCGGCGCGTGCGCATCTTCAGAGATTAGACTCTACTTACCATGTTTATCACCCTCGAAGGCCCTGAAGGCAGTGGTAAAACCTCAAAAATTCCGCCCCTGGCAGATTTCATTCGCCAGAAGGGCTACAAGGTCCTGGCCACACGCGAGCCCGGAGGGACAGCTATTGGCGACCAGGTGCGCGCTATCCTGACCGACCTGGCCAACACCCACATGACCCCACGGGCCGAGGTCCTTCTATTTCAGGCCGCCCGTGCCCAACTGGTGGAACAGGTGATCCGCCCGGCGCTCCAGGCCGGCGAAGTCGTGATTTGCGACCGTTACGCTGACTCGACCCTGGCCTACCAGGGATATGGCCAGGGCGGCGATCTCGAACAGATTGCCTCGCTAGTTCATTTCGCTACCGGGGGACTAAAGCCCGACCTGACCCTGCTGCTGGACCTGGAGGTCGAAGAAGGCTTGCGGCGAAAGCAGATCAACGGCGTGGAATGGAACCGCCTGGATGCTTACGCGCTGGCGTACCACCAGCGGGTGCGCCAGGGGTACCTTGAACTGGCGCAAAAAGAACCGGAACGGTGGGTAATCGTCGATGCCAGCCAACCTCCCGATGCCGTTCAATCCAACCTTTGCCAGATTGTCGCTGAGAGACTGGCAGTCAAAAACGGATCAAGCCGTGGATCGTAAAACAACGCACTTACCGACCTGGTGGCGTGAATGGCAGGCCTGGCTGTTGATCGCTATTTTGCTCATTGGCATCGTGGTTATTTGGAGAAACCAGGCCCAGCCAACCCAACCACCCGTTAAGACCCCTGCCTCAAGCACAGCTCAAACCACCTCGCAAGGGCCAACGTCGATCCCGGCCATCCTATCCGGCTGCACGGTTGAAAGCGGCGCATCCCCTACGGCCGACCTGGACCAGACCTTGACCCCCTCGCTTTTCAAACCGGTCAGCGACTCGGATTGGATTCTCGGGCCTAAAGGCGCCCCCGTCACCATCATCGTCTACAGTGATTTCCAATGTGTGCCTTGCGCTCAGGTAGCCCAGGTATTAACCAGCTTGCAAAAAAATTTCCCCCAGGACGTGGCCATCGTCTTCCGCTATTTTATCCTGAGCACCCACGACAAGGGCAACCTGGCCGCGCAGGCCGCCGAAGCAGCCGGGCTTCAAGGAAAATTCTGGGAAATGCACAACCTCTTAATGGATCAGCAAACTGCCTGGGTCAATCTCTCCCCGGCCGACTTTACGACCTGGCTCAACCAGCAGGCCGCCAGCCTTAATCTCGATCCAGCCAGGTTCTCCACAGATTTAAAAAGCGACGAGGTCGTGAAAAAAGTCTCGGCTGCCGAGCAAGCAGGGAACGCCATTAACCTGCCCGGCGTTCCCATGATGCTGATCAACGGGGTGATCTGGCAGGGCCCACGTGATTTGAACAATCTCACCACCGAGGTGCGATTGCTCATGCTGGAACAGAAGCAGTACTCGGGCTGCCCACCCACCGTGATCGATATTAATAAACAATACCTGGCCACCCTCCACACCAACAAAGGGGATATCCTGATCCAGCTTTACCCGGATAAAGCGCCTTTATCGGTGAACAGCTTTGTTTTTCTCGCCCGCCGGGGTTGGTACGACCATAACATCTTCCACACGGTGATCCCCGGCTACCTGGCCCAGACAGGCGATCCCAGCGGGACTGGCTGGGGCGGCCCAGGATATTTATTGAGTGATGAGCTGCAATCAGGGTTAAAATTCGACCAGCCAGGACGGGTGGGCATGGTTAACTCACGCACCCCTGGCTCTAACAACAGCCAGTTCTTTATCACCTATGCAGCCCAGCCCGATCTGGATGGTAAATATACCATTTTCGGCCAGGTTATCCGGGGGATGGATGTGGTTAAAAGCCTGGTTGCCCGCGATCCTTCAACCGGAGGGCCCTTATCACCCGCCGACCAAATTAACCAGGTAACCATTGAGGAAAAATGAGCGAAGCGCGCTGGGCTCCATCCGGATCTTCTCCAACAGGTGAACGCGCCAGCCGGTTCTTACCGGTAAGCCAGGTGGTTTACAGCCTGCTCATTTTTACCCTCTACCTCCTCGTGGCCTTGCTCCTGGGCATCTTTGGGCTTTATGCTCTCAACCAGGGTCAAAGTTATACCCTCACCGCCCTCTCTCTGGCCTGGGGTACCACCTTGATTGGCTTCCTGATGTTGCCGGCGGCGATCCTGGCCACTTTCAGGTTATTTAACCAGTCTCTGCCCGGTTGGATAACCGCCTTTTTTAAATTCATCGATGAGGCATTACCCTTTTCCATCATTTTATGGCCATTGGTCATAGCTGCCGGTGTGGCGGCCGGGTCTTTAACCAGCCTCGAATGGATTTTAATGCCACCCCTCAACATCCTGGCGATTGCCCTGCCTGTGGTTTGGATCCTGGCTATCGGGAAGCGCCGCTTGAATGCTGGCAGCCCCTTGCGCCAGTGGGGGAGCTTAAGCATCGCCGTGGTGGTGACGCCCGCCGTTTGCTTCACCCTGGAAATCATCGTCTTGCTGGGGATCATTCTCCTGGTGATGATGCTGTTGGGTGGAAATCAAAACACTGCCGCCGAGCTCAACCGCCTCAGCCAGCGCCTGATGTTATCGCAGCGCGACCCGGCAGCCATTGAACGCATATTGCGCCCGATCCTGTCTCGCCCAGAAGTCCTGTTGGGTGGGCTGGCGATCGTGTCTGGCCTGGTTCCCTTGATAGAAGAGTTGTTCAAGCCACTCCCCGTCTGGCTGTTGGGTAAACGCCTGGAAACCCCATCCGCCGGCTTTGTCGCCGGGCTGCTGGGAGGCGCAGGGTATGCCCTGGTCGAGAGCCTGGGGGCCAGCTCGTCCCTGGATGCCAGCCAATGGGTCAGCGTGATCATTGGCCGCGCTGGAACGGACCTTTTACACATCCTGACATCAGGGTTAATGGGCGCAGCCCTGGTGTATGCCTGGAAAAATGGCAAGTACCTGCGCCTGATCCTCACCTACCTGCTGGCAGTGGCCATCCATGGCACGTGGAACACCATCAGCTTGTGGGCTGGGATTGACAACTTAATCCTGCCGGCCGGGCCGGCCTCGATCGATGCGCTGAAAATACCATCCTCCCTTTCCCCGGTTGGCCTGGGACTGATGGTCCTGGGTATGTTGGTCCTCCTGACCTGGACTAACGCCCGCCTACGGCGAGCTGATCGCCTGCGTCTTGCCACGGCATCGCCG
The DNA here is from genome assembly GCA_021789855.1 of Chloroflexota bacterium. Classification (GTDB taxonomy): domain Bacteria; phylum Chloroflexota; class Anaerolineae; order Anaerolineales; family Anaerolineaceae; genus JAJYIW01. The sequence continues at coordinate 9,078 of JAJYIW010000055.1, read as the reverse complement.
GCGGAGCCGGCTGCCGGGCCAACCTTACCCTCAGGTGACGTTTTATCCTCGACCGACCTGGACGTGACCGCGCCGCTCACCTCGGATGAAACCTCGACCGCAGCCTCTCCGGAATCCGAAGAGACAGAAACTAAGCGCCACGAGCCAATAGATCCTTCAACCGAATCTGGCCTTAACGCCAATGAAACCCCACCGGGAAATGGATCCACCAGCCAGCCCGACAAGCCGGCTGGCAATCATACCCATCTGTCATTGTAGTAAAGGGACACATAAATGCAACAATTGATTCAACAGCTTTCGCAAGTCAACCCAATCGATCTGATTTTACATATCGACCAATATCTCACCCTGATCATCACCCAGGTGGGCGCATGGACTTACGTCCTGCTCTTTTTGGTGATTTTTATCGAAACAGGCCTGGTGATCACCCCTTTCCTTCCAGGCGATTCGCTCCTGTTTGCGGCCGGCGCGCTGACCGCTCTGGATAATAGCCCACTGGACTTATATATCTTGTATCTTGTCGTGGCAACCGCAGCGGTGCTGGGGGACACGGCCAATTACTGGATCGGAAAAGAGATCGGCCCGCGCGTTTTCACGGAAAAAATTCCCTTTCTCAAAAAAGAATACCTGGATCGCACCCATACTTTTTACGAAGAACACGGGAATATCACCATCTTCCTGGCTCGTTTTATTCCCATCATCCGCACCTTCGCACCCTTTGTGGCGGGTATCGGTCGCATGTCGTACAAGCATTTTCTCAGCTACAATATTTTCGGTGGAATCATCTGGACAGCGCTGTTTGTCTTTGGCGGCCATTTCTTCGGCAACCTGCCCATCGTGAAAAACCATTTCTCCTTCGTCCTGATCGCTATTATCCTGATCTCGCTGGTCCCCGCGGTGGTCGAATACTTCCAGAGCCGTAAAAAGGTGATTCTGTCAAAACAATTGGAGTAAGGTCGATGAAACGCGAAACCCTGACTGCCCTCATCCAATTTCTGGTGGATCATATCACCCACACCACTTTCATCGGCACCGAAAAAATACCCCCGACGGGGGGATTAATCATCGCGACCAATCACATGAGTCGCGTCGATCCCCCTTTGCTGTTGCTGACCCCTGGCCGTCCTGATATCTACGCGTTAGCCACGACGAAATACCAGAGCTATCCCATTTTTAAGTGGATTCTGGAAACTGCCGGCGTGGTGTGGATCGACCGGGAAAGAGCCGATTTCAGCGCCATGCGCGGCACCCTGGACTATCTAAAAAAAGGTGGGGCGATTGGCATTGCCCCTGAGGGGACGCGCAGCAGGGTGGGTTCCATGCTCGAAGGCAAGCCGGGCATTGTCCTGGTGGCTGAAAAAGCCAAAGTACCGATCGTGCCGGTGGGTATCACTGGCACCGAGGATGTCATGTTAAGATTCCGCCATTTTCAAAAACCGCAGGTGGTGATCCGTTTCGGCGATCCGTTTTACCTGCCCCCCATGGATCGTAAGGACAGAGAAGCCTGGTTGAATTCGTGCACGGAAGATATTATGTGCCGGATCGCGGCGTTGCTGCCTCCCACTTACCGCGGATTTTACGCCAATAACCCGCGTTTGATTAAAATGCTGGCCTGACCCTGCCCAGCGCCGCTTTTATTCCTGGCCAGCCGGCATGTGACGGCTGGCGATGACGTCGATCCCGGTCCCCAGGGCATTCTCCAGCACCACCTGGCCAGCCGTTACCGGCGCGTTCACCTCCAGCCGGCGCAGCTCAGCCAATAAATCGAAGATCATCGGCTTGGGGAAAGGGTGGGAGGTGTAGACTGGCACCAGCGGGTGCCGCCCGCCATGCACCCGGATGGTTGAAGCCACCATGCGCCGTGGATCGGTCAGTTCACCCTTCACATAATCCGCGCCGCGTTTACATCCAGCCTGTTTGACCTCAATCACCGTAGCGCCCTCGTGGGTCACCACCAACGTGCAGCCTCGCGGGCAGGTAATGCAACTCATTTTCATCGTTTCGACCGCCATCTCATCCCCTGCTTTCTTTGGAGGCTGGAGCTGTCCCACTGCGCCCGACCACGTTCACCGTGATACTGGAAGCCTTTTGAACGGCATCATAAGCTTTTTGAGGGAGATTCAGGGTGACCATCTCCCCCGGTCGGGCGTATGGCTCACCTCGCCGCGTGATCAAGGTCTCTCCATCCCGCGCTTCAATCCATACTGGTTCTTCGAGCGGTTGTTTCACCCGCATTTGCAGCTTGATGGCGCCTTGGGCCAGGCTTTCCCGGTCCAGGGTGTGCGGGACAACATAGCGCACATTTTCGCCGGCCCGCAGAGGCACCCAGCGCATGTTTTTCTGGCGTTCGGCAATGGCAAATCGGGCCGCGCTTTGTCCCGCCTTAAAACCAGCCTCGGTGACCCAATCCACCAGATCGTAAACGTGGACAGTGTTGCCGGCGGCAAATATTCCAGGGATGTTCGTCTGGAAGGAATCGTCCACAAAGGGCCCGCCTGTCACCGGATCAAGCCTGACGCCCGCCTTGCGGGATAACTCATTCTCCGGGATCAGCCCTACCGACAGCAACAACGTATCGCACGGGATAATCTCTTCCGTTCCGGGGATGGGCGCCCAACGCTCATCGACCGCCACCGATTCAACCGCTTCGACTCGCCGGTTTCCGATGATCCGCTTGACGGTATGGCGAAGCTGGAGTGGGATGTCATAATCCAGCAGGCATTGCACGTAGTTCCGGGTCAGGCCGGTTAAAAAAGGCATCACTTCCAGCACGCGCTCGACCTTCGCGCCTTCAAAGGTCAGGCGGCGCGCCATAATCATCCCGATATCGCCAGACCCCAGGATCACGAAGCGTTTACCGGGCATGTACCCCTCGACATTCACCCAACGCTGCGCCATTCCCGCCGTATAAACCCCCACCGGGCGCGCCCCCGGCAGGCGGATTTGGGCTCGCGTGCGCTCGCGGCAACCCATGGCCAGGACGATAGCCCGCGCCTGGAGGTCGACAAACCCGGCGCGTTTGCTGGTGGCATACACGCGCCGGCCCGGGGTGATTTCAAGCACCATGGTGTCCACCAGGACTTCCACCCCCAGGGCAAAGGCTTCATCGATAAAACGCTGGGCGTAGGCTGGTCCCGGCAAATCTTGCTTGAACAGCTCAACGCCAAATCCATTGTGAATGCATTGGAGCAAGATGCCGCCTGGCTCAACGTCCCGCTCGATGATCAGAACATCCTCTGCTCCCGATTTCTTCGCCTGGATGGCCGCTGCCAGGCCGGCCGGGCCGCTGCCCAATACCACCACATCATAAATCGGTTTGAGCGCCATCTCACACCTCCAGTGACTTGGTCTCGCGCACCAGAAACTCGGAGCCGGGACCCTTTTTGGTGATTTGCAATGGAGAGACGCCCAGCTCTTCAGCCAGGATGTTGACCACCCGCGGCGAGTCAAAAGAGCCCAGGCAACGGCCAGTCCCCAGCCAGGTGCGGCGCTTGATGGCATCGTACGTGGTGGCCGGGATGGGGCCGTGGATTTCCGCGACGATCTCGCCCTCCGTGACCATCTCACACCGGCAGATGATCCGCCCATAGCGTGGATCCTGCGCTACCAACAAAGCCTGCTCAGAGCGGCTCAATTCAGAAAAACGCGGGCGGCGCGGGCGTATCGGATCCCAACCCGGCTTTTCAACCAGCTCAAGCCCGGCGTCTTTCAACAAATCGACCACGCGCTGCGCGATGGCCGGCGCAGAAGTCAGCCCGGGCGACTCGATCCCGCCCAGGTTGATCAGACCATCCACCTCGTGGGCGACCTCAATGATAAAATCCACCGCCGGCTTTTGGCTGGACAGCGAACTGGCATTTCCCGTGGCCCGTAGACCAACAAAACTGGAAATGACATAATTGTATTTTAATGAAGGCACCAGCTTGCGCGCCCCCTGCCATAGCTCTTCCAATCCCTCGGGTGTGCTGGAGCGATCTTCTTTGTCATACATACTGGTCGAGGTCGGCCCCACGATGGGGTTCCCATGGGTCGTCCCGGTGACCAGGATGCCCTTGCCCTTCGCGGTCGGCACGGGGAACAGCACGTTGTTCACGTTGACCTCAGAGCGATCCAGCACAAAATATTCCCCTCGCCGTGGGGTGATCGCAAACTCCGGCCTGACCCCTGCCTTGTGCATGACCTCATCCGCATAAAGCCCGGCAGCGTTCACCGCCCAACGGCAGCCCAATTCACCCCGGTTTGTCTTCACCCCGACGATTCTCCGGCCATCCATCACGAATCCGGAAAAAGAGGTATTCAGGCTCAACCGGACCCCGTTGTGTAAGGCGTTTTCCGCTGCGGCCACCGTTGCCGCAAACGGATCGACGATCCCGCCCGTGTAGGCCCATAAAGCGCCGCTCACCTCCGGGTTGATCGGCGGCTCGCGCCGGCGCATCTCATCGCCTGAGATCAGGCGTAAACCCGGTACGCCGTTCTGCCGCCCCTGTTCGAACAGCCTGTCCAGCGCCGGCAGCTCTTCGAGGCCCACTGCCACGACAAAGTCACCGCGACGGTCGAAATGGAAATTCAGCTCGCCCGCCAGCGTATCCCACATGGCATTCCCGGCTACATTCATCGCCGCTTTGAGCGTACCGGGCGCCGGATCATAACCGGCGTGAATGATAGCCGAGTTGGCCGAGCTGGCCCCCATCCCCACATCCGCCTCCCTTTCAATCAACAACACGCTCAAGCGGTAACGCGAAAGGGACCTCGCGACCATGCAGCCGACTACCCCGGCTCCAATGATGATGACATCAAAGGATTCAGTCATCCTTATGTGCTCCTTGATCAAGCCATGAGATCAATATCAAAAGAGTATTATACTGCTGTCTCGCCGGCTCCTTTTGATAGCCCTCACAGGCCAAACTTTATTTCCTTCCCATGTGGGTGCGCACCCCGTGCTATAATTCCCGCCATGGAATCTACACCCACACTTGATCCTGAACGACAAAAAAAGGCCAAGGAATACGCCCGGATCAGCCGCCGCCTGATGGTGGTCGATCTGGCTATCGGCGGGGTTTATGCCCTCGCCTGGCTGATTCTGGGTTGGTCAGCCGGCGTTCGAACCTGGCTGGCCGGTTTTTCGGCCAATCCATGGCTGCTGGTAGCCCTGTACGCCGTGGTATTTGGGGGCATCTACCTGCTGGTCAACCTGCCCCTTTCTTATTATGAAGAATACCTGCTTCCTCACCGCTTTGAGCAGTCCACCCAGCCTTTAAAGGACTGGATCGGCGATCAATTGAAAGGTTTAGGGGTTGGCGCACTCCTGGGCGGCATCATCCTGGAAATCATATACGCCGTCTTGCGCGCCTTCCCGGATACCTGGTGGCTGTGGGCAGCCGTGATCCTGATCCTCTTCAGCGTGCTGCTGGCTAACCTGGCCCCGGTGCTGCTCATGCCCTTGTTTAACAAGTTCTCCCCCCTCGGCTCGGAGCACCAGGATCTGGTTGACCGGCTGACGCGCCTGTTCGAAAAGGCCGGGACTCGAGTAAAGGGTGTGTACAAGTTTGATATGTCCCGGCGGACCAAATCGGCCAACGCCGCCTTGACCGGGCTGGGATCCACCCGCCGGATCATCCTGGGGGATACCCTGCTCAATGAATTTACCCCCGATGAGATCGAAACGGTCATGGCGCACGAGCTCGGGCACCAGGTCAACCATGATATCCCGTTGATGATCGTCGCCCAGTCGGCCCTCACCCTCGCCGGGTTGTGGTTAGCCTCCCTCGGATTGCGGTGGGGTGTGGGCCTGTTTGGCCTAAGCGGGCCTGCGGACGTGGCAGCCCTGCCAGTCTTTATGCTGGTGATGGGATTGTATGGGCTGGTGACCATGCCGCTGACCAACGCCTTGTCACGCTGGCGCGAAAGCAAAGCGGATCAGTATGCGCTGGCTACCACCCGCAACGCGGCCGCTTTTGCCTCCGCCATGACCCGCCTGGCCAACCAAAACCTGTCCGATGCCGATCCGGAAGCATGGGTAGAGCTCCTGCTGTATTCTCATCCAGCCCTGAGCAAACGGATCCACATGGCCGAGGCTTTCACCGGCGGAGCTGAAGGAACCGGCTGAAAACAGGTGTGGTGTTCTGCCTTACCAGGGGGTGGGTTGGGCCAGATAAGCGTGGATTGAGTCGGCGGCTTTACGCCCTGCGCCCATGGCCAGGATAACCGTCGCTGCGCCGGTGGCGATATCCCCGCCGGCCCACACCCGTTCCTTTGACGTCTTTCCCGTTTCCGGGTCTACCACCAGGTTGCCATGCGACGCCACCGCCAGGCCTGGCGTGGTGGCCGGGATGAGCGGGTTAGGGCTGTTGCCAATCGCATGGATCACGGCATCAAACGGCAAAATAAACTCAGAGCCGGTCACCGGCACCGGCCGGCGCCGGCCGGAAGCGTCCGGCTCGCCCAGCTCCATGCGAATGCACTCCAGCCCACTGACCCAACCCCGTTCATTCCCCAGGGTACGCACGGGCAAGGTGAGATATTTGAAAGTAACGCCCTCTTCCTCAGCATTCTCAACCTCTTCCAGCCTGGCCGGCAATTCCTGGCGCGAGCGCCGGTAGAGGATGGTGGTCTCGGCTCCCAGGCGCAGCGCGGTGCGCGCGCAGTCCATGGCCACGTTGCCGCCGCCTAATACGGCCACGCGGTAGTGTGGCTTAAGGGGAGTAGACGAATTGGGATATTGGTACCCTTTCATCAAGTTAACCCGCGTCAGGTACTCATTGGCTGAATACACCCCGTTCAGGTTGTTGCCGGGCATCTCCATGAACCAGGGCAGGCCAGCGCCTGTGCCCACAAACACGGCGTCGTATTCCTCCAACAGGCTATCGATCGTGCGCGTCTTGCCTACCACGAAATCGGTGACCATCTCCACCCCAAGCTGGCGCAACGATGCGATCTCACGGTCGACAATGCGCTTGGGCAGGCGGAATTCTGGGATGCCATAGGATAACACGCCTCCCATCTTGTGCAGGGCTTCAAAGATCACCACCTGGTGCCCATGCTTGGCCAGGTCGGACGCGGCCGTCAGGCCGGCCGGGCCGCCGCCCACAATAGCCACCTTCTTCCCACTGGGCGCCGGGCGCTCCTCAGGCTGGGCTTCCGTGGCTTGCGCGGCGCCCCAATCCCCTAAAAAGCGCTCCAGCCGTCCAATCGCAATGGTTCCCCCGCGCTTGGTCAATGCACAAGAACTTTCGCATTGTTCTTCTTGCGGGCAAACCCGCCCGCACACGGAAGGCAGGGAATTTTTTTCCTTTAGGAAACGCACCCCCTGATCGAAGTCGCCTGCAGCAATGGCGCTAATGAACTCAGGAATCTTGACCTGCACCGGGCACTTCGGTACACACAGAGCCTTTTTACATTGCAGGCAACGGGTAGCCTCGGCGATAGCCAGCTCCGGAGTGTAGCCGAGGGCCACTTCATCGAAATTGCGCCGGCGTACTTCCGGCTCCTGTTTGGGCATCTCGCGCCGGTTGAAATCTACTTTTTTGGGAGTCAATCCTGGCATTTTTTCCTACCCGGCTTTGCTCGAACGAAATGGCTGAGCTTCCTCGAAAAGGTAAGCCTGGCGGCGACTGTTGAGCTCATCCCAGTTGACCTCATGCCCATCGAAATGCGGGCCATCCACGCAGGCAAATTTAGTGGAAGAGCCGACCGTCACACGGCAAACGCCGCACATCCCGGTGCCATCGATCATCAGGGTGTTCAGGCTGACAATGGTCTTGATCCCCAGGGCCTGGCTTTCCTGCGATCCGCGCATCATCACATAGTTGCAGCCATTGATGATCACCCGGTCCACCGGCGTCTTGAGCGCCGCCACGACGCCGCCCAGGTTATGAATGTGGCCGCGCAGCCCGGCTGTCCCGTCACGGGTGATGCGCAGCAGGCGGTCGGATGCGCTTTTCAATTTATCTTGCCAGTAAAACAGGTAGGAGCTCCTTCCCTCTATCAAGATGGTGACCTGGTTTCCCTTGTCTTTCAAGGCCCGGGCAATGGGATAAATGCTGGCAATTCCATAGCACCCACCCACGCACAGCACGTGGCCGAACAGGCCGATCTCCATGGGATTGCCGAGCGGGCCGGCAACAGTGGGTAGCTCCTGCCCGGCTTTAAGCGTTGCCAGCTTTTGGGTGGTCTTTCCAACCAACATATAAACCAACGTGATCGTGCCCTGTTGCCTGTCCCAATCCGATATGGATAACGGGATGCGCTCCCCATTTTCATCGGCGCGCAGGATGGCAAACTGGCCTGGCTGGACAACACGCGCGATCTCTGGCGCAGCCAGGCTGATCTGGCACAGGTTGGGAACCAGCATTTTATTTTCCAATATCTTAACCATGTGCTTCCTCTGGATATAGCGCCCTTAATCCCTCGACCCAGGTGGTGAGGGGGAAGCCCGCGTAGAGATGTTCGTCTACCGTGGAGGCAAACCGCTTCCCATCTGGTTGAGACCCGGGTGTGGCATGGAACAGGGACGACCGGTTCACCACCTGGCCGGGAGCAAAGCCATCCAACAGGCGGGCAATCTCGGCCTGAATTTCACCCTCGTCAGAAAAATCAAAGCCGCTGGCGCCCATGGCGCGAGCCAGGCTACATAAAATCTGCCAGGAAGGCCTGGCGTCGCCGGGGGGAAGCACCGCTGCCTGGTAAACCCGTACCTGCCCGGCCTGATCGATGCTGGTACCCTGGCATTCACTGAATGCAGCCGCGGGGAAAACCAGGTCCACCGGGCCGGTCTCAGGGGGCATGACGCTGTTTTGATAGATGGTGAAGGCTGCCCCCTCGCTGCGGGTTGGCGGCTTTGCACCAATCGCATAGAAAACCTGGAGCGGCGCTGGTTCCTTTTCCGGCCGGCTTTCGGGTAATTCGCTGCCCCATGCCCTGGCAATCGTTTCGCGTCCCGGCTGGCTGCTGACAGGCAAACCGCCAGGGAGGATGGACGGGTAGGCGCCCATCAGGAATGAGCCAGCCAGGTTGCTGTAGGGCGGTAAGACGACTACACTGGCCTGAATCTGTTCTGCCAGGCGCTCCACAGCGCGCAGT
>JAJYIW010000294.1 GCA_021789855.1 Chloroflexota bacterium | reverse complement strand
GGCCGTCCGGGTAACCACACTTTCAATGCCTTGTTCCAATGACAGGTCAAGGCGGGCGCCGGCCTTCTTTTCTGCCTTGAAGGGAACGGGCTTACCGCCGGCGGTGAGCCGGCAGCCGGCGAACACGCGCTGGTGGATATTTTTGCTCACCCCCAGCAAGGCCACCCCGTCTTCAGCGGCCCGCTGGCGCGGGCATTCCCAGAAGTTTTCTCCCATCATGCGGTGGGGGAGGGAGAAATCCAGGGCCAGGGTTAACGTGACCGTCCCCGAAAAATTGAGGGGAGTCAGGCGGATCTGCTGGCAGGCCAGCTCCTTGGCGACCATGCTGAGCAGGCGGGTAAAGACCAGCTTAAGCTGTTTACCCGATCGAGTCTCCCAGGTCAATTCGCGCTTCAGCTCACCGCTACGAAAATCGAGCTCGCGCCGGAAACCAGTGACCCGGCAGGTTGCCAGGTCAAGCGGCTCGCCATCCAGCTCGATGCGCGTGGATAACCAGTTGACCGTGTTGACCATGAACGCCAGGCGATTGGAGATGCCCTTGTAAGCCGATGGCTCAGGGACCATGCGTTCTTCGTAAATGCTGTTCAGGTAAACCCCCACCAGGCTTTCGCCCGAATACCCTTCGTCAAAGAATCCGCGCACTCCCTGGTGCTCATTGGCTAACGAGAACAGGGATTCGGACACCTGGCTGCGATCCGGGTGAAAGCCGTTTTCGATGAGCTTCCAGGGGTCGACCTCCAGGTATTGATCCGCTATTTTTCCCATACCCATCCTCCTTGTAGAACTGTTTTTGATTAGGGAGTAAAGACGTTAAGCCTTTTCCCGACCTTTGCGATTGGGGGGAGGCTTCCTATGCGAGGTCTCTCTCACCACCAGCTCGACCGGCATGGTCAGCTTGATCCCCGGCGACCTGGTTTTCTTCAGGACTTCCAGCAGAATCCTGGCAGCCGTTTGGCCCTTTTCGTAGATGTGCTGGTCGATGGTGGCCAGCTCGGGGTTGACCTGGGTGCCTGTGGCGATGTTGTCAAACCCGACCAGGCCAAACGCCTGTCCCACTGCCACCCCATCCTTGAGCAGGCGATGCAGCACCCCTACCGCCAGCATGTCTTCGGTGCAGAAGGCGGCGTCGAAGTGTTGGGAGGTGAGCAAATGAGCAAAACCGATCCCCACTTCAAAAGGCGCGCCAGCCTGGAAGAAAACCGCCGGCTGTAGCCCGGCTGCGGCCATGGCCTTGCGATAACCATTCACGCGCCGTCCCATCAAAGGGCTGGTCATATCCAGGACGCAGGCGGCAATTTTCTGGTAGCCTTGTTCAATCAAGTGCTGCGTCGCGAGGAAGCCGCCGGCCTCATCGTCCGAATTGACGCACGAAAAACCTGGATAGGTTTCGGGCGCGTAATTATCGATCAAAACCACGGGTATGGCGCTGGCCTCCAGGTCTTTGAGGAACTCCCGATCGAATTCGCCGATGGCCAGGATGCCGTCCACGTTGCGCGCTACAATGCGATCGCTGATCTGGGCCTGGCTTTGCTGGTAATGGGTGGAATAGATCAGCAGGTCGAAATAAGCCTCGTCGCGCAGGACAGCATAGACGCTGTCCATGATAATGTTGTAGAAGGGGTTATGAGCGAGGGTGTTGGGGCTCATATCGGGCGGCAGCACCAGGCCGATCAGCCCGGTCTGGTGGGTGATCAGCGAGCGGGCGGCCAGGTTGGGGCGGTACCCCAGGCTGGCGGCAGCAGCGAGTACTGCTGCGCGCGTCTCCTCAGAATATTTGACCCGCCCGCTAAATACATTGGACACGGTGGTGCGGGATACACCGGCTGCCCTGGCCACATCTCTGACCGTCATACGCATGGGGAAATCCTGGTTGAACGTTCAACTAATTATGGCCACAAGCAGTTCTTTTGTCAAGGGAATTAATGGGAATACTTGATCTTGAGATCCGCCTGGTCGATGGTAAAGGTGATGTGGTAATGCAGGTCGGTTTCATACCACGGGTAAGGCCGCTGCCTGAACCTGGCTAACACGTCCTGGTCGGGAAAGCCAAACCGGTTGGGGAAGGTGGGATGGCAACTGATCCCCAGGTGAGCGGCATTGGGGAAGGTATCCAGCCTTTCTAGCCAGGGAAAGCCGTCGTGGTAAATCGTGCCATTGCTGGATCCGTGGTGTGGGACCTTAAAGACGACCGTGTCCGGCGGGATTTGAGCGGCAATTTGCTGCCACACCTTGCCCTCCGCATCCCCGGCCAGCAGGATGGTCTTGCCATTGAGCGAAAGGGTCAGGACGATGGAGTTGTTATTCGGGTTGGGGTCAATCGTATCGGGAGGCGGCCAGAGGAAATCCAGACTGGTTTCCCCCAGGCTGCCCGGAATGTAGTTGCTGTCCACGGCCTGGTGTGCAATCGGGGGGCTGGCATGGTTGGCATACGCGTGCAGGGTGGCGATGATAACGCTGTTCTCTTCATTCACTTTGGGGTACCAGAACCTCTGCGTGCCGTATTCCTGCATGATGCGCTTCAAGCCCGAGCCGTGGTCGGAATGGTCGTGGGTGAGCATGACGAAATCGAAGAAAGGCTTGGTGACCTTGAATTCGGCTTCACGCAAGCCAAACTGTTTACGGAGGAAATTCCAGGTGGGCCAATAATCCCGGTCGGCGTTGTCGTTGGAGTCGATCAGGGCGAACCGGGGGCGGGTGGAGGCGGGGTCGGAGGCTTCGACCAGGATGGAGTCCCCCCAACCCACGTCGATAAGGGTCACACTGAGGTAACTCATGCGTCCTCCTTTTTCTTCGGGAGCCGGAACTGGGCGTAGCCAGGCTGGTGGTAGCGTTCCCGTGAAGCCAGGATTTGCGCCTGGCGCCACTGGCGGAAGGCCAGCGTTTCCTGCGGCGAGGGCCGGACGGGCTGGATAAACCGCTTGCCCGGGTTAAGCCATTCCTCTTCGGTTATCTTTTCGGTGACATAGCGGTAGCAATGGAGGAAATAAGGCAGGCTTATGCGGTAAATGTCCCCTTCGTGGATGGGCTCGCCTGGGAAGCCCGGATCCAATTTTGCGTTGGGAACCCAGAGGTAGCCGAGCTCCAGGGACAGGTGCTCGTCCGCATCGATGCCGGCCAGGGTTTGGGAGATCAGCTCAGGTGAAAGGAAGAGGGGGTTGTCCCCGGCTCCCGCCAGGTCAGGCCCGGCCAGAGCGGCCCAGCTGACGCCGGCGGCGAAGAGCGCGCCGCTGCTCAGCAAGAAGCGGGTTCTCCGCAGGACGTAGCCCGGTTCTATTTCAACGTGGTAGTAGATGCAGCGAGCTTTTTCATTGCCGGCTGTCCTTTTGATGCTGTCAATTTGCACAGGAATGGTTAATCGGTTCATACGGGCCCTTTTTCGGAAACATGCCGATGGATGGCACGCGGCCAATCTATTTAATTAACCCAAGTTGCCACCTTACGATGGTGTAAAGAAAAATCCATGCGAAATCAGGTACAGTTTAGGGTGCTAACGCCAAAACCAAACCTGAGGATCGCATGGACACCCAAATTA
>JAJYIW010000054.1 GCA_021789855.1 Chloroflexota bacterium | reverse complement strand
AAAATGAGATGGCCCTGTTTATCTTGCTCAATTTGAAGAGAAACCATGGACTTGGCTGCCGGGCCGCGCAGCACGGTTCCATTGGCGCTGAAATGGGAGCCATGGCAGGGGCAGGTGAATCCATCCGATTTTTGCTCAAGGGTGCACCCCAGGTGAGTGCAAACCAGGCTTAATGCACTGAAACCACTTTCGGAATGAATCAAGATAGCCGGAACATCGGCTAAATTGGTGCGGGAACCCAGAGGGTATCGAGAAGCTGGCCCAAGGTCGAATTCGGTCTGGGGAGGCGGCTCTGACTGATATCCCAGATACTGAAGCAGGATTCCCAGTCCAAAGACGCCGCTGGCGGCGAGTAACCCTCCCCCCGCAATTTTCATAAAATGACGACGCGAAAATAGGCTCATTTCAATGCTTCACAGAATGACATTCATGACAATATTGGGAGCCCTGCCTGGCAGGATCTTGCAAGCAACCACTACCCATGACCGGTCGGAAGGTAAATTGCTCACGGGTGACTTTTCCTACCAACTCGTAAGTCCCGTTGGGCAATACCCGTGTATTCCATAGGGGTTCTCCCTTTTCGGTAACCAGAATGGTATCGCCCAGCTTGAGATCGATCACCGGATTCAGTTGAGCAAGGCGGAAAGCGATGTCGTTCGGATCCGTAAGTGTTTTCGTCGATGGGAGCGAGGTGAGGGTGCCGTGACAGGTTTTGCATTGGATGTATTGGATATCCTTCTCATTAGCATGGATATCACCATCCCCCATGGCTTCTGTGCGGGTATGGCAGTCGATGCAGTCGAGTGTATATTCGCATTTCGTAAACTGGGAAATCGGCTGGTAATAACTCTGTAGTCGCGTTTGAGGTTGGTCGGTGCGCTCAACGAAAGTCATCTTTCCTAAATTGTAGTTTCCCCGGTTATGACATTGATCACACTGGGTGTAAGGGATAGCGGTGGTCAGGGTGTGGACGTTGTGGGTGGAGCCGGACGTAGGCGAGTGACAGGCCGCACAACCGGTGAAATGGGCATTTTTATCGACTGCCTGTGTTTTGGCATTAATGTGACAGGTCAGGCAATTCTCCCCGAAAGTTTTTAGAAAGGGGATCGTTTCGGCGGCGGGGTTGTAGGCATCCAGGTGTAGAATGCCTGTTTTCGAAGGCAGGCTGGTATCGGTGACTGCCATAATTCCATAAAGTGGGGTCAAATTGGGTTGACCGCCGAAGGTATAACGCACGATGGCGATTGCGCCAGCATAGGTGGATTGGATGCTGGTCATCACGCGTTGGATGTGATCGTTTGAAGCGGCAGAGCTCCCACTGTGGCAATTATCTCCACCACAGGATTGTTGCACAACGGAAAGGTCGGACGGATTGTTTCCCCCCCGCAGGGTGCTGTGCGCCAGATTGGCATCTAATGCCAGCCGCTCACCACCATGGCAGATGACACAGCCAAACGTTTTCACAGGGTGAGATGAGCTAATCTCTGCCAGATCAGAATGGCAGGTCAGGCAGTACTCGGTTTTCCCGGTCAGGGTCGGGGTAATCGCGATGGGTTGCGGCCGGCGTGACTGAAGCCACCAGGCCAGGCCAATGGTGATGAACAAGATCGCTGCCGCAAGTAATCGAAGCCGTGTAGCCATATTATGCGATGGGACGCAGCCCCCAAAGGGTCAGGAGCAAGATAACCATTGCGATGATAACCAGCACGATCTGCGCCAGGCGGTTGGAGGGAGGTAGCCAGCGCCCCAGTTCGCGCGGGGCGGGCTGGGGAAACACATAGGGGATGAGGCCGATCACCGCCAGAATGATCACCGGCGCGAGGACGCCCCACACGAAGGGATTCCCCCACTTAAGCATCTGTTGGATCCACACGAAGAACCAGGGGGCCGTAGCGTCGCTGGAAACAGCCTCGATATTCGTGATGGCTGGAGCGATTGGAGCTGGAACAAAAATCGCAAAGAGGAGCAGGAATGAACTGCACAGAAGCATGGCGGTCACTTCCTGTCGCACTAAATCTTCGCGTGAGATTCGATTTCTCTCGGTGCGGAGATGAGGCGGTGGAATGGCAATGCCGCCATCCCGGCGGACCCGGAAGATATGCCAGACGATCAAAACGGCAGCCGGCAGCATCAATCCGTAAATGTGCCAGGTATAAAAACGGGTCAGCGTCGCCAGGCCAGGATAATCCCCCCCGATGAGTATCCTGTAAAGATAATCTCCGATCCATGGGATCGACTTCACCAGGTTGGTTCCCACCACCAGCGCCCACTGGATGCCCTGATCCCAGCGCAAGATATAGCCGGTGAAATCCAGCAATATGGCCAGAACCAACAAAGCCAGGCCAAGTAGATAGTTGAAACGGCGCGGCGGCGCGTACCCACCGGTCAGCACCACGCGGAAAAGGTGAACGGCTATGGCGATGACGAAGAACTGCGCAGCCCAAAAATGCAAATTGCGCACCAGCCCGCCAAACGGCACCCGATAACTGAGCGTTTGGATCGAAAGCGCCGCATCACCTGGTGTTGGGACGTAATAAAACATTTCCAGCATGCCGCTGACCATGAGCACCAGAACGAGGAAGACCGCTATTCCTCCTGCCCCTAATGTATAACGCCAACGAGCCTGTTTTGCTGGGATACTGGGGGGATGAATATGGTAGAAAAAGTTTGGTCTCATGGGTCAACCACGCTCGCTTTCCAATTCAGCGAGGCGACATGATGGCGTTCGCTCGGAAGTTGACCGTGCTAACCCTCGTGTTTACCACTCTCAAAGATGGGCAAATATTTTACCGCCAGCCCAAACGCCAGGATGGCTGCTGCGAAAATCCCAATTGAAATGGTGAATTCAGGCAGCGAGACATAATAATGGATATTGCCCATGAAAGCGGGAACATAGGTGATTGGGTTGGGATGCTTGATGGCCATAATCGTGACATTGAAGCGATTTAGCGTCATCCCTGCCAATAGAGTAATGGAGCTGATCATCAGCATGGTGGGGTTATATCGCCAGCGCCTGACCGAGAACAGGATCAGAGGTGCAATGACGCCGATGAGAATCTCACCCCAGAACAGAACGCTCAGCTCGCCGCTTGTAAAGAGGTAATGTAAATCCCCGGCGAAGGTGAGTTGGGCAAATTTTCCCACCAGGTAAATCCCCAAAAGATACGGAATGGCTGCTGCCAGTTTTCCCAGCAGGGTGACATCCAGCGAACGGTGAAAGTAATTGAAACTGACCAGCAATACTATTATCAACATCGCCAGACTCATGGCCAGCGCGGAGATCAGGAAGAACTCGGGAATCCAGGGCGTCCACCAGAGAGGGTGTAATTTATAGGGTTGAATCAGCGGCAGTCCTCCTAACGAGGCTTGATGCAGCATCGAAATCACCGCGCCCACAATGACAATGGGCTTAATGAAGCGATGGATCATATCGGCAATATGATTCCATTTCGAGCCTTCAAGCACGATCGGGGCAAGCTCGACGGCCAATACAACCGCGTAAAGCATGACATACAGGCCGACAAAGAATAACCACGAGGTAAAATGCTGGTAGAGGATATAGTACCAAATCCGTTCGGGATGGCCCAGGTCGACCAGCAGGGTAAAGATTTCCACAATGTAGATGAGAAAACCGGTCAATAGAGCCGGCCTGAGCAAAGGCCGAAATTGCTCTAATCCAAACAGGTAAACCAACGAGGCGACGATAAAAGCGCCACTGCTGACTGCAATACCTGTAAAGAGGTTAAAACTGAGTATGAATGTCCAGGGGTAGGCGTTATTCCCCTGGGAAACGGCGTCCACCCCATACGCATAGCGTAGCATGGCCAAAACGACCGCAACGCCTGTGAGGGCCAGGAGAAAAATTGTCAGAAGGCTGAGACGAAACCGTGGCTGGGCAACAATATTTACTTTCATTCTGGCCTGTCCTCATGTTCTTTCGTATCGGCGGCTGTTTCTGCCTGAGCGTTCGTTACTTTGTTTCGCCTGTCGACATATACGGTAGCAGCGGTCAGCACCGCTCCTATAGCCAGGGCTGACGGGACGGTTTGCCTGGCCAGCGATTCGCTGAGATTTGCAACTGGAACGGGCCCCAGGTCGGGCAGCCCCAACTGGCTGAATGGGACATGCGAAATGATCAAATACGCACTGCCGCCATTTTCGGTCTCGCCGAAGACGTGGTTGATATACCGTTCAGGATGATTGGCAATGCGGTTATGGGCTTCTTTGATCAGGTCTTCTCTTTCGCCATAAACCAGGGCCTCCGTTGGACAGGTTGCCACGCAAGCCGGTTCCAGGCCGATATCTACCCGCTGAGGGCAAAAGGTACACTTATCGATGAATGCGCCTTCAAGGATGCCTTTATCACCGTCAAAATGGGGCACGCCATAGGGGCAAGCTTCCATACAAGAGCGGCATCCAATACAGCGGGTGCGATCGTACGTGGTGACGCCATCCGGGCGCCTGGAGTGCGCACCGACCGGGCAGGCGGACGCGCAGGCTTGAATTTCGCAGTGCATGCAATGGTAAACCATCGTACCGCGCTTAAGGTCGGGGTATTCTCCGATGAGGCCTACCCCGGACACCCAGATGCGGGTCTTATTCATGGGAATATTATTCTCAGCACTACAAGCGACCATACAGGCCCGGCAATCAATACAGCGGGTGGCGTCAAAAAGCATGGATTTATGTTTGATCTCAATCATAGGGCCACCTTTAAACTTTTTTCACCGTGACGAAAGTCTGGCTGAGCGCCTGACCGCCGCTGATGGGGTCTGTATAGGTAACGTGGAGAACCGAATCGTTTGCGCCAAGACCGTAGGCGATCTTCAACCCTTTGGAAAGGTGCCCGTAGCCGGGCGTCATGAATACACAATCGGGGCGAATGGCTTCGGTCGCCAGTAACTTGATGTGAACCGCCCCGACTTTGCTGGTCACTTCCACCCAATCCCCGGTTTGCATGCCGAGACCCCTGGCTGTTTTTGCGTTCATCCACAGGCGAGGTTCATCGGAGTATTTATGCAGGTAAAGATTGTTCTGGGAGCCAAACTGGCTTTGTTGGGCCACTTTTCCAGTCAATAAGTAGAATTCATTTTCGCCTGGGGCTGGGGGTGCTTCCCATATCGGAACGCCTGGAAAGCCAACTTTGGCGAGGGTGTCCGAATACAGCTCGATCTTTCCGCTGGGCGTATTCCAGGAAAAGCCGGCTGCTTCGGTCTTGGGTAATTCAGCATAACCCTTTTTCTTTACTTCTTCGAGGCTGACGCCCAGCGGCGCCAGTTGCTGGCGCAGGTAATCCTCATCATCTTTGTATTGGAAGAAATCCCCCAATCCAAGTCGTTCACCCAACTGCTTATAAATCCACAACGCAGACCGGCCTTCGCCCTGGGGTTCAATCACCGGCTGCCGCAGATAGGCTCTGTCGTTAATGATGTTCAGCGGGTCGTAGCGCTCCAGGTAGGAAGCTTCAGGCAACACAACATCTGAGAACCAGGCTGTGTCGTTCATGATGATATCCACTGTGACGATGAAATCCATTTTACCGAGGGCCTGGAACGTCTGGTTCCGGTCAGGGAGCGACATGGCAGGGTTCTGGCGGGAGATAAACCAACCGTGCGGCGTATAAGGATCCCCTTTAACGATGTTATCGCGTAATTCTTGAAAGACCCCGATATTCATTGGCACGAGAGGGTATTTCCAGGGAATACCATCCAGCCGTATGGCAGAACTACGCGGATAGGGAGGTTGTTTAGGCGCGCCGAGCGGGCCGCTCCCTTCACCTGCTGAAGCTACCATAATTACATTCCAATTGCCAACCAGTGCATTCAAAATACCAATGGCGCGTTGCGTATGGAAGGAATTGACAAAATTGGATGTGCGCCAACCATTGTGGGCCAGGGCGTAGGGCGCGGCAGCAGCAAATTCATGGGCTATGCGGGTAATTGTCTCGGCCGGGATGCCGGTCAGCGGTGCGGCCCATTCGGGTGGGTATTTGCTGACCTCTTTTTGCAATTCCTCAAAACCAACCGTGTGTTGGGCAACAAAATCGTGGTTGTACAACCCCTCCCCGATGATCACGTTCAATAGGGCCAGGTGGAATGCCAGGTCAGTACCCGGCTTGATAGGCAGCCACTCAGCCGCTTTGGCGGCCGTTTTGGTAAAGCGTGGATCGAGATAGACCACTTTCGCGCCGCGATCAATCGCCTGGCTCAGGGCCGATGTTTCGGAGGTTGAGATCGCTTCTAACAGATTGCGGCCTGTCAACAGGATATATTTGAGCTTATCATCATAAATCCGGTCAGGCTCTTGCATGCCATAGGTCATCAGATTCGAGACAATCATGGCATTGAAGCACAGGCTGCGCTGGGTGCCGTAGTTTGGCGAGCCAAAGGCATAAAGCAGGTTTTCAAATAGCGGCTGGCTCAGGTTATGGGTGGATGAGAAGATCATCGCCTCAGGCCCATATTTCTTTTTGATCTCCAGCATTTGGTTGGCCGTCAGGTCCAGAGCTTCCTCCCAGGAAGCTTTACGGAACTTGCCTTCGCCGCGCTGCCCTACCCGGATCAGGGGTGTGAGCACCCGATCCGGGTCGTACGTGTTCATCAGGCCAGATTGCCCGCGCGGGCATAATTTCCCTTTTGAGTGGTAATTTTCGGGATTACCTTCCAGTTTCACCACTCGCCCATTTTTTACCCTGGCTAACAAGCCACAGCGCCAGACGCACATTTCACACATACTGGGGATATAACCATCGTTATTCGCATCCAGTAAGTTGGCGTCCCTGGCAGCCTGGGCAACCTGGGGTGGAATGAAACTGCCAACCGCCAGGGCCGCCGCTGTTGTTCCGCTTAGTTTAAGAAAGGCTCGTCTTGAAAGTAAATCTGCCATGAGCTTCTCCTGCACCGATATTTACGTTGGCTGGCCGGTCCATGCGGCTCAACCTGACACCCCATGATGGTTCTGGGGCACTATTTACTCTCCCTTTTCTTTCCGTTGCCAACCCACCCGGTCGATCAGGTAGAAAAGCATCAAGGAGATCAGCACAAAAGCCAGTACGGTCAAATAGGGATCGAGATTCCATAAGTCAGGCATGACGACACTGCCTAAATTGGCTATCTTTGAGATCTGTGGAAAAACTTGTTGGTAAGTTAAGCCAAAGATCATTGCGCCAGTCAAGAAACCAAGCAGACCAGGGATAACGTAATCTAATTTTCCTTCGCCGGACCCGGCGACACAGGTGCCTGGTCAAAACCCGGTCAGGGCCATTCCGGTGCCGAAGATTAAGCCTCCCACCAGGTTACCCACAACATAAGTAGCCGGGACATTCGGGAAAGTGATGACCCCGGCGCCGCGCAGGACAAACAACCCACTCATTGCCACGGCAAGGGTAGTCATCATGAGTTTCAGCACTGACAAATCGGTTAAACGAAAGACATTGACGATTTTGTTGTACTTTGTCATGCCGGCTTTGTTGAGCGCAAAGCCAAAAGCGGCGCCCAGAATCACGATAAGGACATATCCAGCCATTCTAGTACCTCCCTCGATAGATAACCAGCGTGGTAATGATGCCGGAAGCAAAAAAGCCGGCAATAAACAAAAAGGCGGAAGGAGCCAGGAGCATCCCACCCGAGATAGCCAAACCGCTGGTGCAGCCGCCGGCAATCCCAGCGCCATATTCGACAATGATTGCGCCTACAAAAGCCAGCACCCAGCGCTTCCAAACCTGGGGGCCGAAGATACGCTTCCACTGTTTGTCGCTATTCACGGCATCTTTCTTTCCCCATTTAAGTGTTTGACTGGTGGCTGCGCCGATCAGTCCTCCCAAGAAAATCCCGATCAGCAAAATGACGCCAGCGCTGATCCCAGCCGGCATAATGATGTTGAAGTACAAGCTATCGAAGGCCGCCGGGGCTATCGCTTTGCCAATCATGCCGATCAGGTTCTCGAATGCCCCTGATGCGCCCAGCAAGCTATGGCTTAACCAAACGGTCAGGATAGCCACAAATCCAAGGAAGATGCCGGCGATGTAAGGGGACCAGGTGTCCTTACGAATATAATTGAGAATCGATTTCATTCCTTCTCCTCCTCACTCTTCTCATCTGAGACGATCTCGTCGATCAAGCCGAGTACTTTCCCGGTTTTTTGAGGCTTGTCCAGGATATTTTTCAAAGACTTTCGCGTCTGAGGATCGAGCTTTTTGATATCAGGCAACATGTCCACGATCTCGCTCGGATATTCGCCTTCCACTTTTTTCGTATCCCCAAACGTCAGCTTGACCCATTTCTCATGGGTGATAACGAAACCACCGCCCCCAATCCCCACAAAGCCGATCACGAGAAGCAGGATGACATTTCCCCAATTGGTGGGTTTCTTGCCCAACACAACTTCATCGTAGGTGCGGGAATAATCCACCAGGTTGGGGTCATTCAAATTCAATTGGGTTGTCACTATTGCGCTCGACGCAGAGGCGGCGACGGGCGCGGCTTGAGCGGGGGTAGGCGTCGGCTGGGTAGACGATCCGCTGGCCGTTGAGCTACCGCTTGATGAGGTGGTGTTCAGGGAAACTCCCAATATGGTTGCATAAACTTGAGCGCGCTGCGTCAGGTCTTTGGCGTGACACTGCCCACAAGAGGCTTTAATATCGGATAGGGGCGAAACCATACCCGTATGCGCTTGAGTTTCATCCGTGGCTGTACTGTTCCCACCATGGCAGATATAACAAAAATCGCCGAAGGCATGGGATTGATGCCAGGGTTTGCCATCGTTGTTGACTGGTTTTTTCCCCTGCACTTCGTGGCAATTCTTACAGGAGGAGGTGGATGAGCCACATTGAGCATTGACCTGTTGGGCTGTTGCCAGCCAAATGCCAGAAGCAACGACGATAAAGAACCCAAGGAGGGACAATATGAGGTAATATCTTTTAGGTTGCACGCATCTCTCCTCTCACATAGAACGACAGTTTGTACTATAAATCACAATGTTTTTGACGTTATTTGACTGCCAGCCTGCGGCATGTTTGCCGAACAGCTTAGAATACACCACTTGATGTGCGGTTTATTGGTTTAAGCCTTGTATCCTTGAGAAAGAACTGTGTCCGGTGATCAAAATTATATAACTATTATATTGTGCAATCAATCACTTTTGTAACTATCAATTATGTGATATATGTCACTTTCTATCTTTTCCGGCACGGAAATAGTTTCTGTTCCCCTTTTATCAAATGTTATCTCCATCTCTGCCGGCGCTGGAGCAAATCCTCGGCCTCTTGGTAGATGATGCGGCCAGGAGGGCTGGGGATAAACATGAACCATCCCGAATGTCATGTCATTCGGGATGGTTCATGCGAAAAGGTTAAATCAGGGGTTCTTCCTAGAAAAAGTCGTTCTGGGTGAAAGTCACTTGGTCGACAGGCGATTGATCAGAGCTATCAAGTCCGTAGAAGCCTGGTCAACGGTGGACTTTCCGTATGCTACCCCCTGACCGATCAGCTTAAGCTGGTTCACAAACTCCTGGTCGTTGGGGAGGTTTGGCCCTTGCGGGATCGTACGGTCTGCTATCGCGTTGTATATCTGGTAAATCGCCGCATCTGTCGCGGTGGATTGACCCGAGATTGCCGTCCGTACCACCGGCGAGGCAGGCACGCCCCGATCGGTGCCAAGTACCGCGCCCGCCTTGGGGCTGGTAACGAAGAAGTTGAGGAACAGCGCCGCCGCTTCAAGGTTCTTGCTGGCCTTGTTGATGCCCAGGCATTGGCTCATCTGGATGATGTAAGACTTCTGGCCGCCCGAAGGGAGCGTCGTCGCGCCGAGCTTGTCCGTCATAGCCGCCTGATAAGCTGCTAACTGGTTGCTCCAGATCAAACCAATGGCTGCCTTGCCTGCCACGAGCGCCGAGTTGGACGTCCCGGTTTCGCCATAGGCAGCGGTGGTGTCCGCATCGGGAATCAGCCCTTCGGTGCGCATATCTGCCCACATCTGGAACCATTTTTTAGCCGTATCGATCGTCGCGTAAGATTTGCCGCCGTTGTCGGCAGTCCAGATCGATGTCCCTTGTTGGGTGAAGAAATAGCTGATGTAGTTCGCCTGGTTAGTGCTGTTGTCTACGAAGGGCCAGACGCCATTGGGGAGTTTTGCCTTGAGTGCCTTACCGTAGGCGATCAGCTCATCCCAGGTCATGTTGTCTTTCGGGAGCGCCACCCCCGCCGTCCCAATCATCGTCTTGTTATAGGCGAGGATAAGCGTATTTGTACCGAGGCTCACGCAATAGAGCTTGCCATCGGCGGATGTCCCAGGGGCCAGCGCAGTCTGGTCAAACAGCGCCGGCGTGTTGATGAGGAGCTGCTTCCCCAGGTAGCCATTGAGGGGTTCAAGATACTTCTGGTAATCGGGCCAGTTGCCGCCGAACTGGATCAAGTCGGGGGCATTGTTGGCTGCCAGTTGTGTGTTGATAATCTGGAAGTAGTCTGTTGTGCCGCCGTTCGGCTCGCCCTTGACCTGTATGGTAGGGTACGCCGCTTCGAACAGCTTGATCACGTTTTGGGTGATGGTGGCGCGTGTATTGTTGCCCCACCAGGCGAGGCGGAGCGTGGTGGGACTGCCTGTGTAAGCGGGAAAGCCAGCCGAGCTGGCGCCAGTCGCCGTCGCGGCTGGAGCAGTGGTGGGGGTGGCCGCCGCTTGGGTTGGCGCGGGTGTTGGCGTCGGCTGGGCGCACGCCACGAGCATTACCACGAGCAGTGCCACGAGCGTGATGGTGTAAATTTTTCTCATCTCAAATACTCCTTTTTTTGTATCGTTACATCGGATCAACCTGAAATGTGTCACCTCGCGTCATCTCATATTCAAGACCTCCTTTTACTGGGCTAACCCTTGATGCCCGTGGTCGTGATGCCCTGTACAAAGTACTTTTGCAGGGAGAAGAACAGAATAAAGGCGGGAATCATAGACAGCGTGCCCATCGCCAGTGCGCCGCCCCAGTTAGCCACCGCGCCCGCATCACCGACGAATGTGCGCAACGCCCTGGACACGCTGAAAATCGATGGGTTAGTGAGAAACAGCAGCTGGTTGAAAAAGTCATCCCAGGTCCAAAGGAACGTGAACAGCGCGGTCGTTACTAAAGCGGGGGTTGAGAGCGGTACGATGATCCGGATGAAGACCCCGAATTTCCCGCACCCGTCGATAATCGCTGCTTCATCAAGCTCTTTCGGCAGGCTGCGAATGAACTGCACGAGAAGAAATATGAAGAAGGCATCTGTCGCCAGGAATTTTGGGACGATAATCGGGAGGAACGATCCCACCCACCCAAAGAGGTTGAACAAGATATAGCGTGGCACAATCGTGACGTGGCCAGGGAGCATGAGCGTTAGCATCATCACCGCGAACCAAAAGCCCCTGCCCAAGAACTTGAGGCGTGCAAACGCGTATGCCGCCATTGTACAGGAAACCAGGTTCCCGATGACTGCCCCTGCGCATATCAGGAATGAGTTTAGGAAGAATCTCCCAAAGGTTGTCCCCGCATAGCCTTCCCACCCGCTGATGTAGTTCTTAATGGTCACGGCTTTCGGTATGATGCCTGGGTCGCTGAAGATCATATTGTTGGGCTTGAATGAGCTGATAATCATCCAAACGATAGGGTAGATCATCAATAACCCCAGGGCGATGATGAACAGGTGCGTCAACGCATGGCCCACAACCTTACTGGCTTTTTTGCGATTCTTATTCTCCGGTTCCATAAGACACCCACCAGTTTGATGTTTTGAAGATAATCACCGTGAACACCCCGATAATGATCAGCAGCACCCATGCCATGGCCGATGCGTATCCCATCTCATAGTATGCCCATCCCTGGATGTACAAATAGAGGGTATAGAAGAGCGTGGAGTTGAGCACGCCGCCGGTGCCGCCGCCGATGATATAGGCCTGGGTGAATGCCTGGAACGCGTATATCATCTGCATGACCAGGTTGAACAGGATCACCGGCGTGAGCAAGGGGATGGTTATGGAGAAAAACTGACGCACTTTGTTCGCGCCATCTACGCTGGCCGCCTCGTAATACTCCTGTGGAATCTGCTTTAGCCCCGCAAGGAAGATAATCATCGACGAGCCGAACTGCCATACCGTGAGCAGAACGAGCGTCCCTAGCGCATACCTGGGGTCGGTAATCCAGCTTGGGAGATTGGTGAAGCCAATGACGCCGAGGACGCCGTTCACCAGGCCGTCTTTTTCGAACAGCCTCCTCCACAGAATCGCGATGGCCACCGATCCGCCAAGGAGCGTGGGGATATAGTACACAGCGCGGTAAAGCGACATCCCTCGCAGTTTCTGGTTCATCAGCATGGCCACTGCGAGCGCGAAGATCAGTTTAAGCGGCACGGACGCGAACACATAAGTAAACGTCACGGACAGCGACTTCAGGTAGTAGGGATCGGTGTATACCACCTTGCCCGTGGAGGCGGTGAACTGGGACAGGCCAAACAATGGCCCAAACATTTCCAGATAGTTGCCGAGTCCAATCCATTGGGTCAAACCGGGCTTTTCGAAGTCATAATTCGTGAAACTGAGCCACAGCGAATAGACTAACGGGTAAAACGTAAATACAAGGAAACCCAGAAGCCACGGCGTGAGGAACGCATAACCGGAGGCGTTGCGCCTGAAAAATTTGACGATGCCGGATTTCATACTCATAAGAAACTTCTTCCTGTGAATCACCTGGCCGATGGTTGGATGCTACGAGTGCCAGCTATATCAGGGTGGGGCCATCCCGGTCGACTCGCGGATAATGAAGATCGCTGGAAGCGTCATTTTCTGACGTGGACGATCGGGCTCTCGAATACGGGCCAACAACAGCCTGGCCGCTTCCCGCCCCACTCTTACCATGTCCTTGGAGCTGGTTGTCAGGCGCGGCGTCAGATAACCGGCGAAGGGGATATTGTCATAGCCGACGACCGACAGGTCGGCTGGAACACGTAGCCCCAGGTCACTGGCGGCGCGGATAGCGCCGATAGCCAGCAGGTCGTTGATGACGAGCAAGGCTGTGGGCCGCGCCGGGCGCTTGAGAAGATTTAAGGCTGCCTGATAACCATCTTCAATGGTTGCGCCGCAGGGGACGATCAGCGCCGGGTCAACGGGTAGGCCAGCCGCCTGGAGGCATTCCTGGTAGGGTAACAGGCGATCCACGCCTTCCGTAGGCCCTACTGGCAAGTCCGTGGTGCCGAGGCTATCCCATGGCGGCCGCACGCCATAAATTAAGCCAATCCGCCGGTGTTGCAACGACAATAAATGGGCCATTGCTTCTTGTGTTGCTGCCTGGTAATTGGATACCACGCAGTCTATCGTGGGATGATCGCCTATTTTCGTAAGGGGGAATCGCCGCTTGAGAAGTTGGGATAGCGTCTTTTGCGCCCCTTCGGATTGGAACAAGGAAGCGCCCATTAGGATTAGCCCGTCGATACGCCGGCGCGACAGTTCTTTGAATATATCCTCCCCATATTCGGGATTGAGATCGGCGCTGGAGAGGAGCAGGTGGTAACCTGAAGCGCGGAGTTCTTGCTCGACCCCGTCGGCAGTCTGCCAGAAATGGGGATTGCGGATATCCGGGAGAATGAGGCCGATGGCATGAGTGCTGCCCGAACGGAGAGCCTGGGCGTTGGCATCCGGCTCGTAGCCGAGTTCTTCGATGGCCTCCTGGACCCGGCGCCGGGTTTCCTCGGAGATGGGTACACGGCTGGTGGCTTGTCTGTTGGCTATATAGGAGACGGTTGCCCGCGAGACACCCGCCAGGCGCGCTACATCGAGTTGGGTGGGTCGTTTCATAATTTTCACTCGAAATACGCTGCGTAGTTCAGACTTCTATTTGGGAGATGCGTGTTATGATTGAAGAAGCTGGTTGTTTGCACGTATCAGCTTACACGTGTAAATTGTCTTCAATAAGATAGCATATAATGATGTTGGTGTCAATAGGGTATATGTCCAAAGGGCGCTTCGTAACGATACTTCTGGCTTTCGACCTGCACGGTGGTGTTAATCACCATGCCGATCAACCCGGGCGGGGATTGCCTGGAAGGAGCGCACAACACCGTCATATAGACCGAGGCTGCTTCCGGCGATCGGGGTTCTCTCGGTCACGGATCTATTCTACCTTGATGTAAAACCCTGCCAGGGAATGGCTATTCATGACTATGGCAACCCTTATCCATTTAACTTGTGAATATCGAACCAACCCCCTTGGCCTGGATGTGTTGCGCCCTCGCTTGAGCTGGCAAATGCGCAGCGACCGGCGCGGCGCGCATCAGACGGGCTACCAGATCCTTGCCGCTCCAACGAAGGCGAGTTTAAATAGTGGCGCCGGCCTTATATGGGATAGCCAGAAAGTCGATTCAGATCAATCGATTCACGTGCCGTATGGCGGCCCGCCCTTAACTTCAGGCCAACGCGTTTATTGGAAAGTCAGGGTATGGGATGAGGCTCGTGGGGTCATCGAAAGTTCACCGGCCTGGTGGGAAATGGGATTGCTCGACCAGGCCGATTGGAAGGCGCAATGGATCGGAGCGCCTTTCTGGGGCGGCCCGAGAACCTCCAGCCCGGCCCCATTTCTCCGTAAAGAGTTCATGCTGGATAAACCTATCGCCGCGGCCAGGCTATATGCAACGGCGATTGGCCTTTACGAAAGCTATATAAATGGCGCCCGCGTTGGGGATGCACTTCTCACCCCGGGCTGGACGGATTATGACCGGCGCATCCAATACCAGGCTTACGATGTGACCGAGCTTCTTCGATCAGGTGCGAATACCATCGGTGTGATCCTCGGCGATGGCTGGGGAGTGGGGCATATTGCCTGGCTGGGTCGCCAGCATTATGCGGACAGGCCTCATTTTCTGGCACAAATGGTTCTTGCCTATCCTGATGGCAGTCAAGAAATCGTTGCCACGGATCCTGGCTGGAAAGTCACCCAGGGCCCTATCCTGGAGTCGGATCTGTTGATGGGGGAAAGTTACGATGCGCGGCGAGAATTAACCCATTGTTTTCAGCCTGGATACGACGATTCCTCCTGGTGGCCTGTTGAAGTTTTTGAGGGTCATGGCGCAGCCCTGGTGGCTACCCAGGGGCCTCTGGTCAAACGCCATGAGGCGTTACGGCCGGTGGCTTTCTGCGAAATACCAAACCGCGTTAACCCACGCTGGATTTTCGATATGGGCCAGAATTTGGGTGGTTGGATACGCCTGGCCGTTCATGCAGAGAGAGGAACGACTATCACGATTCGGTATGGAGAAGCTCTCAACCCTGACGGCACATTATATACCGCGAACCTCCGTACTGCTCGCAGCACAGACTATTACACAGCGAAAGGGGATGGTGAGGAAGCTTGGGAACCCCGTTTCACTTATCACGGTTTCCGTTATGTCGAATTATCGGGCTTCCCCGGTGTACCCACACAGGAAACGGTCACCGGGATCGCCGTTCACTCCGAGATGACCCCTACTTCTGCTTTTGATTGCTCCGATCCCTTGATCAACCAGTTGCAGCACAATATCATTTGGGGGCAGAAGAGCAATTTTGTGGATGTTCCTACCGACTGCCCACAGCGGGATGAGCGTTTTGGGTGGACCGGGGATGCCCAGGTCTTCATCCGCACGGCAGCATTTAACATGGATGTCGCCGGCTTTTTTACCAAGTGGACGCTCGATCTGGAAGATGCTCAATATCCTGATGGAGCTTACCCATCGGTAGCGCCTGATCTTCCCGCCTGGGGGATCGGAGAGGGGGGCCCGGCCTGGGCCGATGCCGGCGTGATCGTTCCCTGGACGATTTACCAGGGTTACGGTGATACCCGCCTGCTCAAAGAGGGCTATGCGTCGATGCAGCGTTTCATCGAATTCCTGTCAAGGGCCAGCCAAAATGGGATACGTTGTTATCCTGGCTATGAAGGCTGGCATGGTCATGGTGACTGGCTCGCCCTGGATGGCAGCGACGGACGTGAGGGTGGTACCTCCAAAGAGTTAATCGGCACGGCTTTTTTTGCTTACAGTACCTATTTGATGGCAAACATCGCCTGTATTTTGGATAGACATGAAGATAGGTCCCGCTACCAGGCCTTATTCGAAGAAGCTCGAGTGGCGTTCACCAGGCGCTTCGTTCATGAAGATGGCACGATCGAGGGAAACACGCAAACCTCCTATGTGCTGGCATTAGAATTTGATTTGCTTCCCCAGGCGCTTCGTCCCCTGGCGGCAGCCAAGCTGGTGCAAAGCATTCGGGAAAGAGATGATCATCTTAGTACCGGGTTTGTTGGAACGCCTTATATCAACTGGGTTTTGACCGAGACTGGCCACCTGGATACCGCCTACGCTCTCCTTAAGCAGACTACCTGGCCCTCCTGGCTCTATTCCGTCACACAGGGCGCAACCACCATCTGGGAACGTTGGGATGGCTGGACACTCGAAAAGGGTTTCCAGGATCCGAAAATGAATTCATTCAACCATTATGCCTTCGGTGCTATCGGCGCCTGGATATATGCCGTCATCGGTGGGATTGATCTGGACCCAGACGACCCTGGCTACCACCATATCATCATGCACCCGCGCCCTGGAGGCGGCTTGACCCACGCGAGTATCGAAATGAACTCGATGTATGGAGCGATTCGAAGCGCCTGGCTTCTAGGAGATGATGATTTTGACTTGAGGGTGACCGTGCCCGCCAATACAACCGCAACCATTTATGTTCCTGCCAGGGAAATATCGCAGGTGACGGAAAGTGGGCAGCCTGCGCAAAGTGCAGCCGGGGTTACTTTCTTGCACCTGGATGATGGCTGTGCGGTGTTTTCACTGGCATCGGGTACCTACCGTTTTTTTAGTCACCTGGAATAGGTTAGTAAGATGAAACTCTCTGATATTCACATCCGCGATCCATTTATCCTGCCCGTGTTATCGGAGCGGCGCTATTACCTGTATGGTACGATGGGCCAATATGCCTGGTCTGGGCATGGATTGGGTTTCGATGGCTACCGGAGCGCCGACCTGGATACCTGGGAAGGCCCCTCCCCGGTCTTCCGTCCACCGGCTGGCTTCTGGGCTGACCGCAATTTCTGGGCGCCGGAGGTCCATGCCTATCGCGGGCAGTATTACCTTTTGGCCAGCTTCAAAGCCGAAGGTCGTTGCCGGGGGACGCAAATCCTGGAGGCTGGCTCTCCGCAGGGGCCATTTCGCCCGCTGAGCGCCGGACCCGTGACTCCCCCGGATTGGGAATGCCTGGATGGCACCCTCTTTGTGACCCCGGATGGCAGCCCCTGGATGGTGTTTTGCCATGAGTGGGTACAGGCTGGCGATGGCGAAATCTGCGCCCTGCCTCTGAGCGAAAACCTGGCCTCCGCCGTGGGAGAGCCAGCCGTGTTATTTCGTGCTTCGCAGGCACCCTGGGTCCAGCCCATCGTGCGGAGGGGTATAAAAGGGTATGTGACGGATGGCCCCTGGTTGCAGCGCCTGCCGGACGGGGCGTTGTTCATGCTGTGGTCCAGTTTCAGTGTCCATGGCTATGCCATCGGTACGGCGCGTTCTGCGTCAGGGCAGTTATCTGGCCCCTGGTTGCAGGATGTTCAGCCCCTGTTCGACAGCGA
>JAJYIW010000053.1 GCA_021789855.1 Chloroflexota bacterium | reverse complement strand
GACCGCTCCTTGAGCATTAGTGGGCCCCTGGTAACCCGGGTTGATTTTGCCATCACCCACCTGTGGGCTGGCTTTTTTGCGATGGGCGGAGAATTGTTTGTAGGCGGCGTGGTCGCCGAAGTGATTTACCTTTTAAAGCCTGCCTGGTGGGGTAGCCAGGATCCCCTGATCCCTTCGCCGGCCGAGCGCAGCCTGCAATTGCGTTTCTTCTTCAACCTGGTTCCGCTGGCGCTCATCTTCATCCTCCTGCTGATCTGGGGCGATTGGTTTGTAGCCGAAAATTCCGCCCGCACCATGTTGGAAGACCGGTTGTCGGGTACGGCAAGGATAGCGGCTGCCAATGTGCCGTTCTTTCTTGAAACAGGTCAGAACCTGATCTTGAAGTTCGCTAGCGATGATCGCCTGTTGTCTCAACCCCCTGATCAAATTACCCACATCCTGGAAGATGACCTGCACTCTGAGCCCTATTTCCGCCAGTTGTTTTTATTAAACGCCAGCGGTAACCAGATTGCCGGTTATCCCCTGGGCGACGTGAACTTGCTGGCGCCTTCGGACGAGGAAAAGCAGGGGTTTGTCCTGGCCACCAAGGGAGTGCAGATCCAGATCTACACGGTGGCCCCTCTGAAAGGCGAGACGGCTGCCCAGGTATCTTTTATAGCCTCGGTACTCGATGCTCAGGGGAATCCTAAAGCCGTGCTGTGGGGTCGCACGGATTTGGCGACGAACTCCTTTACCCAGCCCATCATCAATACCATCAAAGAAATGAGTGCTTTAGGCGGTGAGGGGATCATCGTGGATGAAAATGCGCATATCCTGTATGCGGCTGATCCGTCGATGATCATGCAAACCTACACTGGAAAGATACCGGCAAGTGTGTCCTTTTTCGACGCCACTGCGCCGGACGGCACGCGCGAGCTGGTTTACTACCAGCCGGTCGTTGGCCAACCCTGGGCGATTATCCTGACCGTCCACGCCCAACAGATTCAGCAATTAGCTCTGAATACGGCGTTGCCGTTGTTGGGCTTCATCCTCTTGATTGCCCTGATCGCCGCGCTCTTCCTGTTCCTGGGCTTGCGCTCGGTGACGGCTTCCCTGGTGACACTGGCTGGCGAATCGACTCGCATCGCCCAGGGCCAGCTCGACCATGCCCTCCCACCTTCGAGGGGGGTCGATGAAGTGGGCCTGATGCGGCGAACCTTTGAACAGATGCGTGTTAGTCTTAAGGCCCGGCTGGAGGAGCTCAACCGCCTGTTATTGGTCAGCCAGGGCGTTGCCTCAAGCCTCGATTTCCAAACGGCTGTTCAGCCGCTGCTACAAGCCGCCCTCAACGACAAAGCCTGCCTGGCGCGCATTGTGCTGGTCGAATCGAAAGAGCTGGCCATCCAACCTGAGCCGCAAACTCATTTAGGCCTGGGGCCGGCGAATGACCAATATGCTTACCTGGACAGCGAGGTCCTCACGTTGACCCAGCAGCATGGAAGCGTGGCGATTCCTAACCTGTCACGTGGCCGCTGGCTCGCCTTACCTCAAAACGCTCCGCGCCCTGGGTCTCTCCTGGCGGTTGGGCTGAAGCATGAAAACCGTTTCTATGGCACGTTGTGGGTGGCCTATGAGGATCCGCGCACCTTTTCCGAGGAAGAAATCCGGTTTATCAACACCCTGGCGGGGCAAGCGGCGATGGCCGCTGCCAATGCCTGGCTGTACACATCCGCCGAGATTGGGCGCCAGCGCCTTGAGGCTGTCTTGATTTCTACCCCCGATCCGGTGCTGGTGACGGATCACCAGAACCAGATTCTGCTCTCTAACCCGGCTGCGTTGCAATTGCCCGGCATGACCGAAGCTTCTGTGCTGGGAAAACCGATCAACACGGTGATCAACCAGGAAGGCTTGCTGGCCCTGCTGAATGCCCGCCCGGATGAAAAAATGTTGTCCCGTGAGATCGATTTCCCCAATGGCCGCGCCTATTACGCCACCGCTTCATCGGTCGTTGTGGATGGGCAGATCGTGGGTAAGGTGTGCATTTTACGCGATGTGACCCATTACAAAGAGCTGGACGCGCTGAAATCTGAATTTGTCGCCACGGTCAGCCATGACCTGCGGGCGCCCTTGACGCTGATGCGCGGATATGCCACGATGCTCCAGATGGTGGGCGATTTGAATGACGAACAAAAGAAGTACGTGCGCCGGATTGTGGCCGGGGTCGAGACGATGTCCCGCCTGGTCAATAACTTGCTGGACCTGGGGCGGATCGACGCAGGCGTTGGCCTGCGGCTGGAAAAAGTATCGGTCACCGATGTGATCGAACGGGTGACCAGCTCCCTGCAGCTCCAGGCCGCCCAAAAGAACATCCAGCTCCAGACCGAATTGGGCCAGGGTAACTTCCCCCCGATCGAGGCCGACCCGGCCTTGTTGCAACAGGCGTTGTATAACCTGGTGGAGAATGCGATTAAATACACCCCGATGGGCGGGCAGGTATCCATTTCGGCCCAGACTCAATCTGCCAGTATCCTGTTCAGTATCCGGGATACGGGGATTGGGATTGCGCCACTGGATCAGCCCAGGCTGTTTGAAAAGTTTTTCCGCGGCGGGCAACGTGAGGCTTACCAGCAGCGGGGAAGTGGGCTGGGCCTGGCCATTGTGAAATCGATCGCCGAGCGTCATGGGGGGCGAGCATGGTTTGAGAGCCAGCTTGGGAAAGGCAGTTCTTTTTACCTGGAGATTCCCTTGAAAGTTCCTCAAAAAGGATATTGACTTTTTCCATTATATTTGCTATAATCTTTTGTTGCATGTATATATAGCTATCGCCTTGTGATTGGATAAGCGCTAGAGATAAAAATTCCTCCGGCGCTTCAATCGGTTAATCGGCGCCCCCTGTTTATTAATTGGAGGTAATTAGTGGAAACTAAGGGTTTGACTTCACTTCGGATCAATCTGGCCTCCCCTGAAACTATCCGTAGCTGGTCGTACGGTGAGGTGCTTAAGCCAGAAACAATCAACTATCGACGTCTTCGCCCCGAAAAAGATGGCCTGTTTTGTGAAGCGATCTTTGGGCCAACTCGTGATTGGCAATGTTATTGTGGAAAATATAAGAACCCACGGTATAAGGGGATCATCTGCGATAAGTGTGGGGTTGAGGTAACCCGTTCTTCTGTGCGTCGCGAGCGGATGGGCCACATTGAGCTGGCCACGCCGGTCGCCCACATCTGGTACACCCGCCGGATTCCGTCTTACCTGGGGCTGTTGTTGGACATTTCTCGGCGTAACCTGGATCGGGTACTGTATTTTGCTCAATATATCGTGACCTATGTCGATGAGGATGCTCGCAACAAGGCATTGAAACGGCTTGAAGATGAAATTAACGTTTCGGAGCGCGAGCAGGCGGCCCAAATCAACTCGAAAATTGCAGAGGTCAAACGCGGACGCGATCGGCGCCTGGCCGAGTTAACTCAGCAGAAAACCGAGATGGAAGGGCGTTTCGATGAGGAAATCGCCTCCCGCTTCGAGCCGGTCATCCAGGAAGGCCAGCGCCTTGAACGGGTTTTGCAGGAAAAGATGGCGAAGACCGTGCCGGCGCCGGTTGTTTTTAATGCTGCCTCGAAAGAAATCGTGTTAGTCGAAGCCGGCGAGACCGTCACCGCTCAACAGCTCACCCGCGTCCAGCGCATTGTCAAGGAACGCATGGAAGAGTTGGAAGGCGAGTTGAAATCTGAGATGCAGCGCGAGCTCGAACAAATCAAAATGTCGATGGAGCGCGTGCGAGCGGAAGCCGAAGGACAGATGGATGGCTTGCGCAATGAGCTCGAGGATCAATCGGTGGAGAGCCATAACCAGAACGCTCATTCACGTGATGAGCTCCAGGAGCTCCGCCCGTTTACCTTCCTGAGCGAGAGCCGCTACCGCGAATTAAAATCTCGCTGGGGGCAGGTCTTCCGCGCGGATATGGGCGCTGAAGCATTTTACGATATCCTTCGCCGCCTGGATCTCGATAAGCTATCCGAAGAGCTGTGGCACGAAGCCAGGACGTCTAAGAGCAAGCAGAAGCGGAAGAAAGCGACCACCCGTCTCAAAGTGGTTGAGGCCTTCCGGCGCTCTGGCAACCGCCCCGAATGGATGATCCTGACCGTGCTGCCCGTTATTCCACCCGATCTACGCCCCATGGTTCAATTGGATGGCGGCCGGTTTGCCACCTCTGACTTGAATGACTTGTACCGGCGGGTGATCAACCGCAACAACCGCCTGAAACGGTTGTTGGAGCTGGGCGCACCTGACGTCATTGTTCGCAATGAGAAGCGGATGCTCCAGGAAGCCGTGGACTCGCTGATCGATAACTCGCAGCGGGGTAAGGCGCTTTCTCGCCGCGGCCGGCGCGAGCTTAAGTCCTTGAGCGACATGCTCAAAGGCAAGAAAGGGCGGTTCCGCCGCAACCTGTTGGGTAAACGCGTGGATTACTCTGGCCGTTCTGTTATCGTCGTCGGGCCATCGCTCAAGCTCTACCAGTGCGGCCTGCCCAAGACGATGGCTTTGGAGCTTTACCGGCCCTTCGTCATTTCCCGCCTGGTCACGCATAACTATGCGGCTAACGTCAAAGGCGCACGCCGTTTCATTGAACGGAACCGGCCCGAGGTGTGGGAAGTGCTCGAAGAGGTGATCAAAGAGCGCCCGGTGCTGTTGAACCGCGCCCCCACCCTCCACCGCCTGGGTATTCAGGCTTTCGAGCCGATCCTGATCGAGGGCAGCGCAATCCAGCTTCATCCGCTGGTGACCACCGCCTTCAATGCGGACTTCGATGGCGACCAGATGGCGGTCCATGTGCCCTTATCCGATAAGGCGGTTGAAGAAGCCCGCACTTTGATGCTGGCGTCGCGTAACCTGCTCAAACCAGCGGATGGCGAACCGATCATCAGCCCATCCAAGGACATGGTCCTGGGTGTGTATTACTTGACGGTCAAAGACCAGCTCAGTCACAAGGGTGATGGACGGGCGTTTGCGGATATTGATGAGGTCGAGATGGCTTATAACCTGGGCCAGATCGATATTCACGCGAACATCAAAATTAAGATGACCACCTGGTATGACGAGCATCACAGCCGCATGGATGCTCCGCACTCTGGCCTGATTGATACCACTGTAGGCCGGGTGCTGTTCAATCGCATCCTGCCAGAACAGGTCCAGTACATGAACGAAGAGCTGGATAAGGGCGGTGTGAAAGACCTGGTGGCCGAAGTTTATGAAGTGTGCGGGCAGGACGTGACTACCGAAGTCGCCGATCGCATCAAGGATATTGGCTTCCTGTATGCCATGCGCTCTGGCGCGACCATCGCGGTCTCCGATATCACCGTGCCGCCCGAGAAAACAGAAATCATCAATAAGGCACTCACCGAAGTGGAAACGGTGCAACGCGACTTCCGCCGTGGCCTGCTGACCGAGCAGGAGCAGAATGAGCGCGTCATCGACATCTGGCAACAGACCACCAAGCAGGTGGGTGACGCAGTGCGCCGCTACATGGATCCTAATGGGACCCTGGCGACCATGGCTAACTCGGGCGCTACCAAGGGTGGCTTTGGCCCTATTGCCCAGTTGGCCGGGATGCGCGGTTTGATGGCAGACCCCGCCGGGCGTATTATCCCGTTGCCGATCCGCTCGAACTTCCGCGAAGGCCTGACCGCTCTGGAGTACTTTATTTCAACCCATGGCGCTCGCAAAGGCCTGGCGGATACCGCGTTGCGCACGGCGGATGCCGGTTATTTGACCCGCCGCCTGGTGGATATTGCGCAAGATGTGATTATCAACGAAGTGGATTGCGGCACACAAGAAGGAATTGATATTCGCCGGGCGGACGATGTGGCCGGGCAGTCTTTTGGGACACGCCTCTTTGGCCGTTACCTGGCTGACCGCGTGATCGATCCGCTGACGGGTGAGGTGCTGGCCGAACGGGATGAGATGTTCGATCGCGATCGCGTTCGCAAGATCGTTTCGGCCGGCGTTGACGTGGTCAAGGTTCGTTCCCCGTTGACGTGCGATCTGATCCATGGCATCTGCGCCAAGTGCTATGGCATGGATTTGGGCCGTGGCGGCGAAGTTGAACTGGGCGCGGCGGTTGGCATTGTGGCCGCTCAATCGATTGGCGAGCCAGGCACCCAACTGACCCTGCGCACCTTCCACACCGGTGGTGTGGCAGCCGGCGGCGACATCACCACCGGTCTCCCTCGTGTGGAAGAGCTTTTCGAAGCCCGCCGTACCCCCAAGGGCGAGGCGATTATCTCTCGCATCAAGGGTATAGCCCGCATTATCCAATCTGATCGTTACAGCGACCTGCGTGTTGTGCGGGTGGAAAACAGTGAAATGATCAGCGATGTTTTCGATATCCCTGAAGACTGGACGCTCGCCGCGAAGGATGAGGAGAAGGTGGAGGTTGGCGATATCGTTGCCAGCCAGGGCGAAGCGACGATGGTGGCCCAACATGCTGGCCGCGTGCGCATTGAGGACCGTCGCGTGATCGTTTCGTACGAACAGCGCGAGTCTGAAGAATATGAAATCCCCAGCACCGCGCGCCTGATCATCAAAGATAATGACCATGTCGAAGCAGGCCAGCCGCTGACGGAAGGCTCGTTGAACCCGCATAATATCTTGCACATCAACGGCCGCGAATCCAGCCAGATGTACCTGTTGAGCGAGATCCAAAAGGTGTACCGCTCGCAGGGCCAGAATATCAATGACAAGCACTTCGAGGTGATCATCCGCAAGATGGAAGGGAGAGTCCAGGTGATCCGGCCAGGAGATACACCGTATCTTCCACAGGACCTGGTGGACCGCCTCGAGATTCGCCGTGTCAATGAAAAACTGGTTTCGGAAGGCAAACAGCCCGCGCGTTATGTCGAGGTGTTGTTGGGTGTGACCAAGGCTTCCCTGAGCACTGACTCCTTCCTGTCGGCGTCATCTTTCCAGCACACGATCAAAGTGCTGGCCGGTGCTGCGATTGCCTCCACTGAGGATCCGCTCTTTGGCCTCAAGGAAAATGTCATCATTGGGAAATTGATCCCTGCCGGGACCGGTTTTACCTATGGGCGTTTCAAAGAAATGGAAGATTTAGAGTTGTATCGCCAGGTGTCAGTCTCTAACTTGCCCACCGGCGAGTGAGCATCATTCCGATAACAAGCAAAACATCTCCTGGAATACCTTCCAGGAGATGTTTTTCGTTATAATGGAATAATTGCCCTGGCTTGACGTCCTTTTCTTTTCCCCGTAAGATCAACCTGGAGGACAAAGACGTATGGAACTGGGATTGATCCGTAAAATCGATATTGACCATGAAATGCAGCAGTCCTACCTCGATTACGCCATGAGCGTGATTGTCGCCAGGGCCTTGCCGGATGCGCGGGATGGCTTGAAGCCCGTCCAGCGGCGCATTCTCTACGCAATGTACGACATGGGCGTGCGCCCGGATAGCGCGTACAAAAAATCGGCGCGCATCGTGGGTGAGGTGCTGGGTAAGTACCATCCGCACGGCGACCTGGCGGTGTATGAATCCATGGCACGCCTGGCGCAGGACTTCAGTATGCGTTACCCCGTGGTGGATGGCCAGGGCAATTTTGGCAGCGTGGATGGCGACCCGCCCGCAGCCATGCGCTACACCGAGGCGCGCCTGACCCCCATTGCCATGGATATACTGGCCCAGATAGAAAAAAGCACCGTCGATTTTACCGACAATTTCGATGCCACCCTGCGCGAGCCGCTGGTTTTACCGTCGGCCATCCCCAACTTGCTGGTCAACGGCGCAACGGGGATCGCCGTGGGGATGGCCACCAACATCCCGCCCCATAACCTGGGCGAGGTGGTGGATGCCCTGGTGTTGATGCTGGAACAATGGGAAAAGCTGGATGACCTGACCGTCCAGGATTTGATGCGATTCATTCAAGGCCCAGATTTCCCCACCGGGGGAATCATCATCCAGGATCCGCTCGGCGATGGATTGATCGGCGCCTATGCCACCGGCAAAGGCAAAATCATGGTGCAGGCGCGCGCTCACCTGGAGGAAATGGTGCGCGGGCGTTCCAGGATCATTGTCACTGAGCTGCCCTATATGGTGAATAAATCGGCTTTGATCGAACGCATCGCTGAGCTGGTTCGCGATGGATCAATCGAAGGCATTGCCGACCTCCGGGATGAATCGGACCGGCAGGGCATGCGCATCGTGATCGAAATAACTAAGGCGGTTGAACCGGAGACCATTTTGCAGCAGCTCTACCGCCACACCCCTATGCAAACCACCTTTGGGATCAACATGCTGGCCCTGGTCGACGGCGAGCCACACCTCCTGACCCTCAAGCATGCGCTGCGCGTCTATATTGAGTACCGCCTGGAGGTTATCCGGCGTAGAAGTGAGTTCGACTTAGCCCGGGCCAGGGCGCGGGCGCACATCCTGGAAGGCTTGCTGGTGGCGTTGAAGAACCTGGACGAAGTTATCGCGATCATCCGGGCTTCACCGGACGCAGATGTGGCGCGCAAGCGTTTGATCCAGCGCTTCAAGCTGTCCGATCTTCAGGCCCAGGCCATCCTGGATATGCAGCTTCGCCGCCTGGCGTCACTGGAACGGCGGAAGATTGAGGAAGAATATAAAGAAGTCACCGCCCAGATTAAAGGGCTGGAGGCGTTGCTGAAATCGCCCAAAAAGATGCGCCAGGTGGCGATCGAAGA
Organism: Chloroflexota bacterium; assembly: GCA_021789855.1. Classification (GTDB taxonomy): domain Bacteria; phylum Chloroflexota; class Anaerolineae; order Anaerolineales; family Anaerolineaceae; genus JAJYIW01. Next base: position 8,968 of record JAJYIW010000053.1, on the reverse strand, counting down.
GCTTAAAGCCGTGAAGCAAACCTACAATGACCGGCGCCGTACGCAGATCGTCACCATGAAAGAAGGCACGTCGATTAAAGCCATGCTGACCACCACCGATGTCACGCCGGCGGAAAATGTGTGGGTGATGATCAGCGAGGACGGGAGGATCCAGCGCAGCATGGATGATACCCGGCCGGCGCTTACCGGCAGCGTTGCGCCGAACTGGGTGTTGCATACCAACACGCATCACACCCTGTACCTGGTATCAGACCAGGGCAAGGCGGCCGCCGTCGCGGTCCATGCGTTGCCAGACGTGGATAAAAACCCGGAAGGGGTGCCGGTTACCAAACTTTCTCCTCTGCCGGAAGATGAAGCGCTGGCAGTGGCTTTCACCCTGCCGCCAAAAACCGAAGTAAACCCGGAAGGTTTTTTGTTGACGGTCACGCGGGCCGGCCTGGTGAAAAAGTCACCCTTGAGCGAGCTGCCTGGGCCTTCGGCTCAGGCCTTTACCCTGGTCAAAGTCAACGAAGGGGACAGCCTGGGGTGGGCGCGCCAGACGGATGGAAGCGCTGAGCTCCTCCTGGCGACATCGCTGGGCATGGCGATTCGTTTCTCCGAAGAGGAAGTCCGCCCCATGGGGCTGGTGGCCGCCGGGGTCAATGGGATTAAATTAAGTGTGGGCGACGAGCTGGTTGGGATGGAGGTTTTTCCGAAGCAGGGCAAGGGGCAATCGCTGGAGGTGTTGTTCCTGGCATCAACTGGGATGGCCAAGCGTATTCCTCTCAATGATTTCCCCCTCCAGGGCCGTTATGGACAGGGTGTGATAGCCTGGAAGATTGGCAGAGGCTTGCGCCTGGTAGGCCTGCTCGCAGGGACCGCCACGTCTTGCGGTTTGCTGTTATTAGCCGGTGAGCCTAATCGCTGGCTGAAAATGGAGGAGGCGTCCTTGCGAACGCGTGCGGCCCAGGGCCAGATGACCGTCGAGGTCAGGCTGGGTGAGGTTTTGCTGGGCCTGGCGCAAGTTTGGGATGGCATTGGAGGCGGCACAGCTCTGGAGGCGGCGCCTGCCGCTGAGCCAGGAGCAGGAGCCCAACCTGCCAAAAAAGCGCCCCAGCAGCGTGCGGGAGGCCAGGCGCCCGCTGCTAAGAAGTCGCCAGCTTCCGAGAAGAAGCAGGAAAAGGCGTCGCCGGAGAAGGTCAAGCCAAAATCGAAAGCAGGCCAGGCAGGTGCTACCGCTACCCAGGCTGCTCGTGGGCGTAAAACCAAGCCAGATCCAAACGCCGTTGCCCCGGCGAAAACGGGGAAGACCTCTCCGGCTGAAAAAATAGTCAATCCAACCCAGCCGAAAGAGCGCCCATCCAACCGTAAACCTGCTCAGCCTGCGCCAGCCTCCACGCCTGTTAAGCGAAAGACGCCGGCTAAAAAACCGTAGCGGCGGTCGCCGCCCATCCTCTTCAGGAATTTACCGGGCGAGTTATTCTCCTTCCCGTAAATTCCCTTCCAACCCCAGCTCAGGGGCAATGGCGCGCATGGCCAGGATCACATTATCCACGTGCTGCCACAGCTCCACGCCGAAATCGGCGGCGGCTTCGGCCACCTCTTCTCGGTTGACGCCGGCGGCGAATGCCCGGTCTTTCCATTTCTTTTTTACTGAGCTGGAGGTCAGGTCGTAAAGCGACCGCGAGGGGCGCACCAGGGCCACGGCAGTGACCAGCCCGGTGATTTCATCACAGGCATACAGCCCTTTATCCAGCAACGTCTCACGCGGCACCCCGGTGTCTACCCCATGCGCCAGGATGGCATGCAGGATTTCTTCGGGGACACCCTGCTCGCGCAGTAAAGCGATCCCGGCTGCCGGGTGCAGATCCAGCGTGGGGTGGATCTCCCAATCATAATCGTGGAGCAAGCCGGTCAACCCCCATATTTCCACGTCCTGGTTAAGTTCTTTGGCATAAAAGCGCATGGCTGCTTCAACCGCCAGCATGTGGTTGACCAGGCCAGGGGCCTTAATGTAAGTATTGACCAGGTTTAATGCCTCATTGCGATTCATCATGTCCTTATACTCCATGGGGGGGTATTATACCTTTTTCCATAGCCAGGGGTTATAATTTTGGTTGGAGGTTTTATGGAAGATTCAGTCGCCGCGATGCGTGAAAAAATCGCGCGGTTTGGCGCGATGCTGTTTGACCGGTTCCTGACCGATGCCGCCGGAGGGAATATCAGTGCGCGGGTAGGCGACCTGATTTGCATTACCTCCCGTTTCAGCGGGCAGAAATACCAGTGGGCCATTCGCCCAGAGCAGGTGCTTGTAGTGGATGCTGATGGCAACAGGCTGGATGGGGAAGGGGAAATTTCACGCGAGTCGAAGGTGCACCTGGCCTTATACAAGCAATTCCCTATGGCATCCGGGGTGGTGCACTGCCACCCGCGGAACGTGCTGCCATTTTGCGCCGCAGGTGTTTCGATTCAGCCCGTGCTGGAAGCCACCTGGAAATTTGGCGAAATTAAGGTGACGCCTTATGCCCCGGCCCACAGCCCGGCGCTGGCCGGTTATGTGGTGGATGCCATCCGGGGCCAAGAAGCTCGCATCACCAAACACGCTGCGGCGGTCATGGCTCGCTGGCATGGCCTGTTTGTGGTGGGCAAGGACCTGGATGCTGCCTTCGATGCCGTCGAGCGCATCGATACGAATGCGCGCATCATCATGCTGAGTCGTTCCCTGGAGGCGAACCTGGATCTGGCCGATGATTGGAAAGACGCGTTAGCCAGGGACATGACGGCCGGGGAGTAGTGGGCGAACGCCATTCGCCCAGCCAAAAACCTCGAGTTTTCCTCTTCACCTGAATTATCACGGCAGGTACTGGCCGCCTATGATTATCACCGTTACCCTCAACACTGCTTTAGACCATACCTTGTTTGTCCACGCGCTCCCTCTCCATACCACGGTGCGCGCGCATCGTTCCATGATCAGTGTAGCGGGCAAGGCCACGGATGTGTCCTGGGTGTTGAGTGAGCTGGGGGAAGATAACCTGGCCATGGGTTTTGCAGCGGGGCGGTTTGGCACGCAGATGGACGCCATGCTCCGCCAGAAGGGCGTGGCGACGGATTTCGTCTGGGTGGGCGGTGAGACGCGTTTGAACACGGTGATCGTGGCCGACGACGGCCTTCCTCAGACCACGGTCACCACCGATACCCTGGAGGTCACCGGTGAGCACGTGGAGATGCTGCGCGACCGTTTTACCCGGGCCCTGGAGAGAGCTTCTGCCGTAGCGATCAGCGGAAGCCTGCCTCACGGTGTCGATTCCTCCATTTATGCAGAGCTGATCCGCCAGGCCAAAAACAGGGGTGTGCCGGTGGTGCTGGATGCCAGCGGCATGCCGTTGAAATTGGGCCTGGAGGCCAGGCCGGCGGTGATCAAGCCGAACCAGGCTGAGCTCAGCTACCTGGCCGGGCGCGACCTGGAGGGCATCGCGGAAGTCCGGACCGCGGCAGGCGAGCTAAACGCCCAATCGGGAGTGGCGGTGGTGGCTACCCTGGCTGAACAGGGTGCGCTGGCAGCCTTCGAAGGGAAAGTCATGCAGATTCCAGCACTGCCCGTGCAGGTGATAAGCCCGGCTGGGGCAGGGGATGCCGTGGTGGCGGGGATAGCCGTTGCCCTGGCGCGGCGTGAGCCGCTTGAAGCAGGCTTACGCCTCGGGTTTGCTGCGGCTGGGGCGGTGGTGGCGCGGCCGGGTACTGCAGATTGCCGCCGCGAGGACATTGACGCCTTGTTGCCCCTGGTCAATTTGATACCCATGACTTAATCGTTTTACCATCACGGGAGGAGCCCATGCCTGAAAAAGCTCACATTCTGGAAAGCCTGGAGTCGAACCGGTCGACGCCGGTATTGCAACACCTGTATGGCAACCGGCCGGCCCAAATCGCCCGGCAGCGCGAGCGTTACAAGGCGCTGATCCATCACTTCTCAGATCTTTTTCCCCAGGCCAGGGATATCCAGCTTTTCAGCGTTCCTGGGCGGAGCGAGGTGGGCGGCAATCATACGGATCATAATGCCGGGCGAGTGCTGGCGGCAGCGGTCGACCTGGATGTCATCGCTGCGGCGGTGAAGGAGGACAGGCCGGTCGTCAAGCTTTATTCGGAGGGCTACCCGCCGAGCGTGGTGGATCTGGTCGATCTCTCCATGGTAGAGGCTGAGAGGAATACCTCCACTGCCTTGATCCGCGGGGTGTGTGCGCGCATGGCTGAACTGGGTTACCAGGTGGGCGGCTTTTCCGCTTACGCGTCCAGCGAAGTCTTGAAAGGCTCTGGGTTAAGCTCTTCGGCTGCTTACGAGATCCTGGTAGCAATTATATTAAGTCATCTGTATAACCAGGGCCGGCTGGATCCCATCCTGGCGGCGCAAATCGGCCAGTATGCTGAGAGCCATTACTTCGGTAAGCCTTGTGGCCTGATGGATCAGACGACCTGCGCCGTTGGCGGTTTCGTCACCATCGATTTTAAGGACGCGTCTCACCCGGAAGTTAGAAAAGTGGACTTTGATTTTTCCTCGAGCGGTTACTCCCTGGTGATCGTGGATACGGGAGGCAACCACGCTGACCTGACCGACGAGTATGCCGCGGTGGCTCGTGAAATGAAATCCGTGGCGGCGGCTTTGGGGAAAACAGTCCTGAGAGAATGCACGCAGGAGCAGGTGATCGCCGCCATTCCGCAATTGCGGGGCAAGGTGAGCGACCGGGGCATTCTTCGTGCGTTGCACTTTTTCCAGGACGACCAGCGGGTGGTCGAACAGGTGGACGCCCTGGAAAAGGGCCAGTTTGACCGTTTCCTGTCGCTGGTAGTGGCTTCGGGGATCAGCTCGTGGACGCTTAATCAAAACGTATACGCTTCCAGGAATGTCCATGAGCAAGGCGTTTCGCTGGCCCTGGCCGTGTCTGAAACGCTGTTAAAAGGGCGTGGCGCCTGGCGCGTCCACGGCGGAGGGTTTGCCGGGACCATGCAGGCGTTTGTTCCGAACGATTTGCTTGGCCTGTATGTGAAACGCATGAAATCAATCTTTGGCTCATCTTCCTGTTATGAGCTGATCATCCGCCCGGCCGGTGGCATCCGGGTTGATCTCGATTGAGGGCTAAGCCCTGGCGGGAATCGTAGCCATGGAGGATGTGATCATCGTGGGTGCTGGGCCAGCCGGGGCCAGCGCGGCCTTCTACCTTGGCCAGGCTGGCTTGCGCGTCAGGGTATTGGAGAAAGAAAAGCTGCCCCGTTATAAAGCTTGCGGAGGGGGACTCTCGCCCCGCATGCTCGCCCGTTATTTCCCCTTCACTTGCGACCCCGTGATTGAAGCCCGCGCTCAATCGGTGCGCTATGGTTACGCTGGGGATGAGGTGACCGTCCCGCTGCATGACGGCGATCTGGCCTTCGTGATGCGCAGCCGCTTCGATGCTTTTATCCTGGAACATGCCCGCGCCGAGGTTCACCAGGGCCTGGCCGTGCGCCAGGTGGTCGAAAAAGCCGATCGAGTCGAGGTAACCACTGCGGGTGGGCAATCCTTCGAAGCCAGGTATGTCATTGGCGCGGATGGGGCTAATTCCATCGTGGCGCGTGCGTTACCCCGGCGCGCCCGCCGGCGTCCGGTTGCCGCGATTGAGGTGGAAGCGCCAGCGCCACCGGGGTACCTGGCCTCTTTGAGCCAATCGCCGCTCTTCCTCCTGGGAGATATTCAATATGGCTATGCCTGGGTCTTTCCCAAGGTCGATCACCTGTCGGTTGGCATTGCAGCGTGGCGACCGGGGCCGGGAGAGCTGCAAGCCAGATTGCGCCCGATCATGGCCAGGTATGGGATCGACCTGGAGCAAGGCGCCTGGCATGGGCACCCCATACCCATCCATGGCACAACGCGCCAGCTGGCTACCCGGCGCATCTTATTGGCTGGAGATGCCGCCAGCCTGGCGGATCCATTGACGGGTGAAGGCATTCGCCTGGCGATTAAAAGCGGCTGGCTGGCCGCGCAGGCCATTATCCGCGGCGACAGCCGGCAGTATGCGCGGGCTATTCGCGCGCAGATCGGCAACAGTCACAGCCTGGGGCTTGGGCTGGCAGGATTGTTTTATACGGCGACCTCCCCCTGTTATGCGTTGGGGGTTTGCAACCCATTAGCCAGCCGGGCCTTCATCGAAATGCTCAGTGACCGGATCCATTATGCTGGCTTGATTGCGCGCATCTTTGGCACGTTGCCGTTGTACCTGGCCGAGGAAAGCGCCCGCATGATCGCTCAACGGGCCAGGGGCAGGAAGGCACCCCGGTGAACAAATCTGAGACCGCCCTACGCTGGCCAGGGCGACCTGGTGTAGATCGATACAACCCGTTGTCAGGCCTGGATGACTCGGTTACAATAAAAGTGGAGCCCTAAATGGAACCTGTTTTAGAAAAATTAAGCGGCGGCGACCGGCGCTCGTTCGGTCGAGCTAATGAAGTGGTGACGGATATCTTGAACGATCCGGCTCTTTTCCCGCTCGTATTCGAGGGAATGCTGGATAACGACCCCGTCATTCGGATGCGTGCAGCCGATGTGGTTGAAAAAGTCACCTCCCAGCACCCGGAATGGCTTCAGCCGTACAAGCAGCGCTTACTCCGTGAGCTGGCTGCTATTGAACAGCCTGAAGTCCGCTGGCATCTTGCCCAAATACTGGCCCGGCTGGATTTGAATGGGAATGAACGGGGATCGGCCGTCCAGATTCTCCTGGGCTATATCCAGGAAAAGAACAGCATCGTCAGGACGTTTGCCATGCAGTCCCTGGTCGATATCACCAAACACGACCCCGAGTTACGCCTCATGGTGATCGGCTTGATGGAAAGCCTGATTTATGAGGGTACCCCGGCGATGAAAACGCGCGGGTCTAAGCTTCTGGAACAAATGAGAAAAGAGGAGTCCAATCAGAATGAGCACACAACCTGAAACCCGGTTTTCAGTGATCGGGATCAACCACAATCACATCTATGGACAGGTAAACCTGATGCTGCGGGCCGGGGCGGAATTCGTCTCGTTTTACGCCCCTGAGCCTGAGCTGGTTGAGCCTTTCTCGGCCGCTTTCCCACAGGCCAGGCTGGCCCGGTCAGCGGATGAAATCCTGGAGGATCCAACTATCCACCTTGTTTTAACTGCCGGCATCCCGGCTGACCGTGCGCCCCTGGGCATCTCGGTGATGCGCCATGGCAAAGACTTCATGAGCGATAAGCCAGGTTTTACCACGCTTGACCAGTTGGCCGAAGCGCGAAGGGCTCAGGCAGAGACCGGCCGGATTTATTCGATCTGCTTTAGCGAGCGGCTAGAAATCCCGGCGGCCGTCAAGGCAGGCGAGCTGGTCAAAGCGGGCGCCATTGGTAAGGTGGTCCAGACCATTGGGATGGGCCCGCACCGGATTGCCCCGGCGACGCGCCCGGATTGGTTCTTCATCAAGGAACGTTACGGCGGAATTATCACCGATATTGCCTCGCACCAGATGGATCAGTTCCTGTTTTTCACCGGTTCGACCCAGGCTGAAGTGGTGGCATCGCAGGTGGCCAATTATAAATATCCCCAGTATCCTGAGCTGGAAGATTTTGGCGACGCGCTGTTGAGCGGGAACGGCGGGACGGGCTATGTGCGCGTGGACTGGTACACCCCGGATGGCCTGGGAATATGGGGGGATGGCCGGTTGACCATCCTGGGGACAGAGGGCTATATCGAGCTGCGGAAGTACATTGACCTGGCGGGCCGGGAAGGCGGCAACCACCTTTTCCTGGTCAATCAAACAGAAACCCAGTACATCGATTGCAGCGGCATGGAGCTGCCCTACGGGCGGCAATTAATCGCGGATATTCATCACCGCACGGAAACGTCCATGCCCCAGGCGCACGTTTTCCTGGCTTCCGAGCTGGCATTAAAGGCGGAAGCCCAGGCGCGCCGGTTGGGCTATTTAAGCCATGCTGGATAAGTTTAACCGGGCAAAAGCTTCGGCGGTATTCGATTTTGCTGCCCGCCAGGTGCGCGCGCTGGTTGAAGCCAGCCCGGATTTTTTCCCCATGTACACGGTGGGTGGGCATTGGAAGCATGGGGGTGAGTCCTGGACCAACTGGTGCGAGGGGTTTTTATGCGGCGAGCTCTGGTTGTTGTACCAGCATACCGGCGATCCTTACTGGCAGGATAAGGCCAGCCATTATTGCCGGTTGATCGAGCCGCGCCAGGCCGACCGCACCGTGCATGACCTGGGCTTTCTTTTCTGGCCAAGCTGGAAGCGCTGGTATGACCTGGCCGGCGATGAAGCCAGGCGACAGGTGGTGGTGAATGCTGGAAAGACCATGGGGCTGCGCTTTAAGCCTGAAGGGGGTTACCTGTGTTCTTTCCTGGCCGATGACAGCCTGTTTATCGATATTATGATGAACGTTGGCATCGTTTTTTATGCCGCTCAACAATCGAACGACCGGGAGCTGTGGGACAAAGCCATGGCCCACTGCCTGACCACCCGCCGCACCCTGGTACGCGGCGATGGCAGCACGGCCCACGAAGGCCTGTTCGACCTGGCCACGGGTGAATTTCTCCGCCAGAGCACCCAGCAGGGTTACCGCAGCGATTCTTCCTGGGCGCGCGGCCAGGCCTGGGCGATCTACGGGTTCGGCACCGCTTACCAGGCGAGCGACGACCCGCGCTTCCTGCAAACTGCCGAGGACTGTGCGGCCTACTACATCGAGAATACCCCATCTCACGGCATTCCTCCCAATGATTGGCGCGACCCTGAACCGGCTTACCCTTATGAAAGCTCGGCTGCAGCCATCACCGCCAGCGGCTTGCTACAGCTTGCCAGGCTGTCGGCGGATCCCTTGCGGCGCAGGCTCTACCATGATTATGCTTTAACCATCCTGGATACCCTGAGTGGCCCGGAATTCCTGGCCGGCGAAACACCGGGCTGGGAGGGAATCCTCAAGCACGCCAGTTACCACCAGCGTAAGCGAT
>JAJYIW010000293.1 GCA_021789855.1 Chloroflexota bacterium | reverse complement strand
ATTATTGGCGCAGCTGGTACCCGGCGAATTGGATTTCTGAATCCTTCCCTGGGCAATTCCGCAACTGGTTCTACAGTTTACTGGCAATGGCGACCGTGGTCGATCAATCCGCGCCTTTCCTGCAGAACTTCGGTTACGCCCTGTTGTTGGCCGAAGATGGCCGGCCCATGCATAAAAGCTGGGGAAATTCCATTGAGTTCAATGAAGCGGCGGATAAAATCGGCGTAGACGTGATGCGCTGGATGTATTTTGCCCACAAGCCTGAAACAGATCTGCTTTTTGGCTACAAGCGCGGTGATGAGGTCCGCCGGTCCTTTATCCTGCCACTTTGGAATGTATACAGCTTTTTTGTCACCTATGCCAACCTGGATGGCTGGACGCCTCCCGTCGAAGGGTTTGACTCGCGTCACCCGGAAGGAAAGACTCCCAACAGCCCGGCCTTGCTTGACCGCTGGATCCTGGCCCGGCTTAACCAGGTAACGGCTGATGTCACCCATTCTCTTGAAAATACCGATCCCCTGGCCACCACCGATATACTGGAAGTCTTCCTGGATGACCTGACTAACTGGTATGTCCGGCGCAGCCGGCGCCGCTTCTGGAAAAGTGAGCATGACGCGGATAAAAATGCAGCTTACGCCACCCTGTATCATGTCCTGGTCAAGCTGATCATGCAACTGGCGCCGATCATGCCTTTTATTACGGAGGCCATGTACCAGAACCTGGTAGCGACCTGCCAGGCAGGGGCGTACGAGAGCGTGCATCACTGCGCCTGGCCAGAGGCAGACCTGACGGCAGTCGATGACGTAAAACTGCGCCAGATGGGCCTGGCGCGCCAGATCGCCAGCCTGGGATTGGCGGCGCGCAGCAGCGCTAATTTGAAGGTGCGCCAACCCCTGGCCAGGGCCCTGGTTCACGCCGGCCAGGCGCGGCTGGCGGATGAGCTGGCCGACATTGTGATGGATGAGCTCAACGTGAAATCCCTCGAGTTCGTCGAACAAGCCGAAACGCTGGTTCGTTACCGGGTCATGCCAGACAATAAGGCGTTGGGCCCGCGTTTTGGGGCCAGGTTTCCCCAGGTGCGGGCTGCGCTGGCGGCCCAGGACCCTGGCGAGGTGGCTCACAGCGTCCAGGCCGGCGAGTCGCTCAAGCTGGTGGTGGACGGCGAGACGGTTATCCTCGAGCCAGGTGAAGTGCTGATCCAGACCCAGCCCGTTGAGGGACTGGCTGTGATGGCGGATAAATTAATTACCGTGGCCGTCGATGCGGTGTTGACACCCGAGTTGCGCGCTGAAGGCCTGGCGCGCGAGATCGTCCGCCGGATCCAGGCCATGCGCAAGGATGCCGGGTTTAATATTGAGGATCGCATCACCACGTACTATCAGGCAGAAGGGCCTTTAGCGAGTGTGATTCAGCAGTGGAAGGATTATGTGAGCAATGAAACGCTATCCACGCGATTGCTGCAAGAACTACCCCCCGAAGGCGCTTTTACCCAGGAACATAACCTGGATGGCGAGATCCTAAGCCTGGGTGTGATCCGTAACGGATAACGCCGGGGTAGTTTCCACCTGCGACTGGGCCGGCGGAGGTAGATTTGAAGCAAACCATTAAAGATTATGCGTTATTACTGGTGATAGCAGGCGTGATCATCGGGGTTGACCAGTGGACCAAGGCCTTGGTGCGGACTAAACTGGGGTTTGGCGAAATGTGGTCGCCCTGGGACTGGTTGATGCCTTACGCGCGTGTGGTGCATTGGAACAACTCCGGCGCTGCGTTTGGCATCCTCCAGGGGCAAAGCCTGTTGTTTACTGTACTGGCTTTTATCGTAGCCGGGGTTATCCTGTATTATTTTCCACGGGTATCCCCCCAGGATTGGACGTTGCGGATCGCAATGGGCATGCAACTGGGCGGGGCGGTCGGCAACCTGGTTGATCGCCTGACCATGGGCGGGCAGGTCACCGATTTTATCTCGGTGGGTTCTTTTGCCGTGTTTAACGTGGCCGATGCGAGCATCACCGTGGGCGTGGCTATCCTCCTGATAGGCGTGTGGATCAAGGAGCTCCAAAATAAGAAGCTTAGCCCGGCGCCGGATACGTCCAGGCCGGTGCAGGACTCAACCCTTTCCGATTCGCCGGATGACGAAAAGCAAGCAAAGTGAGTGACCAGGTTTTTCATTATCAATACCAGGGGCCTAAGGGGCAGCGACTGGATAAATACCTGGTGTCCAGGCTGCCGGAGTTATCCCGGTCGCGCCTGCAGGCCCTGATCCAGGATGGGTTTGTAACCGTGGATGGCTTGCGGGCGCATAAAACCGGGGTCAGCCTGGAACCCGGTCAGGAAATTACCGTGCACCTGCCTCCGGTGGAATCGGCGGATTTGGTGGCCGAAGATATTCCTATTCCTGTCATTTTTGAGAACAATGACGTGCTGGTGCTGGATAAGCCGGCCGGCATGGTGGTTCACCCGGCGGCCGGGCACAAGCAGGGCACGCTGATCAATGCAGCCCTGGCTCTGGTGCCTGAGATCGAGGGCGTGGGTGGGGAGCGCCGCCCTGGAGTGGTGCACCGGTTGGATAAAGATACCTCGGGGATCATCTTGCTGGCTAAAAATGACCGGGCGCATCATTGGTTGCAGGAACAATTCCGTTTGAGGCAGGTGGAAAAGATTTATTGGGCCCTGGTTGATGGCCATCCCCCCACGCCTGAAGGAAAAATTGAAGCGCCGGTGGGGCGCGACCCGGCCCATCGCCAGCGGATGGCCGTGGTGCCGCTCGAAAAGGGTCGTAGCGCTGTGACCTTTTACCGCAGCCTGGAGCGTTTCGCCGATCAGGAATTGATTGAAGCCCATCCAATGACCGGGAGAACGCATCAGATCAGGCTGCACATGGCCTTTATCGGCTGCCCAATAGCTGGAGACACCTTGTATGGGCATCGCCGGTCGAGCCTGCCGATCCACCGCTTTTTCCTGCATGCCCGCCGGTTGACCATCACTCTGCCGGGAGAAAATAAGGAGCGCACTTTTGAAACTCCTTTGCCGCCTGAACTGGCGGGTATCCTGGACAACTTACGCCGCTCCATTGGAAAACATCCCAGTTAAAGCCGCCTTTGATTAACGCTTTATCAATACAACCAGGATGGTTTTGCCGGCCTGGCCTAAATCTTGCTCGAATGGAGATTACAATGCGTACAATTGACCTGCGTTCTGATACGGTGACACAACCCACCCCTGCGATGCGCAAGGCGATGGCCGAAGCCGAGGTGGGCGATGATGTGTATGGCGAGGACCCAACCCTCAATCGCTTGCAGGAGCTTGGAGCCGATAAGGTGGGGAAAGAAGCTGCCCTGTTTGTTCCTTCTGGAACCATGGGCAACCTGGCGGCAGTCTTGACCCACTGCGGGCGTGGCGATGAAGCGATCATGGGAAACCTGGGACATACGTTCTTGTTTGAAGCAGGCGGCGTTTCGGCCCTCGGCGGGGTTTTCCCTTCGCTCCTTCCTAACCATCCGGATGGAACCCTGGCCCTGGAAGATATTCGCGGAGCGATCCGCGATGACAATATCCACCAGATCG
>JAJYIW010000052.1 GCA_021789855.1 Chloroflexota bacterium | reverse complement strand
ACCACCCCCGGCAGGCCCGTATAAATGGTGAAGCGTGTCCCCCATTGATATTCCACCGTATTTCCTTCGACAATCACCGGCGAGCCGATGACATGCGCCTGCATCCAGAGGATCGCCCGGTAATCCTGGCTCAAATCCATGGTGACGCCCTGTTGGGTAGCGGTGTTGACCATGGTGTATTGAGCATAGTCCATATACGTCATCCCATCCAGGGTGTGAGGCGCCTGGGGCGCCATCCGGTCGCGGATTTTGTCCATCCCGCCCAGGAGGGTGAACAGCGCCGCGCCAAAAATCAGAGCGGTTGTCGATACCTCCCAGGCATGACGCCAGTTGATTGACCAGGCCGGGACCGCTTCTAACATCCAGACAAAAGCAGCAGCCGCGCTGACCGACAACAGCACCCAGGCCTGGATGTAAAGCTTGAACACGGTGTTCATCCGGCCGATATCGCCCTGAAGGACCACCAGCTCGACGGTGAGGGTGATCATCAGGCCAGTGCCAATCAAGAAGAGGACAAAGCGCTTCGCATCCGGCAAATCGGGGCGCAGGATTAAAACGGCTGCCCAGGTCGCCAGGATCAGGGTTACCCAGGCAATCTGAACCTGGAGAACCAGTTCCAAATAGAGGATCGCCAGGATCAAGACGACCAGCCCAAACAGGATCCCGTACCGGTATGGATACAGTTTTTTAAGGGAAGAGAGGGGCGTGATCGCCATCCAATGGTAGGTTTCCCAGGCCAACCAGGTGGTGATCACAAACAGGAACAGGCCCCAATGGGTCAGGTACGACCAGATGGGAGAGCGCTCATCGTGCCAGAGGTCGATTGAATTATAAGCATTGCCATACCACTGGTAATAGGGGTGGTACATCAGGCGTGACAGGACAACGAGCACGATAATGCCCACGATCGTCACCACGCCGCGCTGCACCCAGCGATTAACTGGCAACCGGTTGAGGGTTGGCAAATAGCGCATCAGGGTGTACAGGATCATCACGAGGCTCAACGCCAGGTAAGTCGGATAGTCCCAGGTGTTGGTGGGGTCCAGCGCGCCAATAGCCAGGGCGCCAAGGGCAAAACTGAAGATAACGCCCACCCAGGGCTGGGCCTTTCCCGCGCTCAAAAGCCCATCCGGTTCACGCCAGCTCGCTTTCCCCAGGAGGATCGATAAAGCCCAGGCCACCGCAAAAGCCGCCACGGGTAAAGCGATCATGTGAGCGTGTAAATCGGCGTATAAGAAGGTGAAGAATGGAAACTCCGTGATGGGCGTCCCCGGGTACACACGGCTGGGAATCCAATACCAGTCTCCTACCGCATAAGGCAAGGACGCTCCCCCGATGAATTTAAACACACCCTCAAACGCCCAGAACAGGTGGGTGGGGATCGAAGCATTATCGATCACACCTCCAGGGGCAACCAGCTTCTGGAGGCCCTGGTAAATCATGCGCACGGTTCCCAAATTGCCCAGGACTACCAGGCCCACGCTTGCAGAAATCCCCATCAGGAAACGCTGGTCGAACCAGGCAAACCAGCCCTTGCCAGGGCGATCGCTGTCCGGAGGCGGCTCAGGAATTTTCCTGGCGGCGTGGAATATATTCCATCCAATCGAAAATGCGCCCAGTGCCACCATGCTGAACAACGATGGCAAGATCAGGTTGTAGGCAATGGAGGGAACGATCCCCAACAATTTGACCGGCATGCCGACAATGACGAACCCATAATAGTAATAATTGAGGTAACCACCCGCAAACCAGGGATCGTAGGGCGGAAAGATCGTGCTTTTAAGGACGGCATTCAGGTATGAGAAATCCATGGGTTTCTCGCCGCCCTTGTAAGGGTGCCAGAGATCGGGGTTACCCAGGCGGATGCCCAGGTCAAAGAGGAAGAAAGCCAGCGCCACAAGTTCGACGGTCAGGAAATAGCCCTTTTTCGTCCGCAGCTCGTGAAGCAGACCTTTCCGCTGATAAATCGCCAGGAGAGCGCCTACAACGGCGATACCGAGAACTGCCAGACTGATCAAACCGCGGGTGACCGGGATATCGAACGAGCCCGCCATCCAGGTGGTGTAAGCCAGCAAAAGTAGACCCGTAATTCGCGCCAGTGGATAACCGCGGTCCGCCAGGCCAGGCAAGGCAATGCGCAGGTACGGGTAGGCCAGCAAGCCCAGTATCAGAATGGTCAAATACCAGACCACCGCACCCAATCCCGGGAAGCGGTTTATCAAGGCAGCGCGGTTGTACAGCGCCGACCAGGTGCCACCTGCCTGCTGGATCAACCACTGGCTGGCAGGCAACATTAAGGTAAGCGTGGTCTGTTTGGCTGTGCCGAGCAGGCTGGCCAGGTTGAACAGGCTTGCCTCGCGCGGAGTCAGGTGAACCACGTGGCTTAAATCCACCGCACTCAAGAGAGACCGCACCTGCGGGCTGTTATAGTTAGCATTTTTCTTGAAGATCAACACTTTCGGGTGGTCATAAACCGTAAAAGCTTCTTCAGCAAACTGGTCATTAAAATCGAACGGGCCAAGCTGCGGATCGGATTGAAACGTTGCCACCAGGGAATACCCCAGGTTACCCCCGAACTGGCCCGGTTTAGCGACGCTGTAACACCAAATGATGGAGTCTTGCTGAGGGCAGCCGATTAAATCCCGGTAATAGGCGGTGGTCAAGGGGTAACGTTCCGGTACGCGGACCGTCGTGGCCCATTGACGGTTCGAAGTGATAAAGATGTAGTCGGCCTGATCCAGGGTATTGATAAAGCGGGTGAGCTTATCAGCGTTGTCGTCCCAGTACATCTCAAAGTTTAAATCGCCCTGGTAAAGGCCGCTGGTGTAAGAATAAGGCGAGTAACCGTCTAATGGTACAGGCTGAGGGTCATCCCAGCTCGATTCCATGGCTGGCGCACTCCCGCGAACCGCGATCATCCCCTGGCCGCTGATCATCGAGAGGTTCAAGGTATAGAGCTCGCCTTTGACCAGCTTGAGGTCTTTGGTGAAGGAAAACGTGGTTCCCTGACCATTGCCATCCGCGGTCATCGGGAAGGTGCTGGTCGCCTGGGCCAGCACGGTTTGCATAGGATCTTCCCCATTTTGCAAGGCAACCGTCAATTGCAAGGTCTTCGCTCCCGCCTGGGCGGTTTCATCCACCACCTTGGGAAGCATGACCGACTTCAGGGTGCCATCCTGGGCAGCGGCAAAGGTGGTTGAGAACGTGTGGTCAGCATACACCATAAAAACCGGCTCGGGCAGCGATTGGTCCACAGCGCCGTTTTGGGTAAGAAAAGTAAGCACGGATGGCCCCATCAGTTGGATGGGGGTCCCGCCCTGGACGACAGATATCTTCAATAGATAAGAGGTCCCGGCCTGGAGCGGCGCCGGGCTGGCCAGCGGAATTTTATAATCCTGCCCGCGCTGGTCACTGCCGAGGGGGAAATTGCCAGCCAATGTATCGCTGGCCAGGGATTGGGCCGGACTCTCCGATGGCGCAATCGACACATCCAATATCTGGTCTGCCAGGCTGCTGTTCAGGGCAGCCACATGGGGCAGCTCAATTTGCGTGAGGATCCCATCATCTTGAGCCACGAAAACCTGCTGGTAGGGCGCGCTTGGCGTGACTACCGCCCCATTCTGGTAGGGCAAAGGCTGGTGATAGATCCCGCTCCCGGTATCCATGATCAGGTTAAACGGCCCGGGCACATTCTGGTAGATCCAGCGGCTGGAAGCTATCCGCGTCATCGGGCGAGTGTAGATGGAGGCAAAAGCAAAGGCCCAAATTGCCGTCCCCAGGAGCACACCTGTCCCTACCACCACCGAGGCGATCTTCCACGTCCGAGGAGAGGTGAGCACCTTGATTTTCCTGGCGACAGGGCGAACTCGCCATAGCTCAAACACAGCCCACGCGGCAATAATCTCCAGAGTGGGGTAAATGAGCATTTGGTAGCGCATGGTGGCGGTAAAGCTCAAGGATTGCCAGATAAAATAGAACGCCGTCCAGCCCCACAGCAACAAATGGGTTTGCCATTCCTTCTTCTTGAAGATCCGCCAACCCATCCAGAGGAAACCCGCCCAGGCCAGCAATCCCAACGGCCAGCCCAAACCCCATTCCGTCAGATTCTGCCAGGAATACCAGGGCGGGCGACGGGCCCACTGCAGCGCCGGAGGAAAATCGACGTTGCCGTTGCTCTCGTTGGCCAGCTCGGTCATGTTGGCCACCCACTTGGGATTCAGGCTTAGCCCGAAGAAACCTGGCCCACTGAAAGCATAAGGCTGGAAAATGCGGAAAACGAAAAAACTGACCACGGCAGCCACGGCCAGATCGCGAATAAAACCACCCATCTGCTTCCGGCGCTGCTCCAGCGGCAGGCGGTAGTAGCGCACCGCCAGGGCCACGGGCAGCAACACGGCCAGGACGACCGCATTGATCTTGGAGGCGGTTGCCATGCCAAGCGCAGCCCCAAACGCCAGGTAGGGTAGCAATTCCACGAAAATCCCCCTGGCGGCCCGTATATAAACCAGCGGTTGGCGTTCCAGGGACGCTTCGCGGACTGCGCCCGCTTCTTCCCCGCCTCCTTGGGAACCGGGAGCCATTTTTTCATTCAATGAATGGAAACCCAGCGGGACGCGGCTGCCCGTCATGATACGAACGGCGAAATAGACCGCAATAAAGCCAAAAAAATTGGTGAAGGTGTCAACGGTGAAGAAATGGGATAACTGGATGGGTAAGACGGCCAGGGCGGAGAACGCCGACGCCAGCAGCCCCACTTTTTTGGAATACAACCGGGAGGCTATCCAGTATACCAGCGCCACGGTCAGCAAATCGGCAAGCGCTGAGAGCTGCCGGCCGACCAGCGTGTACTGGTCATAATTGGCCTGTCCAAGCCATTCGGCCACGTAACGCACAATGAAGACAGGCAAGGTGCCATAGACAAAGAACCCAAAGGAGGGATTGTTATTCGGATTCAGCGTGGAAATGGCGGTGTTGAAATACTGTCCCAGGTTTTGGACCGGTCGGATGCCATCTTCCACCATGGTCAAAAAACGCTCATCCGGATGGAGATGCTGATTTTCGTCCCAATTCACCCCCACAAGACGCAAGTAACCACCCACCAACAGGACGCCGATCAACAGAACATCGAATACCCACGCCCCGCTTCGCTTTGGGGCTGGCGGCAACATGGGGGACGAAGATCGCTGACCGGCCTGGCTCATTTCAACGCCCCTTCCTGGGGAGGCACCAGCAGCTCAATGAAATCCTTGCCCGGTGTGGGCGACTTATATTCCATGACCGCAGCCTGGGGGTAGAGCCCGCGCAAAGTCTGCAAATCCGCGGTGTCCTGCGGGTTGATTAAAAACAGCTTGGCGCGTGGGTCCTGAACCGTGCTGGCAAATTTATCCGGCCAGATAGCCGTGTCTCGCGTCGGATCGCCAGCGTTGATGCCGACCAGGCGCGTGTCAACCCAATAGGGATAGGCCACCACCCAGGCCGTGTCCATAGAGCCATAGGTCTCAGCAAATGACTTCACCACCGCCCCCATCTCCGCCGTGTTCCAGGCTCCCAGGGTAAATTCCGTCGCATACTGGTTGAATACCAGGTCATAATTCAATAAGGCTGACCCTCCAAACAGCACCAGGCCAACCAGCAACACCAGTCGAGATCCCAAACGTCCAGGGAAGCGCGATTCCAGGCCCCGGAAAAAGCCATCCAGGGCCATGCCGATCATCACAAACACCACCACATAGGCTCCTGCCGTGCGGTTGAGGGATGGGTTCTCATCTGGAAACGCCAGGGATAAGATGGAAGGCAGCATCAGCATCGGGATGGAAACGACCAGGAACAGGTCGGTCCAGTTATGCTTGCGGATATACCGGATGATCACCAGCGCCAGGCCGATAAAAAACAATGCTGCGGAAATCACGTCCAACGCCGGCCGGTATGGAATGGAGTGGACCCAGATATTACCGTTCGACCAGAAAAACATGGTCATCGCGGCCCATAGATTCTGCAAGAAGATCAGGATAGCTGGCCCAGGCAGGGGTCTTTCCAGGGAGCCCAACCGCGTCAGGGCGCGGTAATCAAACATGGCAGGGTTATCGACCGCATACCTGAATAGGGGCAGGAAGATAATGAAAGAGACCACCGTTATGATGAGCAACCCGAAAAGCGCCTCTTTACGCATCCCTCGCGATTGGCGGTGCAACAGGTAAAGGGCAATGGCTACCACGACCACGAGGGGTAACACCCGGATTGGGGTGTAGCCGTGCAAGCCGATCCCCAGCGCGATGCCAGACAGGACAAAATCATTGCGGCTGCGCGTGCGGATTCCCCGGATCAGGTAATACAGGGTCGGAGCTACAAACAAGGGATAAAGCGCGAATCGCAGGGCAAATCGCGAGATCACATTCGGCCAATAAGCGATCCCGGCGAAAGCAAATGCCATCAGGCCAGCGCGCCGGCTGCCCACCTCTTTACCCAACAAGTAAATGTAGGGCAAGGTCAGCACACCCGCGATGATCATGGTCAATTTCAAGGTTAAAAACGTCAACCCGGTATGAAAGAGGGCGATGACTGCCGCCGCCATGTAAAACGCTAAAAACTCCCGCCCGGTATTGCGCGGGAAGTAAACCGCCGTTTTGCCCTGCAGGAGATCATACAGGTCGAGTATTTTTTCGGCGTGATCGCTGATCATCTCGGAAGGAACCTGGTTAATCCGGTAAAAACGGAAAAACAACACCACCGCCGTTAAAAGGATAACGCCCACCGCCGCCCGGCTGATCGTGATATTCCAACCGGGTTTCGACAGGGTCCTCCACAGCCGGGCCAGCCAGGAACGGGTGGCAGGCCCAGGCAGCCAGAAAGCCCACAGGCACGCCATGATGGTGAAAGCCCACAAAATCACATTCAGGGGGGTAAAATATCCCCCCGCGAAGGTGAGGTAGGTCACCAGAGTCAATGGGGCAAGCAGAACTAACCCATCCAGTGACACCTTCAGCGGGAAGCTGCCCTCAGCATCCGGTTTCAGATCCACCAGGGGCCACTCATTTGACAGGCTGGCCACGACGAGCAGTGCCAGGCTCAAGGTATACAAAACCATGCCCGGCAACCAGAGGCGGGGATCGCTGCCGGGTTCAAGCGTCCGCTGGGCAATCAACGCCACCACCAGGGCGCCCAAAGCCGTCCAGATAAAACGGACGGGCGGGTGAAGGCTGTTTTGGCCCGGCAAAGGGGAGGCTCCCGCCTGTCCGGCAGCCTGATTTCCTTCGGCAAGATTTTCGGTGGCTTGAGTTATTTCCGACCCCTCGTCAACCGAGGGAAGATGGAGGGTTTCTTTTTTCCAAAATGCCAGCTTTGATTTGACATAATCCAACACACTGGGTTCTTCGGCCATTGATCTCTACATCCCATACACCAGGATTTACACAAGGCAAAATGATACCCTAACCATCCAGGCATGGCAAGCCTATTCTTACGAAAGGCTAATGATTTGACAACCCGTAATGGGCAATCGCATGGCCGCCTTGCCATCCCGTGATGGCGTGACATCCTGTAACGGCCTGGATGGCCGAGGCGGCGGGCTTAACCTATCTTGCGCGCAATGTAAAACGAATAAACGCCTTCTTCCGAGATGGGGTGAATGACGTGGGGGTGGGTGATGAGCCAGGTGGGCCACAGGTTGACCTTGCTTCTCCATAATATCCAATGCCCGGTGAGCTTCCTGGCAACCAGGGCTGGCAGGCCAAAGAAGTGACCTGCTTCAAGCACATGCAGTGAGCGGGGTGGAAAATAATCCCAGCATTTTTCGACCGTGAACCCTGCTGCGGCCAGGCGCTGCTTCCATACGGCCTGGGAATCGCAGTGGGCGTGGCGCGAAATCCGGTTGAACAGGCGCGAATAGGCCTGGCTGGCCTTGATTAAGCCCAATTTCCTGAGGACGGTTGTGCCTAAAAGGGAGGTGGTAAAGCGGTCATTGGGGACGCAAAAAACGAACTGGCCACCCGGCTTTAATACCCTGGCGACTTCGGCGACCACCGAATCGACATGAGGAATATGTTCCAATACCGAGTTGCTGACAGCGCTGGCAAACCAGCCATCAGGGAAGGGTGACCTGGCGCCATCCGCCTGGAGCACCAGGCGGTAACTGTGGCGCCCAAACGCTTCGCGCAACGGGCCTGCCCATGGATCCAGGCCCACGTCCAACGGGTGGTCGAAGGCAACCGAAGCAAAGTGCCCATCGCCGCAACCCACATCCAAAACAGGAGCGGGTAGCTCCAGCTCCTGGTAAAACCCATCCTCGACGGCCCTCAGCATTGCCCGGAAATAAGGCAGGTCACGGATGTGCCGCCATAAAATTTTATCTGCCTGTTCAGCATTCATCGTGGGGTTAAAAGCTCCTCGAAAAAGGTTTCATAGTGTTGGGCAGCCGCCTGGGGTGCATAAGCCTGGGCCGCCTGTCTGGCAATAGCTTCCGATCTTTCCGGGCGATCGAGCAGGGCCAGGATGGCATCGGCCAGAGCCCCGGCATCCCGGGGTGGGACAATCTTACCCAACCCGGTAGTCAGCACGGGCTGGCGGATTCCCGGCAAATCAGATGCCACCACGGGCGTGCCAGCTAAAATCGATTCGATCTGCACCATCCCAAAGGCATCGGTGCTGTTAACGCTGGGCAAGACGGTTAAATCACAGGCATGATAAAAAGCCGCCAGGTCCTGGTTGCTGAGCACCCCCAGGAAGGTCCAGTGGTTCCCTAAAGAGGCAATCATGGGAGCCAGGCGCCGGGCATAGGCTTCTTCGCCCAATACATTCTGGTACGGGCCGACATAAAGGACTCTGGCGTCAGGGTAACGTGATAGCACGCGCGGCATCGCCTGGACCAGGTATTCGGCGCCTTTCTCCGCCGCCAGGCGCCCTACCATCCCAATAATTCTCTCGCCTGGGCGAATGTGGAACTTCTCGCGGAATGCCTGCAGGTCAGCCTCTGACACCGCCACCCAATCGACGGGAGCATTCACCACCCGGGTTTTTTGGGGAAAATGCTGAAAATAGGGCGAATGGTCGGCATAATCCTGAGCCAGGGCCACGATGATGCCGGCCAGGTCGCCAGTCATACGGTTTGCCAGGGTCGCTACCCCGTCCGCCAACCGGTTGACCACCCCGTGCGGGAGGCGTAAATCACATTGGTACGTCAAGATGACCGGTTTTTTCTGCAGCCGGCTGAGGATAGCCAGGAGCGCAGCGTCCATTTGGGGCAGGTGCAGGTTCACCCCATCGGCCTGGCGGATTAACGACCAGGCCTTGATGCCCAGGGTAGGCATGACCACCGCTTTGCTCACCTTCATTAACACCGGCACGCGAATCACCCTGACGCCATCCAGAGTCTCTTCCAAGGGAAGTTGGGAGTCGTAACGCGAAGTTAAGACGGTCACCTGGTGACCACGCGCGGCCAGGGTACGGGCCAGACGAACCGCATAAATGGTTAACCCCGAAATATACGGTTGGTAATAGGTAAGAGCGATCAAGATGCGCATAGAACGTGACGCTATTTCTTCCGGTGGGACAGGTTCTGATAAAGGGCAGCGATATTTTCACCTTCGAGGATCAGGCCGATCACCCCAACCAGGCTGGAAAAAACCAGCGAGACCATGTGCACGCTGATTGCAAAAGCAAAGGCTTTGTCATATTGCACCCCCACCAGGGCCAGGGCCCCAACGGCAGCGCCTTCAAAAACGCCCAGCCCGGCCGGGGCAGACGGGATAGCCGCCCCAAGCGCACCTGCAGACAGGACAAACCCCACCCACCAGAATGGCGCCTGGGGTTCCATGCTGTGCAAGATGATGTAATCTTGCAGTAGCGCCAATCCCCAACTGGTTATCATCATCCCCAGGCTCAGCACAAAATATTCCGGCCGGGTGAGCACGGCAAAGCCATCCAGGATCGATTCTACCTGCGGCAGGATCCATTTGGTGAAAAAAGGCCAGTGTGCCCCCAGCCTGGTAGACAGGGCCTCCACTTTCTCCCTGTAGCGCGCCATCCAATAGAGAGCTACCAGCGCCAGCACCACCAGGCCCAGGATGCCTATTGCCAGCGCCATCGACGATTTCATCGATAAAACAAAAGGAAGGGTGCCCAGCAACAGGCTGGAAGCGATCGCAATATCATAGGCCCGTTCAAGGGCGATGGTGGGCAAGACCTGGAAGAAGCTGAGGCCCTTATCCTTGCTCAGCAGCACGGCCCGGCCCAGCTCGCCCAGCCTGAGGGGAAAAATATTATTGAGCAGGTAACCCTCTCCCATGACAAAAAAAGCGCGGCGATAGGACACTTTGCGCTGCAGGAGGGTATGCCAGCACAGCACGCGTGCACCCAGCGATATAAAAAAGAGCACAATCACCAGGACAATCGAAACCGGGGTAATCCTGGCTAATGCCTCGCCCACCTTCGGCCAGCTGATACCGCGCAGAATTAACCAAAACAGCACCGCGCTGATTAACAGCCCAGGCAACCAGCGTAGCAGGTTGTCACGTGAGCGGGTAGATGCCGTCACCTTTATTCCTCCTCCAGGCGCAGGATCGCCATAAAGGCAGCCTGGGGGATTTCTACACTGCCCACCATTTTCATCCTTCTTTTCCCCTTTTTTTGCTTTTCCAGCAATTTCTTCTTGCGGGTAATATCGCCGCCATAACACTTAGCCAGAACGTCCTTCCGCATGGCTTTGACATTGGCGCGTGAGATGACCCGCCCACTGGCTGATGCCTGGACCGCTACATCAAATAGCTGGCGAGGAATAATACTCTTTAATTTTGTAACCAGAGCCTGGCCTTTGTGGTAAGCATCTTTGCGATGGACAATGGCCGCAAGGGCATCCACCGGCTCGTCGTTCACCAGCACCTCCAGCTTGACGAGGTCCGCCACGCGATAATCCGAGAATTGGTAATCCAGCGAAGCATAACCACGGGTGCGCGATTTCAGGTTGTCAAAGAAGTCTATAATCAGCTCAGACAGGGGGATATCAAAGCTAAGCTGCACGCGGTTCGGCGCAGGATATTCCTGCTCAATATAAATGCCACGCCGGTGAGTGGTTAAATCCATGATCGTGCCATAGTACTCTGTGGGGCTGAAAATCTGGATTTTCATCCACGGCTCGCGGACTTCTTCGATCAGGCTTTCTTCCGGTAAGCGCGCCGGAGAATCGATCAGAACAGTTTCGCCGCTGCGAAGCAGGACTTCATATTCCACCGAGGGCGCCGTGACCACAATATCCAGGTCGTATTCGCGTTCCAACCTCTCCTGGATAATTTCCATGTGAAAAAGGCCCAGGAATCCGCAGCGAAAGCCGAAATTGAGCGCCTGAGAGGTTTCCGGCTGGTAGATTAACGAAGCATCGTTTAATTGCAATTTTTCCAGGGCATCTTTAAGATCCGGGTAATCTTCCCCTTCGGTAGGATAAATCCCGGCGAAAACCATGGGCTTGGCCTGGCGATAACCCGGCAGGGGCAGGTCAGCCGGCGAAGTTGCCTGGGTGAGGGTGTCCCCTACCCGGCATTCAGACACGGTCTTTAAACCCGTAGCAACGTAGCCCACATCGCCCGCCTGCAAGCTGCCCGCCGGGTGCATTTCAGGCGAAAACACCCCAATTTCAACGGGCTTAAGTTCGGTTTTGTGCGCCATCAGGCGCAACGTGTCGTTCGGGTGGATATGACCGGCCACCACGCGCACATAAGCTACCACGCCCTTGTAAGAGTCGTAATGCGAGTCGAAGATTAACGCTTGAAGGGGCTTATCCGGGTCTCCCTGGGGCGGTGGAACCAGAGTCACAATGGCTTCGAGCACCTGATCCACGTTCAGCCCTTCCTTGGCCGAAATGCGTAGAATCTGTCCGGCAGGGGTTCCCAACAAATGTTCAAGGTCCTGGGCCACTTCATCTGGGCGAGCCGAGACCAGGTCGATCTTATTAATCACCGGGATGATGACCAGGTTATGCTCTAAGGCCAGGTACAGGTTGGCCAGGGTCTGGGCCTCAATCCCCTGAGTGGCGTCGACGACCAGCAAGGCGCCTTCGCAGGCGGCCAGCGCCCGGCTCACCTCATAACTGAAATCCACGTGGCCGGGCGTATCGATCAGGTTGAGCTCATAGGTGTGACCATCTTTGGCCGTATAAGACATTCGCACAGCCGAAGCCTTGATTGTCACCCCCTTTTCACGCTCCAGATCCATCGTATCGAGGATTTGTTCGGTTTCATCCCGGTCGGAAACAGTTCCTGTCAGGTGCAGCAAGCGATCGGCCAGGGTGGACTTACCATGGTCAATATGGGCAATGATGCAAAAATTGCGGATGAAGTCTGTCATAGGCCGGTTGAAGTATAACCGATATTTTTGGATTGATTGATCGCGTCTTCGATCCGGTCACTCAGCCGCCCTGGCGCAACGCCGGGGCGCTCTTTCAGGTAGGCGAGGAATTCATGGTTGCCCTTTGGCCCTATGATAGGCGAGCAGATCACCCCGTGAACAGCCCATCCCTGACCTTCCGCAAAGGTCAGCACGTCCATCAGCACGGCGCGGTGCACCGCCGGATCGCGGATCACCCCTTCACCACGGGCAGCCTGTTCTCTTCCGGCCTCAAATTGCGGCTTGATCAAAGCCACCACCTCCCCATTGCCCGGCGGAAACCAGGCCAGGATAACCGGAAGGAGCACTTTCAAGGATATAAAGGAAGCATCCACAGTCACCAGGGAAAGCGGTTCTGGCAGCTTTTCGACATAACGAGCATTGGTGCGTTCCATCACCACCACCCTGGGATCCTGGCGCAGCTTCCAATGCAACTGGCCGTAACCCACATCGATAGCGTACACCCGCCGGGCGCCATGCTGGAGCAGGCAATCGGTAAACCCGCCAGTGGAAGCGCCCACATCGGCACAGACCAGCCCGCTCGCATCGATTGAAAAAGCCTCGATAGCCGCCTGGAGCTTTTCACCTCCCCGGGAAACAAAGGCAGGGCCGTGGTCAACCAGGAGCTTCGCATCTTCGGCGATTAAAGCGGATGGCTTAAGCACCACCTGGCCATCCACCCGCACCTTACCCGCCATGACCAGGCGTTGGGCCAGTGCCCGGCTTTCCACCATTCCACGCTGGACCAACCACGCGTCCAACCTGTTTTTAACCATGCCTCGATTTTAACATAACGTTTCTTTCAATCTTTTGAAATATGTTATCATATTTCTATGTTGACCGCTCTGCTCAAAACCATGCGTCCCCGCCAGTGGACCAAAAACGCCTTTGTGATTGCGCCCCTTTTCTTCGATGGGCAAATAACGAACCTGCCATTTCTTGAACGGGTCATCGCGGCTTTCTTCCTGTTTTGCCTGTTATCCAGCACCATTTATATCTTCAATGATATTACCGATCTGGAAGCAGACAAGTTGCATCCCCAGAAGAAAAACCGGCCGATCGCATCTGGGAGACTGCCTTTGTCCGTGGCCTGGGCTGCCGAAATCATCCTGTTGGTTATCCTCCTCCCCTTATCCTACTGGCTATCACCGATCTTTGCCGCCATCGTGGTGTGCTATATCATTCTTAACCTGGCTTATTCAAAATGGTTGAAACACGTCCCCCTGCTGGATGTGCTGATCCTGGCTGCTTTTTTCGTCATGCGCGTTGGCGCGGGCGT
Organism: Chloroflexota bacterium; assembly: GCA_021789855.1. Classification (GTDB taxonomy): domain Bacteria; phylum Chloroflexota; class Anaerolineae; order Anaerolineales; family Anaerolineaceae; genus JAJYIW01. Next base: position 4,137 of record JAJYIW010000052.1, on the reverse strand, counting down.
CAGCGTGATCCAGGTAAAACTTTTCTCGCCCTGGCTTTACGTGGTCACCACCTTGCTGGCGCTCTACTTAGGGCTGGGCAAAAGGCGAAGCGAGCTGGCTTTATTAGCGGATAACGCCAACAGCCACCGGCCTGTGCTTCAGGGCTATACTCTCCCGCTCCTCGACCAGCTCATCACGATCGTATCAGGCAGCACGCTGGTGGCCTATTCGTTATACACCTTCCTCTCCCCCATCGCGGTCGGGAATCATTCCCTGATGCTGACCATTCCCTTTGTCCTGTATGGTATCTTTCGCTACCTTTACCTGATCCAGGTAAAACACAGCGGAGGCGCACCTGAAGAAGTGCTGCTCTCTGACCGGCCCCTCCAATTGTCAATTTTGGGTTGGACCGCCTTGCTCTTCGTACTTTTTTATATCATCCAGTAAACAGGAACGGTGCGGTGCCAGCCATACTTGCCTCTGCCCCCGGAAAAGTCATTTTATTTGGCGAACATACCGTGGTGTATCATCGCCCGGCAGTCGCTGTTCCCGTGACCCAGGTCAAAGTCAAAGCCAGTATTTTACCAGGGATTAACCTGCCGCCTGGGAAGGTGCAGATCGAAGCCCCTGATATAGACCTATCTGTGGCCTTAGATGAACTCGACCCCGGCCATCCTCTGAGCCTGGCGGTGCGAAACGTATTCCGCGAGCTTTCTATCGCACGGCCGCCCGCCTTTATCCTGCGCATCACATCCACCATCCCCATTGCCGCCGGCATGGGCTCTGGAGCAGCCGTCACAATTGCCATTTGCCGGGCAGTCTCATCCTTCCTGGGATCTCCCTTGCCCGATGCGGTTGTTTCCAGGCTGGCATACGAGGTTGAGCAGGTTTACCATGGCAACCCTTCAGGCATCGACAATACCGTGATTACCTATGCCCAACCCGTCTACTACGTACGCGATCAAACGCCCGAACTGCTCAAGGTCCGCCGCCCATTTACCCTGGTCATCGGCGATACCGGCATCCAAAGCCCGACAGGCCTGGCCGTCAGGGGGGTCCGCGAGCGCTGGGAGCAAGATCCAGGCGGCTACGAGGCTCTTTTTGATCGGATTGCAACCGTCACACGGCAGGCGCGCCAGGCGATCGAGACCGGTGATCTACCTGCCCTGGGCCGGTTAATGGACGGGAACCAGGCCCTGCTGCAAGCCATCGGCGTCAGCTCCGTTGAGCTGGAGGCCCTGGTAGCAGCCGCGCGAGGGGCTGGCGCCCAGGGAGCCAAGCTAACCGGCGCCGGCGCCGGCGGCAACATGATCGCCCTGGCCTCGCCAGAAACTGCGCCGGCTGTCGCCCAGGCGCTGGAAAGGGCCGGAGCCACCCGGACGATCATTTCTCAGGTGGAGCCATCCAAGTCATGAACTCATTGGTTTTCCTTAAACTCGGCGGCTCGTTAATCACCGAAAAAACCTCCGCCCGCACGGCCCGGCTGGAAACCATCCACCGCATCGCCCAGGAGATCGCCGGCGAATTGAGGAACCATCCAGAGATCAGATTGCTCCTGGGACATGGCTCAGGATCGTTTGGCCATGTTTCTGCCTACCGTTATGGCACCCGCCAGGGGGTCGCCACCCCTGAAGGCTGGCGTGGCTTCGCAGAGGTTTGGCACGACGCCAGGGAGCTCAATCAAATCGTGTTAGAGTCCCTCCATGCGGCGGGCTTGCCGGTGATTGCCTATCCCCCGTCAGCCTGCATTGTGGCCAACCATGGGGAAGTTGAAAGCTGGGATCTCAGTGGAATAAAAAGGGCGCTGGAGGCAGGGCTGATTCCGGTGGTGAATGGGGACGTGGCCGTCGACCGCTCGATCGGAGGGACCATACTCTCGACAGAAGACGTGTTTCATTACCTGGCCAAAGATCTTCAGCCGGATAGGATTTTACTGGCCGGCATCGAACAGGGAGTATGGGCTGATTTTCCCGCCTGCACCAGGCTGGTTGAAGTGATTACCCCGGCGGACAGGGAACGACTGGCGCCCAGCTTAAAAGGGTCGGCAGCTGTGGATGTCACAGGGGGTATGGCCGATAAGGTCACAGGCCTGTTGGAACTGGTCGGAGCCCAGGCGCACCTGGAGGGGATGATCTTCTCCGGCGAAGGGGAAGGGGATATCGGACGCGCCCTGGGCGGAGCGACCTTTGGAACGCTCATTCGGGGGTTACCCTCAAAGGAGTAAAATCGCATGATTTATTCACGTAACCAACTAGAAGAATTAGAAGGCCGGGTCCTGGCGCCGTATGGGATGCACAGCAAGAATACCCGGGGACGCTATTATCCCGAGGACGAGGCAGATTACCGTACCGTATACCAGCGCGATCGGGATCGGATCATACACACCACAGCTTTCCGGCGGCTTGAGTATAAAACCCAGGTTTTCATCAATTCCGAAGGCGATTATTATCGCACCCGTCTGACCCACACCCTGGAGGTGACCCAAATTGGCCGGACCATAGCCCGCGCACTGGGGGCAAACGAAGACCTGGTCGAATCGATTTGCCTGGCTCACGACATGGGCCACCCACCCTTCGGCCATTCCGGGGAGACTATCCTGGCACGCCTGATGCGCGACTACGGCGGGTTCGATCACAATAAGCAAAGCCTGCGCATTGTAAATTTTCTGGAACGGCGCTATCCAGATTTCCCCGGCCTGAACCTGAGCTGGGAAGTTTTAGAAGGCATGGTGAAGCACGAGACGGAATACGATCAGGCCGACGCGAAGGATTTCAACCCCGATCTGCGAGGCAATCTCGAAGCTCAAATCACCAACGTGGCTGATGAGATGGCATATACCGCCCACGATCTGGATGATGGCCTGCGCTCCGGGATGATCACCGCCTCCATGCTGGAGGGTCTATCTTTGTGGGAAGTGACCACCGAGAGCATCGGTTGGCGGCATGGCCCAACGATGGAGGATCTCACCCGCCACCGCATTATCCGCCGCCTGATCGGCCTGGAGGTGGATGACATGGTGGAGGCCACCGAACAACGCTTGCGCCAGAGCGGCGTGCGCTCGGTAGAAGAATTACAACGATTGCCGTTTAACATCGTCGGGCATAGCGAAGAGATGCACAGGAGAAATCGGGAGCTTAAAGATTTCCTCTTCACCAACCTGTACCGACATTACCGGGTGATGCGCATGGCGACCAAAGCTGAACGCATCCTGACCGATCTCTTCCAGGCCTACCACTCTGAGCCGGCCTGTTTACCCAAACACGTTCAGAGCCTGAATGCTGACCGGGGCCTGGAAAGGAACATCTGTGATTACATCGCCGGGATGACCGATCGCTTTGCCATTGAAGAACATCTCAAATTATACGACCCGGCGACTTTACCTTAAACTTTACAAGTAACAGGGAAATCGGTTCAGGATCATGTTAAAATAAGCGGGGTCAATAGGGGTATGTCACCCCGGTCTACGCTGTGTGCGTAAACATGCCGAATAATGTTTAAAGTTGCGGAGTTATTATTATGTCTGAAGGATCTTATTTAACCGCAGAAGGAGCAGCTCGTTTGCGGGAAGAACTGGAATATCTGAAAGGCCCTTCCCGGCGACAACTCTCTGAACGGTTACGCCAGGCTATCCAGCAAGGCGACCTTTCCGAAAATGCTGATTACATCTCAGCTAAAGAAGAGCAGGGATTTCTTGAAGGCCGCATCCTGGAATTAGAACATGTCTTGAACAATGTCATCATTATTGATGAAGGAACGCATTCTCACGATACTATTGAGGTCGGCGCCCACATCACCATTCAAGAAGAAGATTATCCCCCAGAAACTTATTATCTGGTCGGACCCAAAGAAGCCAACCCGCGCGAAGGCCGTATATCCCACGAATCGCCCATTGGCCGCGCCTTGCTCGGTCACCACATCGGGGAAACAGTCACCGCTGACACCCCCGGCGGTTCTATCAATCTAAAGATACTAAAGATTGAGTAACAGCGCTGGAAACCTTGAGTTGGTAAGCCAAAAGCCGCCGCCATCAATCGAATGATGGCGGCGGCTTTTATGGATGGTTTGAAGGGGCAGCCTTACACAGTTGGAGCAGCGGGTTGAGCCGCTTTAGGCCAGACGGCCAGTTCGAGGGTCAGGCGCTCAAAGAAACTGTTGGC
>JAJYIW010000051.1 GCA_021789855.1 Chloroflexota bacterium | reverse complement strand
TGAATTCACAATGAGGCCAACCGAAAGGTTGGCCTCATTGCTAAATAGGAACCTGTTCAAAACTGGCGGCTCTGAAATTTCTCCAAAGGGCAGCCAGACCTTCTCAACCTGGATTGTAATGATGAGGTGACCGATGGAAAGCTTAAAATATCACCGGATATTGCTTAAGCTCAGCGGCGAAGCCCTGGCGAGCAGCAGTGGCTTCGGGATTGACCCGCAGCGAGCTAACGACATTGCCGGGCGCGTGCGTGAAGTGCGCGAGTTGGGTGTGGACGTGGCGATCGTGATCGGCGCTGGCAACCTGTGGCGCGGGCGTGTTGGGCTAGAAGTGGGCATGGATCGGGCGACTGCAGATTACATGGGCATGCTGGCCACCGTGATGAATGCCCTGGCGTTGATGGACGCACTTGAGTCGCAGGGGGTGGTCACCCGTGTCCAATCGGCTATCGAGATGCGCGCCGTGGCTGAGCCCTACATCCGCCGGCGAGCCATCCGTCACCTGGAAAAAGGCCGGGTGGTTATTTTTGGGGGTGGGACGGGCAATCCCTATTTCTCTACCGATACTGCCGCAGCGTTACGCGCCATGGAGATCGATGCGAATGTTCTGATTAAAGCGACCAAGGTCGACGGCGTTTACGACAGTGACCCCAAGATCAACCCAGACGCGGTGCGTTTCGAACATCTATCGTACATCGAAACACTGAACCGTCGCCTGGCGGTGATGGACAGTACCGCAGTTTCCTTGTGCATGGAAAATAAGCTGCCGATCCTTGTGTTAAATTTATGGGATCCGGATGCATTGCGCCGGGTTTTACTCGGTGAATCGGTCGGCACCCTCGTCACGGCGTAAAAAGGCCTTTTAGCAGCCTATGAGATTTTATGATTTTAAGGTATCCTTAAAAGGCTCCAATATGGTTGATTGATGAGGAGGTCGCTGTGATCAAAGAGACGCTGAAAGAAGCAGAAGTCAAGATGATGAGCGCCATTCAGACTCTGGAAGAAGATCTGAGTGGAATCCGGACGGGTCGAGCTTCACCAGCATTGGTTGAACGCCTGCATGTCGAATATTATGGCATGCCCACTCCCCTCATACAGCTTGCGACCATCAGCGCACCAGAGGTCAGGACCTTGATAATCCGGCCTTATGATGCGTCTACGCTCCGCGCCATCGAGCGAGCGATCCAGGTGTCGGATTTGGGGTTGACGCCCAACAACGACGGTAAGGTCATCCGGCTGAACATACCGCCATTAACCGAGGAGCGGCGGCGTGACCTGGTCAAGGTGGTCCATGCTCGCCTGGAAGAATCTCGCGTGGCCGTGCGCAACGTGCGCCGGGATTTGTTAAAAGATATGCGCGAGTTTGAACATGAGAAATTGATTTCCGAAGATGATCTGAAACGCGGCGAGGAAGAACTACAAAAATTAACCGACCAGAAAATTATCCAGATCGATATGATCGGTGAGCGCAAGCAGGCAGAAATCATGGAGGTCTAGCGCGTGCGCCTCGATTAACCATGAGCCCACATAAAGTCGAAGAACCGATTACCAAAATCCCAACCCATATAGCCGTGATTATGGATGGCAATGGCCGGTGGGCCGCCCGGCGTGGGTTGCCTCGTCTGGCGGGCCACCGGGCCGGTACAGAAAACCTGCGCCGGGTATTCAGAGCTTGCGTGGAATTTGGTATCCAATACCTCACCCTTTATGCCTTCTCTACCGAAAATTGGGGCCGGCCTGAGGATGAGGTCAAAGGTTTGATGGGTATCCTGGCTGATGTGATTGACCGGGAGACGGCTGAGTTAAACAAAGAGGGGGTACGGCTGCGCCATATCGGTCGCCTGGAACGTCTCGATCCTTTGTTGCGACAGAAAGTGTTGAATGCCATCCAGTTAACCGCGCATAATGACCGCCTGACCGTGTGCCTGGCTTTCAACTATGGCGGTCGGGATGAGATGGTCTGCGCTGTGCAGCGTATGATCGAGTCGGGGGTAGCGGCCTCGGCGGTGAATGAATCGCTGATCAGCAATTATTTGTTCACAGCCGGGATACCGGATCCCGATCTGATCATCCGGACTTCGGGGGAAATGCGCATGAGCAACTTCCTGATCTGGCAGGGAGCTTATGCGGAGTGGTATGTCACCAATACCCTCTGGCCAGATTTTGATAAAGAAGAGCTGCGCAAAGCCATTGTGGATTATGGCCGGCGAGAGCGCCGGTTTGGGCTGGTAGTACCCGTCAAAAAAGATCAGCATCCAGGGGATCAATAACCTCATGTTATCCAGGCGCTTATGGGTCGTGATCATCATGATACCCATAGGGATCGCTTTGATTTCTTTCGGCGGTCTCCCCTACGACCTTTTCATTGTGGTCACCCTGGGTATCGCAGCCTGGGAATACTGGCAATTGTTTAGAAAATGTGGGTACGCGCCTTCCCGTGAGCTGATCGTTGGGGGCGTGGTATTGCTTTTAGCTCACCGGGCCTTGTTTGGTTTTAATGGCGCAGATGTCCTTTTGAGCTTGCTGATCCTGGCCAGCATGGTCTATCATCTGGTTAACTATGAAAAGGGAGCAAACCAGGCGGCAGCGGATTTCGGCATCACAATCGGGGGCATCCTTTATATTGGCTGGATCGGGGCCTACCTGATCTCTCTGCGCGACCTGCCGGAAGGGAAGTGGTGGGTCCTTTTAGCCCTCCCGGTGGTCTGGCTGGCGGATGGCGGCGCTTACCTGTTCGGCTCACGCCTGGGCCGCCATACTTTAAGCCCGCGCCTCAGTCCAAAAAAGACCTGGGAAGGCTATTTGGGTGGTTTGCTCTTTGGCCTGCTGGGTGGTACCTTTCTGGCCGCTCTGTGGCACCTGATGTCGCCGCCGGTGACGGCTGCACGGGGAGCACTCATAGGCCTGGTTCTGGCCGCCCTGACCCCCCTGGGTGACCTGGGGGAAAGCATGTTCAAACGCCAGGCCGGCGAGAAAGATTCAAGCCATTTGATTCCAGGCCATGGGGGCTTTTTCGATCGCTATGATTCATGGCTGTGGGCAGGTGTTTTGAGTTATTACATCATCCTCTGGTTACATTTTAAGTAGATTGCCCTAAAAATCTGGCTATTTTATTTCGTATGTAGCGGTCACCTGGACGGTGACGGTGAGCTCGCCGGCAGATACAGGGACGCTGGCGTTGGCAGATGCCATGGCTGCACCGACCTTGGCTTCATAGATCGGCACCGGGACGTTATTGACAGCGTTGATCGTCTCAACGGGTCCGAGATTGACGTTGGCCGCTTTAGCCAGGTCAGTAGCCTGCAGGAGGGCATTTTGAACAGCCAGGGTGCGCGCTTCTGAAAGAACTTTATCTTTATTTGAGATATCGTACTGAATCCCGTTAATGTTATTAGCGCCTGAGCTCACTACGGCGCTCAGGATGTCTCCGACTTTGCTCAAGTCGTGGACGGTTACGTAAACGGAATTATCTACGATGTATTGCGTGCCCTCAAGCTGGCCTTGTGGATTATACGTTTGCTGAGGGTAAATGTTAAAATTGGTGGTTTGAATATCTTTTGCGTCGACACCCAGTCCTTTGAGTGCTTCTGCTACCTTCGTGGCCTGGGCAGTATTGCTTTGTAAAGCTTCAGCTACCACCTTGCCCTCGGTGTGAACACCGATGGTGATGTAAGCCACGTCTGGTATGGTGGTAATTTTGCCAATCCCGGTGACCGTCAGGGTACGTCCACCTGTCTGGGTTGTAGGAGTCGTCGAATCGGCTGAGGCTACACTGTCAGCGCCAGAGCAGGCGCTTAACAGCCCCATGGCTACGGCACCGATTAATACAAGTGATAGAATCTTTTTCATGGTTTCTCCTTTGGCGTTAAAGGCCTAGAATTATAGACGCTGCTTTCAACCGAAAGTTCCCCAGGGGACTGACTCTTGAGAACCCTCTTGCCAATCTTTATCAATGCTTTTACAATATAAAACAAATGTTCGAGGTTGGTCAGAAAGGGTCCGAATGCCCGTAGATTACCAGCAGGTCCAGGAGCAGGTGCGCGCGATGGGAGCAAAAACCCCGGCCAGGATGGCAGGAATGCGCCAGAAACGCCTGCAGGCTGTGGAGAGGCTCCGGCAGGTCGCCAACCAGCCAGAAAAACTGGTGCAGAAAGTGGAGCTGGCGCGCTCATATAACCCTGCCTTACGCTGCGCTATCCCGGGGAAAGAGCACATAGCCAGCAGCTTCAAGCCGCCCGAGATGCCGGATGAGATCACCCTCCTGGCTGCAGACGGGTCGCAGATATTTCCCGACCGTCATGCAGAGGTTGAATTTTCCCTGATTAATGTAGGCGCTATTCAAATGGCTCCGGGGAAGACGCCGCGGGAGACCGTGCGCAGCCGGCTGATTTACTATGATGAACTCTACACTCCGAATGGCCTGATCACGGATGAGGCCGTGTCGCTCATGCGAGATTTGGAGGAACGCCGGCTGTTGCTGGAGCTGGCCGGGCAAGCCCCAGCGCCAGTTGTGACGCTCACCGATGGGCAGCTCGAGCTTTTCCGCGAGCCGCGCGAGACGCCTGAATTTTCGCAAGCCTTTGACGACTACCTGGATGTGTTGGAGGCGTTGCGCCGGCTGGGGGTTTCGACGGCCGGTTATGTGGATCGACCCCAGGGAGACCTGGTCGTGCGCCTTCTGGAGCTGGACATGCTGCCGGAGAGCGACTTGCGACAGGCAGGCAAGGAGCGCCCATTGGTGGGTATAACCGATGAGATGTTGTTCAGTGAGCTGCTCCAGAATCCCGGGGAGCGTTCGGCGGTGTTTGCCATCCAATCCATCTCAGCTCATCGCTTTGCGGGAGAGCTGGCGCTGCATTTCTTTTATCTCAATGTGGGCGGGCCAGGGAAACCCTACCTGGCGCGGGTGGAGGCGCCGGCCTGGGTCGCACAGGAAGCCAGCGCCCTGGACACTTTACAATCGGCCTTGCTGGCTCAATGCCGTATTTTAGGCCACCGGCCTTTCCCTTATGCGCTACACCGCGCCCACGAGGTGGCGGTGATCTCCTACGAAGATAAAGATAGAATGATGGAGATGATCCTGGCGGAGCTGAATCGCCAGGGGATCGTACTGGAAAAATCGAATAAACAAAGTTACAAGGACCAACCCGGCAGGATGAGGTTCATGCGATGAAATCAACATTTGAGATTGGCCGCCTGTTGCGCGCCAGCACCTCCGGTTTTGTGGTGGGTTGCCGCGTATCGCAGCTGGATTCTCCCGCGTTTGGCGCGCTGGTGTGTGTGCCCCTGGGCCAGGACGATCAGGTGTACGGCCTGATTTATGACATTCACATTGATGATGATGGCCTGGTGCGCCAGTTAGTCACCGCCGATGGCATCTCGGCGGACGTGATTGCCGATAACCGGGTCAACCGGAACGTGCCGATCGAAATCAGCGTGCTTGCGGTGGGGTACCGCCGCGGTGAAGCGATCGCCCATAGCCTGCCGCCGCGCCCCCCACTCAGCCTGGATACGATTTACCTGGTCGATCCGGAAGAACTGGTGACGTTTACGTCGGCTGGCCGTTTCGGCTATTTCCGGCATATCTTGCGAGCGGCGGACCTGCCCATTGGGGAGTTGCTGGCAGCGCATTTACGCCAGGCGCAGGCAGCGCATGCGGCTCATGGCGACCCGGATTGGGTCAACCGCGCTACCCAGGAGCTGATCGTGCTGCTGCGCGACGATTATCCGACGTTGATGGCGGTGCTGGGCTCGATCGCCGAGCTGTGATTACGGAGAGGGAACCATGGTGACTAATCATTTAAAACAACCTGGAGCCGATTCTGCTGCTGAAATTGGTTATGTGGTAGGCGGGAGCTTGAAAGAGAACCTGAGTGTACGCCTGACCGTTCCGCCACAAACGGTCCAGGAAGGGGGGTTTGTAGTGATCGAGAGCGGTGACTGGCAGTTTTATGGCCTGGTGGTCGATCTCCAACTGGGCGCAACGGACCCCCGGTTTGCCGATGAACAGACGGAGAACCGCATGCCGCCTCACCTGGCAGCCCTGCTCCATGGCCAGACCCTGTATACCAACCTGCAGGTGTTGCCAACTTTGATGATGGAAAGAGGGCCTGATCCTGGCTCGCCGGATTATGTGAGATGGAGCGCGACCCATAACCCGGAAAACATTCGTCCGCTGCCGGTCAAGACGGTGCCTGCCCACCACGCCCGGACTCGCCTGGCCAGCGCTGGTGACGTGGCTGAAATTTTTGGCCGCGAAGGCCAAAAGGGCAATTTTCTCATCGGCACCACGCGTGAGCAGGGGCATCCGGTGTGCATCAATCTCGATCGACTGGTGCAGCGTTCTTCTGGTATTTTTGGCGCCACCGGGACGGGAAAATCTTTTCTCACCCGCATGATCCTGGCCGGCTTGATCCAGGGGAACCGCTCTTCGGTGCTAATTTTTGATATGCACAATGAATATGGCCCGGATGATACGGCCTCGGATACCGGTGAAGCGGTTCCCGGATTGCGTGGCAAGTTCCCGGCCCGGGTACGCATGGTGGGATTAGGACGCGGCGCCTCCATCCGAGGGCAGCTCCCTGATTTTACCCTCGAGCTGGCTGAACGAGACATCCAGCCCGAGGATATTGAGCTGCTCACTCGTGAGCTGAACTTGAAAGAGACTACCCCTACCACCCTGGATGCGCTGCTGAGCTCTTTTGGCCGCGACCAATGGTTTCACGAACTTAAGGCCATGCGTGTGGGTGCAATGGAAACGGATGAGGACGGCAAGAAAATCCCTGCCCCGGACAGCGTGGCTTTTTGGGCTAATGCCAATGGGGTCAATGTGGCCGCGGCCGAAGGGCTGCGTTCCAAGCTCTCTCGCCTGTTCGACCTGCCGTACGTCGTCGAGCGCCCGGCAGCCGACAGCCTGGGTGAGGTGATCAAAGCCTTGCAGGGTGGACAGGATATCGTGCTGTCCTTCGGAGATTATGAGCGTGATCTCGATTACCTGCTGGTGACCAACCTGCTGACCCGCCGTATCCGCGCAGCCTGGGAGGAACGTACGGACGCCTACCGTTCGCATGGCGGGCCTGAACCGCGACCGCTGGTCATCGCAGTGGAAGAGGCGCACAAGCTGCTCAACCGGGAAATGGCTGGCCAGACTATTTTTGCCAGCATCGCCCGCGAGCTGCGAAAATATTACGTGACTCTCCTGATCATTGATCAACGCCCGTCTCAAATCTACGACGAGGTCATGTCACAATTAGGCACGCGCATCTGCGGCTGGCTGGGCGATGACGATGATATCCAGGCCGCCCTATCGGGACTGGCGGGCCGCGACACGCTACGGGGAATGCTGGCGCGCCTCCAACCCAAGGAAGAGGTGCTCCTGTTGGGGTGGGGGGTGCCCATGCCTATCCCGGTGCATTCCCGCCGTTACGATAACCATTTTTGGGAAGGACTTTTGGGCAAGCCGGGCGGTGCGCTCAGCGAAAGCACGATCCTGAGCGAGCTGGGCTTTCAATCATGATTCCTCTTTACCTGCACGTATCCGGTTTTTTGTCTTACCGCGATCCGGTGGATCTGGATTTCTCCAGCTTTGAGCTGGCCTGCATCTCCGGGAATAACGGCGCGGGCAAGTCGTCTCTGCTGGATGCGATCACCTGGGCTTTATTTGGCCAGGCGCGAAAAAAAGATGATGACCTGATCTACCTGGGCGCCAAGGCTGCCGAGGTGATCTTCGACTTTACTTACGAAGCGAACACCTATCGCATCAAGCGGTATAAGGCCAAGGATAAGGCCACCCTGCTGGAATATAACATTCTGAAGATGGGCATTCCTTACGATCCGGGGCTGGAGGTGGCTTCACTGGCTGAGGACTCTGCTCGATCCAGCGGCAAAAAAAAGTCAGCCTGGAATTCATTAACGGAAACCAGCGTGCGTGAGACCGAAAAGGCGATCCAGCGCACCCTGCGCATGGATTACGATACCTTTACTAACGCTTCGTTCTTTCTACAAGGCAAGGCGGACCAGTTTGCCCAACAGGCACCCGCTGACCGCAAAAGCATTTTGGGTAAAATCTTGGGTTTGGATGAATGGGAAAACTATCGTGACCGGGCGGTAGAAGAGCGGAGGAACCTGGAAGACGAGGTCACCGGGATTGATGGGCAATTGCGGGAGATCAATGGAGAGCTAAAAGAAGAGCCAGCGCGGCGCGACAATCTGGCCAGGCTGGAAGAGCAATTGGCCCAGCAGGCGAAGATCCGCCAGGCTCAAATGACCGGCCTGGAGGCTCTGCGCCAACAGGCGGCTGTCCTGGCGAATCAGCAACACCTGATCGAGACGCTTGAAGGGCGGCTCAAAGCTGCATCTCAAAGTCGCGACCAACTGGCAGGTGTATTGGGCCAACGCCGGGCTGAACAGCAAGAATACCATTCCGTTTTGGAGAAGGCTCAGGAAATTGAATTGGGTTACCAGGCATGGCAGGATGCCCGCGCTGAATTGGAGCAGTGGGATAGCATGGCTGCTCAATTTCGCCAGTATGAGCAGCGCCGTTCTGCCCCCCTGCTGGAAATAGAGACGGAGAAAACCCGGCTGAACCAGGAAGCGTCCCATTTACGCGACTTGCGACAAGAGATCCTCCAGATGGAAGCGGAAATTCCCGGGCTGGAAGCGGCGCGCCAGGCGGCGCACCAGGCCTTTGACGTCGCCAGCCAACAGCTTGAACGCCGCAGGCAGGTCGATCAGGAGCGGCATGAGCTTCTGCAAAAACAGTCGGATGCCAGGGCCGAAAATCCGCGCCTGCGAACTGAGATGGACGAGCTCAAGGAGCGCATCGATCGTTTGAGCCAGGCGGAAGGGGCGGTCTGCCCGTTGTGTGGCCAGCCGCTTTCGCCTGAAGATCGCGCCAGCCTGGTGGAAAGACTGCAAGCCCAGGGCAAAAGCCTGGGCGAACGCTTCCGGCAGAACCAGGCGTCGCTTAAAGAGTTCGAGAGCCAGGTGCGCGGCCGGGATCAAGAGCTTGCCGACCTGGCCGGGGCGGATCAAGCCTTGAGGCAGCAAGGGCGTTGGGTCGATCAATCCACCGACCGGCTCGACCAGATTCGCCAGCAATCTGAACAATGGCAGGCGGCCGGCTTGCCCAACCTCCAGGCGCTTGAACGCCGGTTGCAGGAGGGCGACTATGCCCAAGAGGCTCGCCGCCAACTGGCCGCAGTGGACGCTGAGTTAAAGTCGATCGGGTATGACGCGGTAGCGCACGAGGCAACCCGCCAGGCTGAACTGGACGGGCGCGCCATGGAAAGCGAGCTACGCACCCTGGAAAAAGCCAGGGCTGCCCTGGCCCCTCTTGAGCGAGAAATCCAGGACATGGCGTCCCACCTGGCGCAGTCAGAAGAGGAAATCCATCGCCAGCAGGTGGATTATGATCAAGTTATGGCCAGCTATACCGCCGCTAAGGCCCAGCTCCCCGATCTGGATCAGGCTGAGCTGGAAATGCTCAACCTGCAAGAACTGGAAAACCGGCTGCGGATTGAGGTCGGCGCTGCCCGCCAGAAGGTGGAAGTATTGGAGGTGCTTCGCCGCCGGCAGAAGGATCTGGTCGATCGCCGCGCTGACCTGACCCAGCACATCGCCCGCTTAAAAAAGCTTGAAACTGCGTTTGGAAGGGATGGCGTTCCAGCCCTTTTGATTGAACAGGCTTTGCCTGAGATCGAGGACCAGGCCAACCTGATCCTGGATCGCTTAAGCGGGGGAACCATGATGGTGCGTTTTGCCACCCAAAGGGGTTACAAGGACAAAAAGCGGGAAGATAAAAAAGAGACCCTGGATATAAAAATCAGCGATGGGGCTGGCTTGCGTGATTATGAGCTTTTCTCAGGCGGTGAAGCTTTCCGAGTCAATTTTGCCATTCGCCTGGCCCTATCGCGTGTGCTGGCCCGGCGCGCCGGCGCACGCTTACAAACCCTGGTCATCGATGAGGGCTTTGGCAGCCAGGATGCCGAAGGCCGCCAGCGCCTGATCGAGGCGATCAACCTGGTCAAAAGCGATTTTTCGAAAATCCTGGTGATTACCCACCTGGAAGAACTCAAAGATGCCTTCCCCACCCGGATAGAGGTGGAAAAGGTGGGGCGGAGCTCCAGGGTGAATGTGGTTTAGAAATCGCGCAGGAGGATGCTTTCTGGCCCGCGGTTGATCTCCCAGGGGTACACAATGTGGGCGTCGGTGATTGCGGCGTAATAGTCAGGGCGAGTGGTGCCAAACAGGTTGCGGTGTGGGTTAAAGTGCATCACGCAGGTATAAGGCACCCCACCTGCCACGGAGACCCTGTTTTTCACCGAGGTGATCGTCCTGCCTGATCCCCATACGTCATCCACAACCAGGATGGTCCGCTGTCGCAGCAATGCGTCTTCGGGGAACATCAAGAACTGGGGCCAGGCCAGTAAACGGCCGGTTTCCGCCTGGGTCTGCGCCGGAAAGTCCACCGATGCGGTGAATATGGTGGTAATCCCCATCGCTTCGGCCAGCAGGCCACCAGGGATGATTCCCCCGCGGGTGACCATCAGCATGGCATCATACTCCTCTTCCAACTGCGGGAGGAGGTGATCAATCAATTTATCAATATCAATCCAGGAAAGCAGTTCTTTTCGCATGGGTCTTATCCCGGGATGAAGTTATTTTTCGAGGGCAGCCGCCAGCAACGCCGGCGCCTGGACAGGTTCTGCCCTGTTTTCCAGGCGAGCCTTTTCCGCGTTGGCTGACCAAAGGTAGAGACAGGTGGCATACACCGAATTGACGTAAGCGCTGGCCGTGAGCGCCACGAAAAAGAGAAAATCAAAAATGAAAAGGCTCAGGCAGGCAAATAACGCCGAACGCGCGGCAAGGTTGTGGCTTAGCGGGCTGGTAAGGTGGAAAAAGAGCAGGCCGGCGACAAGCCCGATCAACCCCATGATCCCTCCGGTAATCCAGCTCAAGGAGCGCACACCGATCAGGGCGGCATTCAACCGCAGGGCGTGGCTCTGAATCAACTGGTTTGCCCGCGCCAGGCTGTCGCGTAAATGGATTTTTTCAACAGCCTGGATGGGAATAACCAGGTAAGCTGCGCTCATCCATGAAGAAACGGCCTGACCAGGCGCTGGAGGGATCAAGGCCTGGCTTTCGGTTGAGGCCTGATTAGGATCCTGCGGGTTACCAGGCTGGCCGGCTGGGCTGGTTTTTGAAACCCCCTGCCAGCGCCTGGGCCAGCGGGTTATCCACAAGCCTGGCCTGGCAAGGGTATAGATGAGCAAATCAGACCAGGCGGAGCGCAGAGCAGGCAACTCACCGGCCGTTCCCACCACCTCGTGGTTCAGAAATGCAGCGGTTTTAGCCGCTGTCAGGGCCGAGTTTAACGTCTCGATCAGGACCTGGCCGGAGAGCAGGACACAGATGAAGAATCCGGCGATCCCCAGGGCTAACGGGCGCCCCCAGCCTAGCCCGAGGCAACCCCCAATCAGCAGCAAGCATACCAGCGCAAAGGCCAGGCCTGCCGCCAGCGCATAAGCAGATGGCTTTAGCATACCCGGGCTAGATCGGGACGCCCCCACCACTTGCTTAAGGAAAATAAAGCCTCTGTTCAAACTATGCATACCCTGGCACCCTTCAATAAAATTATAGCAGGTTGTGCCGAGTTAGGCCTCGCCGAGGTCTCTCCCAAATTCCAGCACCCGCCAGGCACTCTCAATGATCCGATGGTTTTACCAGTTGGATAAAACGCTCAATTGCAGGCGGTGTATCCATGTTTTCAGTGGCAGAGAACAGGTCGGTGGGCTTTCCCTCCAGCGTCCCGCCTGGGTTGGAAAGGGCTTGTTCGGCATCCTTTGCCGCCAATCCGTAGCCCAGCATACGGCGCGCCAGGTTGGTCTGCTGCAGGTCAAACCGGATGTCACCCAGCCGCCCGAGGAAGTTGTTAATCTCGAATAAGGCTTCGAATGGTCCGGCAGAGAGGTGGATGTAATTATTGGATATGGCGATGTTTTCGGCGTGATAGAGCGATCGATTTTTGAATAATTCCCCTCGGATCGAGGTGGGGTTCGCGCGCTCAGGATACGTGTCGCCGGCCAGCTCATCTTTCAGACTTTTCCAGGGCGTATCGGATTCGAGCAACAGGAGACCAATTTGGTGAGAGGGATGGGTGAAATGCGCCAGTTGGCTGGGATGGAATCCATTGACCAGCACCACCTGGCTGCCATCGACGGCGTAGCTCTGGATATAGAACCCGCTACGAACTTTGATGGATTTCTTGGATAGCCAGAGATCGTTGAGCGTGTCGGGGTTGTAGGCTGGATAGCGGCTCAAAAATTCATGCCCACCCAGCACAGCTACTTTGCCCAGGTCCACCGACAGGTTTCGCTGGATAAAATCAGCCTCATCGCGCGAGAGCAAGGTTGAAGCGCGGCGCGACAGCGTGTTGATGAAACCATAATGGCGATCCATGATGCTCAGCTCATCCAGCCGCGTCCCATTCAAGACCAGGCCTCCTGCCACTTCTACCTGGTGGTGGGCAAACCGGTCGAGCGTCATGCGAACAAGGGCGGAAAAATCAGCCTCTGTTTTATCAATAAAGCATTCGGGTTTAAAGAAAAATAATAATTCGTTTTTCCGGTTCTGATCAAAGTCAAAGGGAGTGATCAACGCTTCTTTTTGGTGGTTTGAAATGATTGAAGCAATCTGGTTGAATAGATCTTGCGACATGCAAAGTCTCCATGTGGAAATATGAATAATAGATAACACCTGGATTATACAATTATTTGTCCAATAAAGCCGGGCCATCTGTCCTCAAAGGAGAGAAACCTCACGGCCAGGATGCTGGCGGGTGGATTCCCGGCGCGAAGATGTAGCGCCTGTTGGGTCATCTATTTACGGACTCCAAAATGCAGCATTTAACGATTACAATTGAACGAAATTAGCGGAAAAGAATGACACGGTCATGTTGCGTTTCACCAAAGATGCCCTGTTGGTTTTCATCCTGTTAGCCATTTCTTATGGTTACTTTTACCAGGATCCGGGCTGGAACGGTAACTCACGGCTTGGATTGACCTTTGCCATCGTCCGCGAGGGTCGACTGACCATCGATACTTACTATAATAATGATGCTTCGGGTTTAAAAACCGGGGATAAATCGGTTTACCAGGGGCATTATTACACTGACAAGGCGATTGGGTCATCGCTCCTGGCAGCGATCGTCTATTTCCCTATTGATTGGATCATGCGATTGACGGGCCATGAATGGGCCATCTGGATCCAGAAATACCTGTTGACCTTTCTGGTCAATGGCCTGCCATCGGCCCTGGCTGGCAGCCTGATGTATATCCTGGGATGTTATTTATCGAAGAGCCGGTTACGGGCCTTCGGCGTGACCCTGGCGATTGCCTTGGGAACGATGTGCTTCCCTTTCAGTGTGATCTTTTTTGGCCACCAGCTCGCCGCTTCGATATTGTTCACCGGTTTCTTTCTAATATTCCAGCTCCAACTCTTAACCAGCGCTGAGCGACCCAGACCCTGGTACCTTTTTCTGGTGGGCCTCGTCTTGGGCCTGTCCCTGCTGGTTGACTTCACCACAGGGGTGGTCGTGGTGCCGCTAATTTTCTATTACTTCTACCTGTTGTGGAAAAAAGGCTGGCTCCCCCGTCTCAGCGGCGTGCTCCTCCCTGCCCTGGGTGGGGTTATTCCGATGGCGTTAATGGTCGGTTATAACTTGGCGGTGTATCAAAAACCCCTTGCCAGTGGTTACCAGTACCTCAGCAACCCCTATTACGAAGAAGCCATGTCTCATGGGATTATGGGCATCACCATGCCGGCCAAAGGGCCCCTGTTTTATGAAACGCTTCACCCGGCCCAAGGGCTGGTTTGGCAGTCGCCGGTTTTAATCATGGCTGCGGTGGGGGCTTATTTTATGCTGCACAAAAAACAATACCGGGTCGAACTGGCGCTTACTGTGATCGCCTGCGCAGCCTACCTGTTGCTCAACGCAGGTTATTTCATGTGGTGGGGCGGTTATTCATTTGGCCCGCGCCAGATCGTGCCGATGTTACCGTTTCTGGCGATTCCCCTGTTCTTTGTCCCCCGGCGCTATTTCCCCGTGGTGGTCGTCCTGGCGGTGATATCGATTTTCCAGATGACCCTGGTATCCGCCAGCAATGTGATGGCGCCGGATGATTACATAGTGAAAATTGCCAGGATACCTTTTTTTGCGTATTCGTCTATTTATAGCTATTGCCTGAAGCAGCTTGAGGCCGGGCATTTTGCCTGGAATATTGGCCAGGGCTGGCTGGGGTTAAAGAACTGGCTTAGCTTGCTGCCATTTGTGGCCGTGCTGTTGGGAGGAACTGGGCTGATGATCCGGCTGGACCGCAAAGAAGCGGCGCCAGTTTAATGGGGCGTTTTTGTCCACCAAGCCGGATTGCAGTCTGAAAAACCTAATTGTTTCTCCGGCGCAAGGCTGTGCGTGCGCCGGGTCATGGCCTGTCAAAAGAGCGGTTCTCAACCCACCTTGACAAACCGGTGTGCTTGCAATAAAGTAGAGTTATATGGGCGAAATAATCAAAATAGAGGTGGCCCAGGCCGGTGAACAGCCCGATTTAGGTTGGCTACTCCACAGCAACCAGGTGGACGATGAGGCTTTGTGCGCCATTCTCATAGACGATTATCTCGCTGAGCTCGAAGACGTCGCCTTCCTTCTCACCGGGTCGCCGGTTGAGATGATCCATCTCGTCAACCAAACGCTAATCCAGGTTATCGCCCACCGAGCCGATTATAACGGTGAGGTTGGCGGCCGAGCCTGGTTATGGAGCTGGGTAGTTAAAGAAAGCGTCCGCCAGTACGCCCACCAGGGTTGGTTGCTTTCCAGGGGCGTTTCGCGAGAAATGACTCTACCCGATCTTGAGGGCATCTTTACAGGTCACGCGGCATCGATTTACCGCGACCTGGGGAGTTATGCCAGCCTGTTGTTCTTATGCCAGGACGGGTACAGGTTTTCTGTTGAAGAGATAGCCTATCTTGTGGGTAAACCATTGGGCCAGACTCAGGCAGACTTACGGAAAACCTATGAGCAGGTCGCTCGCCACCAGGAGAGCTGCCCGCAGTGTTATGGCCTGTCAGACGCAACATTGCCGGCTGCCAGCGCCTTGTTGGCCGGGTTACAAGCCAACCGGCCAGAGATGGATTACCGCCCGGTAGCGCTGGCCAGGTGGCAGACTTCTATCCTGGACGAGGTCCGGCATGGCCACGCCGTTCGAATGGCCAGGGCTCGCAGGCTACAACTCTTTGAGGTTACCTGCCTGGTTGCTCTCTTGTTTACCGGCGCCTGGCTGGTGGCGCGGCTGCCCCGGCAGCCGGCCTCCCCGCTAGTTTTGAGCTCGCTTGCCCGGGTAGGGGTAACCCCCAGTGTTGCGCCTCGGCCAGTCCCTGCCACCACGCCCTCCAACCTCCCTGTTGCGAACCTGCTGCCAGCGCAGCCTCCCGTTCCAACCGTCTCCACTATCCTGGGCCTGGCGCAAGCCAACCTTTCCCAATGGCATTCCCTGTGGGCTGATGTCGAGGTCAAGCATTATGATCCTTCTGGCTTGCCTTCCAATGAGAACAGTCAAATAGTCCGTAAACAGATGTGGATCGAGCAGCCCTCTTCGGTCAGGGTGATTGCAGGTCCCTTGAATGGCGAACCCGACCAGACCACGGCCCTGGCAGGTGACCAGATCACCCTGCAAGATTTCCTGGATGGACAATCCAGCTCGTACGATACCCACGCCCTGCTTGATGATCCAGACCTTCAAAAGTTGATCATGCCGCAAACCATGCTGGTCTCTGGCGGGCAATACGAGTTCGAGGGCAGCGATACGATCGCGGGGCGCCCGGCCTGGATTATCGATCACCATAATGGGACGAGTCTGACAGAAATCCTGGGGATCGACCAGCGTTATGGCCTTATCCTTTTCCGCCGCGAGTACGGCGGCAAGGACCAGAAAACCATTCTGTCCGAAACACAGGTCACTGCGATCGCTTACAATCCACCCATTCCCTCGTCCATTTTTAATCTAACCCTTTACCTGGGTGACCAATATGCCGCTAATTTTTCGGGCGTCCCGGATATTCATAATAATCAAAATGCACTGGCGGCCTGGAAAGGCGCCGTCCCCACCGCTCAAAGATCTCAAGTGATAACCGAGCCAGCGCTCCACCCTTCAACCAGCCAGCTTGCCTTCAGGTATCCGCCGGGCTCCGATCCCGGCCCCACGATGGATGTGTTTGCCAGTGGACACTACCTGGGCAGCATCCCGTTAGGCGGCAACTCGATTCTGACGTGTGAGCGGTCTCCGGATGGCCGTATGATTGCCTATAATTCCAATGGGCAGGGAATCACCGGAGATACTTCCCTTTACCTGGCCGATTTGTCCTCGCTCCAATCCGCCTACCGGGTGATGCCGGATGGATTCACCCTGGGCGGTTTTGCCTTTGCTCCCGACAGCCAGCGCCTGGCGTTTTTTGGCTGCGACAAATCCCTGGGAACTTGTGGAGTTTTCATTTTGAATCTCCTCACGAGGCAAACAACCCGGCTCATCTCCTTGCTCTATGCGGATTATCTGCTATGGAAGCCTGATGGGCAGAGCCTGGCCCTGGTGGGCGCCCGTGATACCCAATCGCTATTGGATCAGAAAAGGGGGCAGAACCTGATGATTAATGAAATTACAGCCCTGTCCCAGCCCTGGCAATTTTACGTTTTAAACGCCAGCAATGGAAATATCCAGTATGAACAATCCTTTCAATGGTCGTTGCTGAGCGCCCCTCCCGGTTCCCCCACCCTTAACTGGCCGGTGTCACTTAAAAGCAGGGACTGGGGCGTCGAAGATTGCGTCAACCCCCCGGCTCAGCCATAGTCGAAAGATCCCGACCAGCCGCCGGGGAACATTTCTCCATCGCTGGCGTCTAAGTTAAAAAGAGGTTAAAAATACCTGGTGGGAAGACTCCCTGTTTTTCAAGAGGAGGGATCGCTATGGCCGGCCGTTGGTTGCTCCTGTTGCGCCGATATGGGTTTATCGCTGCGGCTATTTTAGCCGTTGTAGTGGTTGCCGGGGGATTGATCTGGTTTGGCCTGCGCCGGCCCCATGCCGCTGGGAATGGGCAGGCCATTCCACAGGCTCAGTCGCAAGATGGGAATGAGGTTACCAGTGGAGGGGCGGAAATGGCAAGATTAAATCCTGTTTCTGTCGCGTTGACATTAAGTGAAGGCAAGCCGCAACCGCAAGCCGCAGCCAACTTGCCGCTGTCCACGGGCGAACCGTTGCCCGCTGACCAGACGGCGCAATTGCTCAACCGGTTGCCGGCCCTGCCTGTTGATCCCAATGCTCAGGCCGATTTCAAGTTGCCCCAAGGCCCCCTGCCCCCACCCCGCGCCGGGGAGACCGTTCAGCAGCCATTTCCTCCTCAAGGGCAAGCTACTCCACCCCCAGCCGCCGGCGAGGCTGGGCCGTTGCAGGTGCTCCGCTATGCCCCCGAGGGAGAAATTTCTATCGCGCCCTTTGCCAGCGTTACCTTTAATCAGCCTATGGTAGCAGTTGACACCCAGGCGGATCTATCTGCCAGCCAGGTTCCGGCGCGGATTGAGCCTGCACTGCCCGGTACGTGGCGTTGGTTGGGTACACGTACCCTGACCTTCCAATATGATTCGGTCCAAGTAGACCGCCTGCCTAAAGCTACGGCCTTTAAGATAACCATCCCGGCAGGGACAAAATCAGCGAACGGGGCTACCCTGGCCGAGAGCGTGAGCTGGACGTTTACCAC
>JAJYIW010000050.1 GCA_021789855.1 Chloroflexota bacterium | reverse complement strand
GATCTAGTATGGGCAGGAGCTACAACAATACCAACCGGATTCGCAATACCATTGACCAGCACCACAATTAATACCTTGAGGATCCAGGCAGCACCAAACATCACAGCATTGATATGCACACTCAAACTGACCATAGTAATAACAGTGGTTGTTCTCACACATTCTTAATGGTATTACTGAAGCTGCGCTGACGTTTGTTGTAGTAACTAATGATATTCCAGCTAACAGCAGCGAAATAACCAGCAAACCCAATAATAATTTTAACAGAGTTTGCTGTTTCATCGTTTGCTTAATCATTTTAAAATCCTCCTGTACAAGTTTTCGATAGAGGGATTTCTCTTTAGGAACAAATTCGAGAGTGTTGTAATTATCCAACCATTTATTTCTAATATTCCTCCATTCTTAGTATTTAATGTCTACAGTTTGTACCAATTTCGCTATTTGATCTTCTGTGATAGCATTTCCTAAGCTCTTTATTACTCCTTTCTCATCTATCGAATAGAAGAATGGTGTTCCAGGTATCTTGTAATCTTGAGCAATTGCTTCATCCCATATTAACACCGGAAAGCTATAACCTTGAGTTTGGACTAATTTCTGATCATCCTCCACCGACCCATTCAAGACCATTACAACTTGAATGTTTGATGATCTGTCAGCGAAAATTTTTAAATGGGGGAACATGTCAATACAATGAGGACATGTGGTTGATGCAAAGACTAGCAACACTTTATGCCCCTTAAAGTCAGTTAGTGAAATCTTCTTTCCTAAAAGATTGGTTAAAGAAAAATCCGGAGCCATAGTATTGATATCGAGTCCATTTCCTGGTATTTGAGCCTTGAATACTGTAATGATTTCGCTTTGTAGCCGGTTCATTTGAATGAAGAGGCCAACAATCGCAATCATCAGAAGAATTAAAATCCCCAATAGCAATACTAATATGAAGTTATTTTTAGATACATTCATAATAAATTCACCTCGAACAATTTAGTTATGGTAACTGTAGCAAATATGTTCTCTTTGTTCGCCATTTTAGGTCAAGTTCACACGGGACAAGATAAGAGAAGAGTGGGTGACTAATTTATCGCTAAACCTTTTTGACCCATTTTTTCTATTTATCGTTAATAATTCGTGTATTTCTTAACATCATAGCTACTTTTTCCTCCTTTGTCATCTAGCTGTTGGTATATTTTTTTCTATGACTTTTACTATATATCCTTTGATTAATTATATATCTACGCGCATAGGGCAAAAGTCATGGTTAAAGATATACCATCAGGCACATGACAAAAGGCCGGTAATCGGGTATGATGGATACATCCAGCCCATGAGAGCCATCACAGTCACGTAACTTCCGGCAAAAGATTTGATCGTAAATAGTTTAATAGCCGTTTACAGGAGGGATACAATGAATCGATTAGCTTTAGCCATTCATACCCTGGTTCGAGACTACAGCGTTGACCCCCACATTCCTCTCGAAAACCTCGAAAAGGAGGCCATCCTGGTGATAACCGCTTCGGTTCGAAAACCGGACGGCGCTTTGGAAAGGCCGTTACAAGAAATGGACCCGATCAACTGGCTTTTCCCACCTTACCGGACCATCGATCGGCCGGCAGGCTAATTTCCTATGCAGCTGCCACTTTCATATCCCCCTGCATGCCTGGAATTCATTTCGTGCGTGGTGCTGGACAGGATACCGGGAGATAGCTTTAGAGAGCGGCTAAGTGAGCTGGTAACATCCTATTATCAATTGAGTGCTCAAGAACCCGTCGTTTATTTCGAGTTCCTGCCGGCCTTCATCTCCCAGGCGCTATCTCCTCAGTGCATCGATCGCACCATTCCCATAACGGCTGCCTGGCAGTTTATCCGGCTGGCGGCAAAGCTTTACGACGATGTGGAAGACGGGACGATCCGCGACGGCCTCCCTGAAACCATCAACCTGGCTACAGGCTGTTTGTTTGCCGCTCAATCGGCGCTGGCCCGCCTGGAGGAAATGGCCATACGCCGGCGAACAGTTTCGCTGATGATCAGCAGGTTTGCCCGGGCATGCCTGGATACCTGCGCCGGCCAACAGGCTGACCTTTCGGCCTCTGGTGAAAATCTGTCTCTGGATCCGGATGGATGGCTGAAGAACGCCTCGCTAAAGTCAGGGGCGCTTTTCGCCTGGGCAGCCTGGGCGGGGGCAGCCGTTAGCTGTGATGATGAAAGTATTGCTCCGCAGTTCGAAGAATTCGGTCGCCACCTGGGCATCCTGGTCCAGATTGCCGACGATTACAACGACCTGTGGGGCGAGATGGTCTCTACCGACCTGGCTCACGAGAAATCCGGCCTGCCCCTCTGCTACGCTCGCCTGGTTGCCCGCGCTGTGGAACGGGAAACTCTCGAGCGTTGTTTGAGCGAATCGGGCCAGGGCAACCTCGAGGCCATGAGGAAAGTTCAAGAAATCGTAAAGGACCTGGGCGGCCAAAGCTATCTTTCGTCGGCAGCCTGGCTGGAACGTCAACGAGCGGCCTGTGCTCTGGAAGGACTGCCGTTTTTAACCGAGATAAAGGGTGAAGTATTAGCGCTCTTCGACAAAGCCTTCCCTGCCCTTACCCACCTGCCCTATGAACCTGAAAAGCAACCTGGTTAAAAAGCCCGGGCTCAGCCTCCTGGGGAAAATTGTCCTGTGTGGCTCCAGCCTGTTTCTGTTAGCCTGGACCATCCTCCACATGCTGCCCGGTTATTACCGCCCGGGATTCCAGGCCTGTCCCAATTCCCTCTGGGACCTGGCGACTCCATTGGTCGGCCTGGGTTTCTGGATCGCCAGCCTGGTCGCCTTGGCGACCAGGCAGCCCTTCATCACGGTGGCTTTTCTCTCGCTGGGTTCTGCCGTATTATCGGCCGGTTTTCTATCCGGTATGGGTAATGACCTGGCCGGGAGGGGCTTCTACATCCTGCTCGCCTGGTTCAGCCCGGTTTTCTTACACTTCCACCTCGCCTGGACGTTGCGCTCGCTGCGGCGCCCGGAACGGATTGCCCTGCTCGCCTTTTACATCCTGGCCGGGTTAGCGGCCATCCCATTTTTAACCTGGACCATCGACGCTCTCAATGCCATGGGATGGTTTCCCTTTTTAAGGTCTGGGGTCCGCATCATCCTGGTCATCTCGGTGCTGGCGACTGTTAGTTTCCTCGCAGCCCGTTGGCGGGGAACTCCTACGACCGTCGACCACCACCGCATCCGCCTGGCAATCACCTCGGTGGTCCTGGCCTCTTTCCCATTGCTGCTGTTGTCGTTGTTACCCGAGCTGTCAGGCCTGGCGTTCGTCCCTTACGAGGTCAACTTCGTCTGGCTGTTGATCATACCGCTTGGCTATGGCTACTCCATCCTGCGCCAAAAAACGATCCGGGGAAATGCTCTGCTGGTCCGCCTGGCCGGGTATTATCTCGCCGGGGTCTTCTTTGCCAGCCTCTATACCATCGCCTTACAAACCCTCGAAAGATTAATCCCCTCCTGGCCGCCATCCTGGACCTATCTCAGCGCAGGGTTCGGGATCGCGGCGCTGTTCATCCTGGTACGAGCCAACCATCTAACAGGCCGGATGATTGAATGGCTGCTTTACGGCGACGACCGCGGGCGCCTGGAGCGGCTGTCGCAGATGGCCCAATCCCTGGGGACGGTCCTCCACCGGGATGAATTGCGCGCCATTTTAGTCGATCACCTCACCACGCTTATCCCCGGTTATCAGAGCAGCGCGCTATTTTTGAAAACGGGGGAATGCCAGTACGCCCTCCAGGGAAAGACTGGGTTCAACCAGCCGGGCAGCGCGTTAACCGGTTTCAGAAACGGCGGGACGTTATCCGCCTTCCTGTCTCACTCTGCCCCGTTATTGGACGTCAACGCTATCCACAAACGGCTGGCCAGATCGAAATTCCTCCCAGAAGAGCGTGATATAGCCTTCCAACCCGGAATCAGCCTGTGGATCCCGCTTTTATCCGGTGACGAGCTGCATGGCTTATGGTTGGTCGGGCTCGACCCCGGAGCTGGGGTCCTGTCGGAAGCCGATTGGCAGGTATGGTCGATCCTGGCCAGGCAGGCCGGCGTGACCGCTCATAACGTCTTGTTATCCGAGGCTATCCGGGCCGGGCAGGACGAGCTGGCCACTGCCCACCAGGGATTATTGCTGGCCAGGGATGAGGAACGGCGTGAGATCGCCCGCGAGCTTCACGACAGCCCCTTGCAGGACCTGCTTGGGCTAAACCTGCAATTAGCCATCCTGGTAAAAAAGTTAAGGCAAATAGGCTGGAAAGGGAGGCTGACCCAAGATGCATTGAACAGGGAGTTAGACAGCCTCAGGCAGGGCATCCTGGCAGTCAGCGATAAGATGCGGGAGATCATCGGCGAGCTGCGTCCGGAGGGCCCGCTAGAAAGAGGCCTGCAGGCCGCGTTAGAAGACTTTATCGCTCAAATGGAACAAAAAACAGGCAACGGCGGGCCGTCGATCGAGCTTCAATTTGATCAAAAATTCGATAGTTATTCTGATCCCCTGAAAACCACTCTATTTCGGATAACTCAAGAGGCCGTCCGCAATGCCTTGAAATATGCCCAAGCCCGGCATATCTTCATCATATTAAAAAGAGGAGAAAGCACCATCAGCTTAACCATCAAAGACGATGGTGGCGGATTCGAGCCTCCCACGCGATTGAGCGAGCTGGTTCGTTCCAACCACTATGGATTGCTGGGAATCTCCGAGCGGGCCAGCACGGCCGGCGGCCGGTTGAACGTCCGGTCTCGACCCGGGAACGGGACGGAGATCGTCGTGACGATTCCTTTGATAGACACTGCTGACATGGTAAAGGAGCTGCCTCATGATTAACATTCTCATCGCCGACGACCATTATTTGATCCGCAGCGGTTTACGCGCCCTTCTTTCCGACGAGGAAGACATGACCGTCGTGGGCGAAGCGACGAACGGAACGGAAGTCAGGTCGAGGCTCCAGGAGCTTTCCCCGGATGTTTTGTTGCTGGATATAAGCATGCCCGGTCCATCTGTCGCGTCGACGGTTCAGTTCGCGCAAAAGGTGTGTCCGTCCCTAAAAATTCTTATCTTGACCGCCTATAAAGGCGAATCTTACATGCGCGACCTGATCAAGCTGGGTGTCCACGGCTACGTTTTAAAAGACGAGGCCCCGGAATCCCTGGTCCGCGCGATCCGCAGCGTGGCCGGCGGCGATGCCTGGTTGAGCCATTCGGTGGTGGAAATCATCGCCGATCGCCCGGCTGGCCCTATCCAACCAGATCGCGCTTTGACCGCTCGGGAGCAGGCTGTTTTAGCCCTTATCGCCAAGGGGTATCCCAACGGCCGGATCGCGCAAGAGCTGGGCATCACCGAGGGCACGGTAAAAAACCACGTGGTCAGTCTCTACATCAAGCTGGCTATCCATTCGCGCGCCGAAGCCGTCGTGCGCGCGATAGAGTATATGCACAGCCAGCCAGAGGAAGGTACAACCGGCTGACCCCCTCTCTAAAATGAATGAAACCTTTTTCAATGAAACTGTCATTGCGAGGCCCGTTCTTTGGGCCGAAGCAATCTGCGCGCATATTTAGATTGCTTCGCTTCGCAATGACAGTTGCTCATTTTGCACGGCCCACACCGTGCGAGCAGCTTATTTATGGGAGGGTTTTATTCTCATTTACGCAAAGGACGCGTTGATCTGGTCGATCGCCTCACGCGATGGGCGCAGGCGCTCGTTTTCCAGCCGGTTGAGCGGCTCGTCCACCAGGTTGTACATGTCGAAAATAGTAGGCTGATTAGGATTAACGTAGATCAAACCGGTGACTAACCAGTTATTGCGCTGGGCATCTTCCAGCATGCGCAAGGCCTGCCAGCGATCGGTGGGATCGTAATCGCGCTCGAGCTTCTTCAAGATGATCTGCGACCCATCATACAGGGTCACTTCCCTGATCTCGCCTTCCTCGAAGTCCTCGACGGTGATCTCATCCCTTGGCCGGACGTAGGAAATTTCATGCAGCGGCGCTTCGTGGTCCTTGCCCCAGCTATAGGAGTGCAGCGCGTCGTCCTGGTTGTTGAAGGTCACGCACGGGCTGATGATGTCCAGCACGGCAATGCCATGATGACTGAAAGCCGCCTTGATCAGCTCCTTCACCTGCTTGGGATCACCTGCGAAAGAACGGGCCACAAAGGACGCGTTCGAAACCAGGGCTTCCATGGCGATATCAATGGGTAAATAGGGATTGGTACCCTGCTTCTTGAGGGCCAGTCCCTTTTCAGCCGTAGCCGAGAACTGCCCTTTCGTCAGGCCATAAACGCCGTTGTTTTCGACGATATAGACCATGGGCACATTCCGCCGCACCAGGTGTTTGAACTGGCCCAGCCCAATACTGGCCGAATCGCCATCACCGCTGATGCCGATGCCTTTCAGGCGGGTGTCGGCAAACAGCGTGCCCAGCGCCAGGGAAGGCATACGCCCGTGCAGGCCGTTGAACCCGAAGGAACGGCTAAGGAAATAGGTCGGGCTCTTGCTCGAACAACCAATTCCGCTAAACTTGACCACTTCTTCTGGAACGATGTTCAGCTCGTAACAGGCCGCGATGATCTGCGACGCAATCGAATTGTGCCCGCACCCCTGGCATAGCGTGCTGGGCAACCCTTTATAATCTGTCCTGGACATGCCTGCCAGGTTAAGTTTTAAACCACCCGCCAGCTCAGTCATTCTTTTTCTCCTCATGTGAAAGGACCTGCCCGCTGATCCACTCAGACGTCAGGGGCAAGCCGTCGGTGTGAGCCGTCGAAACCAGGCTCACCGAGCAATCCTGGAAGTCCAGGGACAATAATTGGTGAAGCTGGCCATCC
Organism: Chloroflexota bacterium; assembly: GCA_021789855.1. Taxonomy (GTDB): domain Bacteria; phylum Chloroflexota; class Anaerolineae; order Anaerolineales; family Anaerolineaceae; genus JAJYIW01. Next base: position 10,999 of record JAJYIW010000050.1, on the reverse strand, counting down.
CGGTTCATTTCGACCACATAGTGGTGGTCGTGGCTGAAGATAAAATCCTTAACTTCAGGACTGAATGGCAACGAACGGATGCGCATATAGTCCACCGGAATACCATCACGCTGCAGGCAAGCACGCGCCTCTTCAATGGCCGGATCGGTGGAGCCCATGCTGATGATGCCAAACTTCGCCCCGGGCTGTCGTTCGATTACCGGCTTGGGCACAATCGTACGGGCAACCTCAAATTTATGTTTGATCCGCAGCAGATTGTTCTCCCAGGTTTTATTATCCTCGGAATAACCGGCGTTCTCATCGTGGCCGGTGCCGCGTGTAAAGTACGCCGCACGCGTATGGCGGTTGCCCGGCACTGTGCGATAAGCAATGCCATCCCCGTCCACGTCCTTGTAGCGCGCCCACTCGCCGTTGAGCCGTTCCAGGTCTTTTTCCCACAGGATCTTCCCGCGATCCATGGGTGAATCAGGATATTCAAAGCGCTTGGTCATCCACTGGTTCATCCCCAGGTCCAGGTCGCTCAGCACCAGCACAGGGCTTTGCAGCCGTTCAGCCAGGTCGAAAGCACGCCAGCCGAACTCGAAGCATTCCGTAACCGAACCAGGGATCAGGATCACGTAACTGGTATCCCCGTGACCCATGAAGTTAGCAAAGGTCAGGTCGCCCTGGGCAGTGCGCGTCGGCAGGCCAGTGCTTGGCCCCACGCGCTGCACGTCCCAGATCACCAGCGGCACTTCCGCCAGGTTGGCCAGGCCGGCATATTCGGTCATCAAGCTAAAACCAGGCCCGGAGGTCGAGGTCATCGCGCGCAGCCCACCCCAACCGGCGCCCACCGCCATGCCTACCGCGGCCAGCTCGTCCTCAGCCTGCACCACCGCAAAGGTGTCCTTCCCCGTTTTCGGATCTTTCCTCAGCTCCGGCAGGTATTCCACCAGCGATTCGGCCAGGCTGGAGGCAGGGGTGATCGGGTACCAGGCAGCGAATTGCACGCCACCGAAGATTGCCCCTAAGGCAGCGGCTGTGTTGCCATCCACCATGATGTAATCGTTCAAGGGAGGCATGGATTCCACCCCGTAGCGATCGTTTTTTTTCAGGTTGGCCGCCGCCCAATCGGCAGCAGCCTTGACCACACCAAAATTGGACTGCACCGGCCTGGTTTTACCTTTGAAGTGGAAATCTAACGCCTTATAAATTTCATCGATGCTGATTCCAAGCATCTGCGCTACCACCCCCACATACACCATGTTGGCGACATAATCGCGCATATTGGGCGCTGCATCTGCTTCGCGGGCCAGCTTTTTCACCGGCATGGGATAGGCCACGATATCTTTACGGGTGATCGGCTGGCGAATGTCATCCGCGTAAAAAATGACCCCGCCCGGAACGAGCCGGTTCACATCCGTAGAAAAAGAAACGGGATTCATCGCCACCACAACATCGTCATGTTCCACCCGCGATAAAAAGCTATCTTTATTGAGCCGGATGGTGTACCAGGTGGGCAAGCCCTGGATATTGGATGGGAAAATATTCTTACCTGACACCGGGATGCCCATTTTAAATAACGCCCGGAGGATGGTGTTGTTAGCCGTGGCGCTCCCCGAGCCATTAATCGTCGCGAAGGTGATGGTGAAATTGTTGACCATGCCCTCTTGAGGCGTGGATGAACAGGGTCGGGTGGCTGTTTGATCTTCGAGTACCATAAAATCTCCTTTTATTCAAATTTTTGCCGGGATGGGTGAAGAGACCGCTCACTTAATAAGTTCATGTGGTCTACCAGGGCCTGATATCCCGCCGGGATATCACCCCTGCAAATGGCATCCACCATGTCTTTGTGGTAATGCCACACCTTTTCCAGATAAGCATAATCGTTGTAGATAGCCAGGCCAAAGGCTTCATACATATCCCAATAAGCCTCGAGCAATCCCAGGACAAAAGGATTCTCCAGGCGTTTATAGATGGAGAGATGAAGCTCGCGGTGTTCTCTGTGGGGGATTTGAACCTGGGGGCTATGCAGTTTGTCCATCGCCCGGTCGACCAGTTCCTGCAAGGCCTGGTGATCTTCAGGCCCCAAACGGCTGACCGCCTGGCGCCAGTAAGCTGCCTCGATGGTGTTACGCACATCGGAAAAGGATTGAAAGTACTTCGGATCCAGCATCAAGGCATAGGTCAGGCTCTGGTGGACAGCGGGGGAAAACGAGTAAGGCAAGGGGCGAATACCGACCCTCGGCTTGACTTCGACAAACCCCAGGGCACGAGCCACTTCCAGTTGCTCGCGTAACGTGGCCACGCCCAGGCCCAGCTCCTGGCTAAGCTCGGCCAGCGATGGCAGGCGCTCGCCATCATTCTGGTATTTCTTGACCAGGTACTGGACAAATTCCGACATGTGATCGGGGGTGAAGTTACTTCTGAGCATGGTATCTAAGATAAATCGTATTAATCAGATTAATCAATGCAAAAAAAGTATAGCACGACTTATCTAGAGAATCAAGCCCTAATTGGTAGTAAATTGATCCCAGGGTTATACAAATTTAACCAGGAGAAATAAACGCCCGGCTCAAAGCGCTTTAGCTTTCAGCCAAAAACGATGCGGTGGAAGCGCTCCTCGTAGTGGGGCGCCTCGGCGGTGCTACCCGCTGTTTTGCGCTGGCGCATGCGTTCTTCTAATTTATCCGGGTCGCCGATCTGGCTTTTATGCTGGCGCAAAGCCTTGATTTTCTGCTCCCAGTGCTCGGTCACATCTACCGTCACGTTCACGGTGGCGGCGGATGGGATGCTAAACCACAGCTCCTTGACCGAATGGGGAGTCAGCCCTTCCACCAACAATTCAGGGAAAAAGAAATAATTGCCGCTGGCAGGGAAGATGGCGTCCAACACCGCCTGGCCGGCGGTGCGGTGATCGGGATGGTTAACCCCATTATCCGAGTAGATATTCATCGGGTCGCTGCTGACCACAATCTCCGGCCGTTCCTTGCGAATGATACGCACAATGTCGCGCCGCAACGCCAGGTCAGCCACCAGATAGCCATCCGGGTAGGATAAAAATTGGACGGAGTGGATGCCCAATTCAGCCGCTGCCGCCTCTTGCTCAACCACCCGTTTCGCCGCCAGATCCTGGGGCGATACCGCGTGATCCTGGCTGCCTTTATCACCCCGGGTGAGCAAATAATAAGCGATAGAATGCCCGGCGGATGACCACCGGGCAAGAGTTGCGCCGCAGAAAAATTCGGGGTCGTCGGGATGGGCCATGATCACCAATATTTTTTTGGACCCTTCCCAGTTTTCAGGTAAAGCCGTCATGTCTTCTTTGAACCTCCGCTTTTCACATTAACATTGCAACCCTCGCCATTCTTCGACGGACACGGCGCGGCAGCTTTTCTATTTAAGGCTTCCAGCTCGTCCAACGGCTGTAGCTGGTCTTTGGGATATTCCCGCTGGCCAAGCTCGGGGATCTCGACGATCACCATCTCGCGCAGGGGGATCACATCCACCACTTTGCCTTCCCCATCCGGGGTCATCACCCGCTTGTTGCGCTTGGGAAGCTGGGCGCGAGCCGCTGCATACATTTCATATTCATAAATGAGGCAGCAACGCAACCGGCCGCACATCCCCGTGATCTCTTCCGGCGTCAGCGAAATTCCCTGATCCTTGGCCATGCGGATTGAGATCGAGCTGAATTCGGTCAGGAACCTGGCGCAGCAGCGTGATTCCATCCCACAGGCGCCCATGCCGCCCAACATTTTAGCGATATCGCGCGGGCCTATCTGGCGCAGCTCCACCTGGGCAGGTTGAAACATCCTCTGCACATCCTGGCGCAATGATTTCAACTCTACCTTTTCTTCCGATTCACTGCTGAACAGGATCGTCAGGCGCGAGCCGTCATAGCTATATTCAGTCGATTGGATTTTAATACCTTTTAGCCCCAGCTCATTCACCCGCCGGCGGCTCCCGGCGATAACATCAGGCTCCTTGTTTTTCCATAACTGGCGTAACAGGAGATCGCGGGGGGTTGCCCGGCGTTCGACCGGCTTTAAATTGCCCTCACCCTGCGGGATGCTGGTCAGAATCGTCGCTACCTCGCCAAGTTGAATCCCCCGGCTGGTTTCGACCACCACCTGATCCCCGGGTCTCAGGTCATTGATCTTGCTGGCATCAAAATGATAAATTTTTCCGACTCGATTGAACCGGATACCAATAACAAAAGGGGTAGGCATGGGTTTATTATATCACTCGCGCTTACCCGGTTGCCGCGGCTGGCGAGCCTTCAGGATGGGGGGTCAACGCCGCCACGCTCAGCCCAGCGGCTATCTGTTCTGCAATCGCATTCATCACCCGGGCTGTGGGGGATTCGGGCTGGGTAACCACCACCGGGCGGCCTTCGTCACCCCCCTGGCGCACGGCTGCATCCATGGGAATGGCGCCCAGGAAGGGCACCTGGGCCGATTCCGCCAGGGTCTTGCCGCCGCCATGTCCAAATATTTCCATGCGCTTGCCATCTGGCAGTTCCAGGTAGCTCATGTTTTCCACCACGCCCAGAATGGGCACCTGCAGAGTCTGGAACATCGCCAGGCTGCGGCTGGCGTCTTCCAGAGACACCTGCTGAGGCAGGGTCACAATCACCCCGCCGCTGAGGGGAATGGACTGGGCCAGGCTTAGCGAAGCATCGCCGGTGCCCGGCGGCAGGTCAATTATCAGGTAATCCAGCTCGCCCCATTCCACATCGCTCAGGAACTGGCGAATGGCCGAGTGGAGCATCGGGCCGCGCCAGATGAGCGGCTGGCCCGGCTTGACCAGAAACCCAATGGACATCATTTTGACGCCGTAAGCTTCAGCCGGGATCAATTTATCTTCGGTCGGCGGAGGTAGCTGGTCAACGCCCATCATCGTCGGGATGTTGGGGCCATAAATATCCGCATCGAGCAGGCCTACCCGCGCTCCTTTCCGCGCCAGCGCCACTGCCACATTCACCGCTACCGTGCTTTTACCCACGCCGCCCTTGCCCGAAGCAATGGCCACTGCGTTGCGCACGGGTAACTTGAGCAGCTCGCGCGACTTTCCATCCGCCGGTACATTCGAGATCATCTGGATATCCACGCGCCTGGCCCCCAGGGCCATGACCGCCTTCCTGGCTTCGCTTTCAATCTGTGATTTTAATGGACAGGCCGGCGTCGTCAATACAATTACAAATTTGACCGTCGTTCCCTGGATCTCAATCTGGCGGATCATATTGAGACTCACCAGATCCCTATGAAGCTCCGGTTCCTGGACTTTACTTAACGCATGCAATACATCTTCTTGGGTGATCAATCGTTCCACCACAAAGGGTCCTTTCTGTGACCTAAAGTTTTTCCTTCGCTTCTCGGGACTCTACCGTCGCCAGATAAGCCGTCACTTCTTTTTGCACCTGGCCATATTGGGCTACCAGGTCCGCGTCAGGGTTATGAAGCCGCCGAATAGTCTGGCGCGCGCATTGGGTGCAACCCCGCATCGCGCGAAACGAATCGGCATTGCATGGCACGCACCCACCCATGCGCACCATCATCAGCACAAATGCCATATAACCCGGGTGATTTTCAGGCAAACTTGTCACCTGGTCGATCAGCTCTTGCCAGGCCTGGCCGCGCAGATCGCGCAAAGTGGGAATAATTCTCGAAGGGAAAAGCAGCTCTGTATCTGAGTTATACATGGGATTCCCGGTGTAAAGATATCGTCATGATTTTTGAGGCATTCTAGCTGCTTTAGCAGCCCTGGCCGCCTCTTCCTGCGCATTATTAACCGGCCGGATCGACGCATAATACGAGGCGGGCTTGGATAACTTGTCTTTATCGTAAATATGGTGGTGCATGCGCTCAAAACTGGCAATTTCGTAATCGTGATCCATCTTAATCGCATCAAAAGGACAATACTCAGCGCACAGGCCGCAGTTCATGCAAATATCGATATCAATTTCGAAACTGGCCGGCGCAGGCACCGGCCGCCCCGTCACCGGGTCGTTCGTCCTGACAATGTAAATACATTGCGGCGGGCAAACCTTGGCGCAGATGCCGCATGACGTACAGCGGTCCACCGGCTTGCCATCCGCGCCGATATCATAGACCAGAAACGGGATATACCGGAACTCCTCTGGGACGGGGATCTTTTCTTCAGGGTATTGTACCGTAAAGATACCGCTGACCTCACTGCTGGTGCGCTGGGCAATCCCTTCCGGGGTGTAATAGCGTTTGCCCGTCCAGAGCATCTTGAGATCGCCCCAGTAGGTTTCCAGAAAATGGTTAAGCGTCACCCCCAACCCTTTAATCATTTGCCAACCATACCACATAATGGACCTCCTCCGAAAAACACCAGCCTGTCAAAACGCATTGAAAAGGCAGGCTGGCCACAGTCCTCTGGATCAATCAGCTAACGGTCAACCTCGCCTAAGACGATATCAATAGAGCCCAGGATGGCCACCACATCGCCTATCTTATGCTTGCGGGCGATCTGGTTCAGGCTGGTCAGGTTTATAAAAGAAGGCGCGCGGACGTGGTAACGCCACGGATTAGGCTTTCCGGTTGAAATGACGTAAAAGCCTATTTCGCCTTTGGGGCCTTCTACGCGGCCATACGATTCACCCGCCGGGACTCTCACCTGGTATTGCGGTTTCCCAGTCTGGATCGGGCCTTCCGGCAACTCCTTGAGCACCTGGTTGAGGATACGCAGGCTCTGCCGCATTTCCTCCATGCGCACCAGGTATCGATCGTACACGTCGCCATGATAAGTCACCGCCACGTCGAAATCAAGGCGGTCATAGATACTATAAGGCTCGGCGCGGCGGACGTCATACGGCACGCCCGACGCGCGCAGCACCGGGCCGGACGCCGAATAAGCGATCGCCTGCTCTGCCGTCAGCACACCCACCCCCTGGCCACGCATCTGCACCAGCTCGCTGCGCGTCAGGTAACGATCCCATTCGTCTATCTTGCGCGGCAACCGGTCAACCAGGGCGCGCACCTTTTCGACGATGCCCTCAGGTAAATCCCTGGCCACTCCCCCAAAACGGAAGTAGTTGCACATCATGCGCGACCCTGACACGGCTTCAAAGATGTCCAGGATCAGCTCGCGCTCTTCCAGGGTGTACAGCGCCGGGGTAAAGAAAGCGCCCAGGTCATTGAGTAAAAAGCCGATTGCGATCAGGTGGCTCGAGATACGCGTCAGCTCTGCCATCATGACCCGCAGGTACTCTGCTCGCTCGGGTGGCTTGATATTCATTAACTTCTCTACCGCCAGGGCATAGCCGAAATTATTGGTCATGGAAGTGACATAATCCAGGCGGTCGGTGAACGGCATATTCTGCAGATAAGTATTGCGCTCGCCAATCTTTTCGTGGTTGCGATGGAGGTAGCCCATCACGGGCTTGAGATCCATGATCGTCTCACCTTCCAGCGAGACCACCATGCGAAATACGCCGTGCGTGGAGGGGTGTTGAGGGCCCAGGTTGACCACGAGCCGGTCGGTTTTAAATTCATTATCTTGAAGCTGCTGAGGGGTGACCAGGCCGGCATAAAGCAACGTTTCGACATCGGGGGTCCAATTGGCCGGGTCAAATCCGACCGGGTATTGGACGTTATCCTCAAACGGGTTGAGCGTCTCGGCCCGCACGGCGTGGCCATCCGGCCAGCGGCTCTTGAACGGCTTGGTATCTTCTTCGAAATAGGGTTCGTGCCAGTCTTTGCGCAACGGGTGGCCGGCAAAGCCCTCCCAGAGCAAAATCCGGCGTAAATCCGGATGCCCGCTGAAGCGCACCCCCATCAAGTCCCAGGCTTCACGCTCCTGGAAATCCGCGCCGGGATAAATCGCCACCAGAGAGGGCACCACGGCATCATTGCGTGGGACCTGCACCTTAAAGACGAAGGCTGTCCCGCCGGTGGTTTTATAGGCGTGGTAAACCACCTCAATCTTATCTTCGGGAAAATAATCCACTGCGGTGATGGATGACAGGTAATCGTACCCCAGCTCATCCCGCAAGGAGGTGGCCAGCTCGGTCAGCCGGTCGACGGGGATCAGGAATCCTGAAAAGCCAGGCCGGGTATCGGGGGTCAAACTGTCTTTAAATCGCTCAAGCGCATCGGCTGCAAGTTGTTCCATCACAGGCTTTTATCCTCTGGTGATACGGTAGCCGGACCGCCAGGGTTGCTGCCATTCACCGGCGTGTTCTCGTCTGCAGGGGTTTCTTCCACCGGGTGCATCTTCAGGCGGATCAGATCATATTTCCTGGGATCCATCAAATCCGGGCCTAGCACAGGCACGGGGATCGCTTCGACCACCTCTTTACGATACCAGCGCGCCGTCTTGATCGATTCGCCGTCCACCTTTTTCTGCAAAGTAATCAGGCCATTCAACAGGGCCTGTGGGGTGGGTGGGCAGCCGGGAATATAGACATCCACCGGGACGAACCGGTCCACCCCAGAAACGACGTTGTAACCTTCCTTAAATGGCCCTCCACCCGACGCGCAGGCGCCCATGGCGATGACGTATTTGGGCTCAGCCATCTGGTTGTACAGCCGAACGATCTGGGGGATCATCTTCTTGGTAACCGTCCCGGCGACGATCATCACATCCGCCTGGCGTGGACTGGCCCGCATGACTTCCATGCCAAAGCGGGAAAAATCGTAGCGGCTGGCCGCCGTACAGATCATTTCGATGGCGCAGCAGGCCAGGCCAAACATCAATGGCCAGAGAGAATTACGCCGGCTCCAGTTATAAATCCGATCGAGGGTCGTTATCGACACTTGTTGAGCTAATTCAGGGGGGACCGTGAAACCAGGGGAATTTAAGGAGGGTTCATTCATAGGCTTTCCTTCCAATTCATTCTGATAGGCCATTGTATCATGGCCCAGGTACTTGTCAAGTTCCTAATTAAGTAAATAATCATTTACTTAATTAGGGTAGCCTCTTATAATTGAAAGCAAGATGACCGCAACCACCCGCAACCAGATTTTGGATTACCTGCAAGCCCATGAAACCGCTTCGGCAATTGAGCTGGCGCACGCGATGGGAATGACCATCCCCAACATCCGCCATCACCTGGCTGCCCTGCTGGCAGGCCAGGCGATCGAGGTCGTGCGGCCATCTTCCCGGGCGGGGCGGGGCCGGCCCACTTACCGCTACCAATTAATTCCGCGCTTAATGCCGCATAACCTTGACCGGCTGTGCCTGGCCTTGCTGGAGACACTCCTGGCCGGTTATCCCGAGGCAGAGCAAAAGGTCGTTATCCAGCGCCTGGTTGATCACCTGGCGCCCCGCCAACTGCCGGGATCGGCCCACCTGAGCCAAAAGCTGAGCCAGGCTATCCAGGAATTAAATCAAATGAAATACCAGGCGCGCTGGGAAGCCCACGCTGACGCACCTCGCGTTTACTTCAACCATTGTCCCTACCAGGCTATCCTGCCCGGCCTGCCGGCCTTGTGCGCCATAGACAGCGCCCTGCTCGAGAACCTGACCGGGCTGCCGGCTTTCCAGGCGACGCAAATAGGGAGCGCACGAAGCTGCCTGTTTTACATCGGACATTCGCCAAAGTTATCTTGATCTGCCTGAGGAAACCGGGTATAATACACACGTGTGCAAAGTCAGTCTACATCTCTCGATCGACCAGGGAGGACGATGTGACCCGCGCCATTTCTATTCTTGACATTGCACGCGTCGCTGGTGTGTCCCACTCAACCGTGTCGCGTGCGTTGCACGATAATCCCCTTATCAGCGCTGACCTGCGTTTCCAGATTCAGAAGATCGCCCAGGAGATGGGCTATACCCCTAACGCCGTGGCCCAAAGCCTCAAAGACCAGCGCACCCACACCGTCGGCCTGGTAGTGACCACCATTGCCGATCCCTTTGTAGGCCGGGTGGTGCGTGGGATTGAAGAAGTGGCCCAAGAGGCCAACGTGAATATCTTCCTGGGGGTCTCCAATAACGACCCTGAACGAGAGATGGCGGTGATCGAGTCGTTCCACCGCCGCCGGGTGGATGGCATCATTGTCACCGCTGCCCGGATCAGCGCTGAGCAGTCCGAACGGATGGCGCACATCCACGTGCCGGCCGTGCTGATCAACCAGCAAGCCGAGGTCGGCTTCGACCTGTTGCATACGGTCTCCGTCGATGATTACGATGGCGCCTGCCAGGCGGCTCAGCACCTGCTCGACCTGGGTCACCGCGCGATCGGTTACGTGGGCGCCGGCAACCGGCCGCGCTCGAACACCACCCGCTTGCAGGGCTACCGCGATGTATTAACCGCAGCCGGTATCTCTCCTCAGCCGGCCTGGATCAAAACCACCCCACCCGATCACCGTTACCACAGCGAAGACGAAGCCGATGGGCGCCAGCTCACCCTGGAATTGTTAGAAGAAGGTGTCACTGCGGTCTTCTGCTACAACGACATGATCGCCGTGGGCGCTTTGATGGCCTGCCGGGAGCGGGGTATCCCGGTGCCGGAAGGGCTGAGCGTAGTGGGTTTCGATGATATCGAGATCGCCCAATACGTCACCCCACCCCTCACCACGATCCACCAGCCCAAGCTACGCCTGGGGCAGCTCGCCATGGAAATGTTGCTCGATTTGATGGCTGGAAAACCCGTGGTGGATCAGGTATTGGCCACCGAGTTGATCAGGCGCACGAGCACGGCTTTTTACCGCTGATTTTGATCTTTCGCATTCCATGACTTCGCCATAGGAGAAAAAATGCCCGTCCAATACCATCCTGGTAACCTGATGATTCACCCCGTGACCTCGCCTGACCCGGGCCTGATGAGCGAAGTGCACCCTGAGCAGGCCAGGTGGGACACGCTGCATTTTCAAGCCCGCCGTTTGTCCCCCGGCCAGTCCTGGGTCCATCAGACCGGCGAGCACGAGCTGGCTTTGGTCGTGTTGAGCGGGCGATTATCGGTTGAATCAAACCGCGGGCAATGGGACTCGCTGGGCGAACGCCAGAGCATCTTTAGCGGCCTGCCTTACGCCCTCTACCTCCCCCGCCG
>JAJYIW010000292.1 GCA_021789855.1 Chloroflexota bacterium | reverse complement strand
CACGTCGCGATCTACCTGTTCGATCCTGCCAACGAATACCTGGTCTTGCGCGAATCAGCCGGCGAGGCCAGCGAACAATTAAAGCTGGATGGCTTTAAATACTCCCAGGGCTCTCAATCGCCGGTCGGGCGGGCCGCCATGACGGGGTTAACGGTGGTAGCCAGCCTGGGGCGCCAGGATGCCAGCGATTCGCCTCATCCTTTATTACCCCTGACGCGATCAGAGGCGGCCATCCCGATCCGATCCGGCGATCGCCTCTTCGGGGTCCTGGACGTCCAGAGCAATCAGGTGGATGCTTTTTCGGATGAAGATATCCATGTTCTAACGCTATTAGCCGATCAGTTAACGATCGCTGTGCTCAACACTCAGCTGGTTGAACAACACCAACAGCAGGTGGAACGCGAGAAACGCCTGTCTGATATCACCAACAGGCTGCACCAGGCGGAAGATATCCCTTCCATTCTGAAAATATCGGCCACTGAAGTTGGGAAAATAGTGAATGCCCGTAAAGCGACCCTCGAAATCACCCCCATCTCATCTCAGGAAGACCCATCGCCTGGGCCAGATAATGGCCAAGGATAAACTGGAGCCTCACCATGGCGAACGATCCCGCAAAACCATTCCAGCCTGATAAGACTCGAAACCCGGGTAAACGACTCGAAACGATCCGGGTAGCTTTGATTGTCAGCCTGATGGTCGTATTCACCGCCGGGATGATCGGCCTGTTAATCAATCCCATCCTCACCAAAAATGGGTCCGAAATTCTAATCAAAATAGCAATTTTGCTGGTAGGAAATGGCCTGCTCTTTTGGATCCTTTACTTATACCGGCAGTATTCATTAAACCAAAATCGCCAGAACATGCTGAGAGCCCAGATACTCCAAAGCAATCAGGATTTGATGGCTGCCAACGAACGGCAAATCGAGGAACTGGCCCACCGCGTCGATCAAACAGAAATTGCCATGCATATTGCCCAATCCATCAGCCAGAATCTCGATCCGGATCGCTTGCTCGAACAGGCAGTGCAATTAACCCGGGAGCGCTTCAATTTGTATTTCGCCGGCATCTTCCTGGTCGATGCCTTAGGCCAGCAAGTGGTCTTGCAGGCAGCCTCAGGTGAAGCGGCAACCGACCTGTTGAGCAGGCAGTTTGCCTTGCTTATCGACGAAACCTCCCTGATCGGTTGGACCATCCTCCATCAAAAACCGCGTATCTCAATGGATGGAAGTACTGGCCCAAGCCTGATCAATCAAACCAACAGGCCTCAGGCCTGTTCGGAGATCGACCTGCCGCTTAGCCGCCGGGATGTTATCCTGGGCGCTCTCACCCTTCAAAGTACGGAAAAAGAGACCTTCCATCCCGACGATACGCCTATCTACCAGGGAGTTGCCAATCTCATTGCCACAAGCCTGGAGAATGCCAGGCTGGCTCAGGATATTCAAAGGCGTTTGAAGGAGATGAACAGGCTTCATCAAAAGTATGAAGAAGCTGCCTGGGCTGAAGCAATAAATGAGCCTGATGCGTTTCACTTCACCTTTAAAACACCAGCCGCTCCAAGCGACCAGGCGCTGGCCCGACCCGTCCAAATGCCCATGAAACTGCATGGACAGACGATGGGCACTTTAAATCTGGACCTGGGCGGAAACGAATTGCCCCCAGAAGAACGCACCCTCGTCGAAGCGATCGTCGATCAAACGGCACTGGCCATTGAAAATGTTCGATTGTTGGAAGAATCCGAGAAGAAAGTCGGCTATGAGCACTTGCTCAATGACCTGACAGCGCGTTTTTCACGCGCGCTCGACATCGAATTGATTTTACGCCTTGCCCTGCAGGAATTGGGGCGCCTCCCCCAGGTTTCAGAAGTGTCTGTTTACTTGAAATCCCCGGAATCAGATACAAGCGCTCCCCTTCCCAATGCAGATGGAGGCCAGAATGGCTGAGCCATTTCCCTCCGTACAGAAACCCTTGAAAGAAAGCAAGGCATTCCATATCCATTTCCCCCTTCGCAACCGGATCCTGATCTCGTTCGTGATCATTGCGGTGATCTCGACCTCTTTGTTGACCGGCATCACCATTTACCTCCAGCTAAAAAATAATCAAATGACCACTTATGATAAGCTGGAAACCATCGCCAATCTTAAACAAGAAGAGATGACCCAATGGATCAATTCCTTAAAGGCGAACATGACCCTGATCGCCAGGGATCCGGTCATAAAAGTTAAGGCGCCGCTGGTGATCGCCCAGGATGCTCGTTTTAGCCCGGGTTTACCTTTGACCGGGGATCAAGCATCCTTAGATTCCGCCTTCTCAACGTATGTCCAGCCTGGCGGCCCCCTGGCCGATCTCTTTCTGGTGGATGCAGGCGGCAATGTCCTGCTTTCCACCAACCAGGTCGCCGGCAATATCAATCTTATCCAGGCTAACTTTTCGCGCTTCCGCACCACCGGCACCCAGCCGGTGAACTCCCCCTTGATCCAGGTAAGCAGCTCAGATTATGCCAAAAGCTCTCTATTAATTATCGCTGTTCCCCTCCAGGACTCTAACCATAAAACCATTGGCTACCTGGGCGCCCTGGCCAGCGCGGCTCAATTAGCCGCGATTTTAGCCGACAACACCGGCCTGGGAAATACCGGCGAGACTTACCTGGTTAGCCTCGATCACAGAATGGTCACTTCCACCCGCTTCAAGCCGTGGCAGCCCTTTGGTTCGATCAATTCAGCCGGGATAAGGGCTGCACTCAACCAGACTAACGGCCAGATGATCTATACCAATTACCGCGCTTATGTGATAGGCGTTCATCACTGGCTTCCCTCCTTGCAAGTCATCTTAATGGCCGAGATGGATGTTTCAGAAGCGTATGCGCCTACCCTGGCTACGATTCAATCCATTTTGCTGGCCGCTTTCTTTACAATCCTGCTGGCAGCTATCGGCTCTATTTTTGTATCGAACGGGGTAGCCAGACCAGTGAATAACCTGGTAGGCGTTGCCCGGCAAATCGCGGATGGCGAGCTGACCCTCAAGGCGGATGTCAACCGGCATGATGAAATCGGGTACCTGGCCGATGTGTTTAATCGCATGACCGACCAATTAAGTGCGCTCATCGTTGACCTGGAACAGATGGTTAATGAACGAACCGCCGAGCTGGAACAACGGACCATTCAAATTAAAACAGCAGGCGAAGTTGCCCGCGACATCGCCATGGCTGATCATTTGAACGAGCTGCTCAACCGCTCGGTTAATTTAATTCGCGAACGTTTCGGGTATTACCATGTCGGCATTTTTCTGGCAGACGATCAGCGGGACGCGGCTGTTCTCAAGGCGGCGACGGGGGAAGCCGGCCAGGAGCTGCTGGCGCAAAACTACCAGCTTAAAAATAGCGATGTGGGGCTCGTAGTGAACGTCATCAGGACGGGGATGCCGGGAGTTATGACGGATACGGGCGAAGACGCCATTCCTTTCAATCACCCGGCCTTACCCGAGGCACACTCTGAAATGGCTTTACCCCTCCAGGTGGGCGGCAAGGTGATCGGGGCGCTAGATGTCCATAGCACTCTGGCGTCCGCCTTTTCAAAAGACGACGTCGATATTTTAC
>JAJYIW010000291.1 GCA_021789855.1 Chloroflexota bacterium | reverse complement strand
CCAGGGCCAGCCCTGCCTGATGGAGATCAATTCGCTGCCTGGCCTGACCCCCGGTTTCAGCGACCTGGTGGTGATCGCCAACGCAGAAGGCATCAGCTACCAGGATTTGATCCTCGAAATCCTTTACCTGGGCGCTTCACGCTATGGACTGATGGCGCCGTCGGCCTACGCATCGCTCAACCTGGCGACGCTGCAAGCCATGGTACGCCGCCATGAAATGGTGATGGTGCGCTAACCCCCCTTTTCCATCTTCCGCCGCTCGATGAGGTGTGCAGGACCGCCCTGCATCCCTGGTTGAGCGGCGGTTATTTATTTAAGGTCAAGACCGCTTTACCGCAGAAGCGTCGCTCGATCAAGCGCCGGGCGACTTCGGCCGCATCCGTCCAGGCAGTCCTGACCTCGATGGAGGGGTGTAATTGGCCCTGGCTGATCAGGCTGGCCAGGCGGCTCAAGCCCGGCCCGGCAGGATCGGCCATGCGCTCCTGGAAGATGAAGAGGAAATATAACGACGCCCCTGGCGAGGCCCTCAGGCCAGGGATGTCGGCCGGCGTCATTGCGGTGGCGCCGGCGTAGGTGACGGCCACGCCGCGGGGAGCGAGCATGGCCAGCGCCTGTACCAGGATTTTGCTGCCCACGGCATCTGCAATGAAGTGGTACGGGCCAAATTGGGCGGCCTGAGCGAGATCTTCGCCGGCGACCACCTCCACCGCCCCGAGCCGGCGCACGAAGGCGGCGTGATCGGGCTGGCGCACCGCGCCAACCACCTCGGCGCCGGAAAGGCGGGCCAGTTGCACCGCGAAATCGCCCACGCCGCCGGACGCGCCGGTCACCAGGACCTTGCGCGCCAGTAACGCGCCGGCTTTATCCACCGCGGCCAGCGCGGTCAGGCCGGCTACCGGCAGGGTGGAGGCCGTTTCGACGTCTACCCCCGCGGGGAGCTCGGCCAGGTTGCCGGAAGGCACGGCGACCCTTTCGGCCCAGGCACCGGTGCGCAGAAGGCCTACTACCCGCGCTCCGGTTTTTGGGCCGCTGCCATCCGCCGCCGCTTGCTCCACCGTCCCGGCCAGGTCCCAGCCGGGAACGTAGGGTTTATCCGCGCCCAGCGCTCGCACCACCTCGCCCCGATTAAGCGAGATGGCTTCCACCCGCACCAGCGCCTGGTTGGGCAGCGGCTCGGGCGGCTCGATCTCCTTCAGCACCAGCCGCGCTGTGCTATCCGGATCGGTCAAAAGCGCTTTAATTTTTGCCATGGCGTCCTTTCCATTGCAGCCGGCTGGCATCCGCCGCCGGGGAGATTGATTAAGGCCGGTTGCCCTGGCCGGCCGAGGATGGCTGCGCCGGTGAGCTTTTTTTGCTGAGGTCCTGGGCGAAAAGGCCGATAGCCACCAGCACCAGGCCGATCACTAACGCCAGCGGCTCAGGGAGGGCCAGCCCAAAGAGGGCATCCAGTGAAAAGTGACCTGGCCCGGCCAGCGCCAACGTCAGCGCGGCCACCAGGTTGGTGAGCGGATACTCAATGCCGTGGTTGGTGACCCAAAAGCCGCTGCGCCAGTGGACTTTGAAAACCGCGATCGACATGGCGGCAATGATCCCCAGCGACCCAATCGGGCTGAGCAACCCCAGGACGAGCAGCAGGCCCCCGCCAAACTCGCTCAGGCCTGAGAGCAGCGCCCAGAACCAGACGGGACGCGAGCCCATCCCGGCCACCATTTTTTGCGTGCCCTTCCAGCCGCCTCCCTTGAACCACCCAAACAGTTTCTGCGAGCCGTGACCCATGAAGGTCAATCCCAGCATCAGTCTTAAAATGAATAAGCCCAGGTCGAGTAACAAGGCATCCCTCCGTGATTAATTGGCTAAATTGAGGTCATTATATCCATTAACGACCTTTTGTGCGAATCTTGCCATTTTAGCGGAGAAAACCGGGTTGAGGTAAAATTCTGTTAGCCAAAATCATTGACATCAGCGGCAGCCCCCGATATAATTAAAAAGTTCTAATCTTTGAAAGGGAGTGTGGATGTTTAATTCGGTCGTTGTGCCTGAGCAAAATCAAGCCGCATGTTCGCGCCTCCTGGCGGCGAAGCGCTAGCGCTTTGCCGGTAGCCCGGATAGCTTCCGCCACGGGTGCGCTCATGCCCCGTGGCTTTTGTTTTAACCAGGCAGTCGCGAGACGATCAGTTTGACGAAGGATGGAGGGGACTACCCTTAAGTGCGGCGCCTGCTTCGCATAGCCTTTGATTGCGCCAGCCACGGATTGATTCCATGGCTGGCGCTTTTTTTATCTCAAACGTGGAGGATTTCATGGCTCAAGTTCTGAAGACACTGGCGGTCCCGGTTGCCGGGACGGCGCATGGTCTATCAACGGCAGGGATGGCTCCCTGGCCGGGTTTCTTTCAATGTCACCAACGACCATTACCCCACCTGGCGACAGGTGGTTGGATAGGAATGATACACAATGGCACACGCTTACGATTTATCCGGCGACCCTGGTCTTGAGCCATTCCAGGGCACCGTCTACAAGAAAACAATTGACCGTTATGATGTCCAGATCGATGGGCGGATTGTCCGCTGCGAGCTGGCAACTTCCTTGCGGAAGGAGCTGGCCTACACCCGCGCCGGCCCATCCTCGGAACGCCGGCGGGTGCGGGAAGCCAGGGAAGACAATCACAGCGACCCCGTGGCAGTGGGCGACCACGTCCTGGTGCAGGAGACGGGTGACGGCACCGGCCTGATTCGGGCCGTCTTCCCCCGCCGCAACCAGCTTTCCCGGCGAACCGCCGTACCCCGGCCAGGAGCGCACGCTTTCGAGCAGGTGGTGGCGGCTAACCTGGATCAGGTGGCGCCGGTGTTCGCCGTAGCCCAACCGGCCCCGCACTGGGCCATGCTCGATCGTTACCTGGCCTCGTCCGAGCTGGCCGGCCTGCCGGCTCTCATCATCATCACCAAGATCGACCTGCTGGCCGTGGATGGGCAGGATGACCTGGATCGCGAGATTCGCATGGTCGCCAGCACGTACCGCCAGGTGGGTTACCCGGTGTTGTGGGTCAGCGCAGCCAGTGGAGAAGGTCTGCCCGAGCTGGCTACGGCGCTGCATGGGAAGGTAACCGCCCTGGTCGGGAAATCGGGCGTGGGCAAGACCACCCTGCTGAACGCCCTCCAGCCTGGCCTGGGCCGGCGCGTGTCGGAGGTCAGCCAGGCGACCGGAAAAGGGCGCCATACCACCTCGTGGCTGGAGCTGATCCCGCTCTCTGCCGGCGGCGCGATCGTGGATACCCCTGGGATGCGGGAAGTGGGCCTGTGGGATGTGGATCAGGCCCGGCTGGACTGGCTTTTCCCGGAGATGCGCCCGTGGATCGGGAAATGCCGCTTTGGCCTGGATTGTATCCACGACCAGGAACCGGGCTGCGCCGTCCGCCATGCGGTGATGGCAGGCGCCATTGCGCCCCGGCGATACCAGAGTTACTTGAAGTTACGGGAAGGTCAGGGATAGAATGAGACCCTTTAACCGATTCCCGGACTTTGACGATAGGCGATGGGGAAAGCGCCATTCCACCCGGCCAGGCCGGAGCGAATGGCGCGCTTCCTACCGCGCGGAGGCTGAAGATGGCTTTAT
>JAJYIW010000290.1 GCA_021789855.1 Chloroflexota bacterium | reverse complement strand
CGAAAAGGCCGACGCAGACTTCGCCTTACAGACCACCGGCTTTGCCATCGGCGGGATTCCCCCGCTGGGCCATCGCAGCGCCATGCGTACGTTTATCGACGAAGACCTGACTTCATGGGATCAAATCTGGGCCGCGGCCGGCACGCCCAATGCCGTCTTTCCCCTCACCCCGCAAGAGCTCTCCAGGATGACCGGCGGCATCGTCACCAGCATTAAATAATTTCTTCGGCCTGGTTACCGGCGCCGCTGATCAAGCCAGCTCGCCCGTCAGATAATCATAAAGCCTCTGGAGCGCAGCCTGGGCCGATTCAACCTTGTTTTCAACCCGGTTACCCTTCCAGAAATACTGGAAAGCCCAATCCCCGCCCGGGGTGCTGAGGCCAATCCACACCAGGCCTACCGGCTTGCCCGGCAGGCCCCCGCCAGGCCCGGCAATCCCTGTCACCGACACGCCGATATCCGCCTCCAACACCCGGCGGATTCCCCTGGCCATCTCTAGCGCCGTCTGCTGGCTGACCGCCCCATAACGCACCAGGGTGTCATGAGAAACGCCCAACAGGCGCTCCTTGGCTTCATAGGCGTAAGCCGTCACGCTTCCCAGGTAATAATCCGATGACCCCGGAACGTTGGTCACACGGTGCCCGATCAACCCACCGGTGCAGGACTCCGCCAGGGCCAGCTTAAGTCCAGCCTGGCGCAGCAGCGGACCAATTAAGAATTCCAGATTCTCACTTTCACTCATCATCACTCCAGCCGGCTTGATCCTTCCCCAGGGACGCAGCGCGGGTTTGATTATACTTCAGGTCGGCGCAGGCGAGGGATGACAGCGGAGTATAATTAGACTGGTAATTATGGAAGCCTCTGACCACATTAAAGGTATTTTAGACACTCTGCCGGCCAAACCCGGATGTTACTTGATGAAAGATAACACCGGGGAGATCATCTACGTCGGCAAGGCTATCAACCTGTATAACCGGGTGCGTTCCTATTTTCAGGATAGCCGCGGCCTGGACCCCAAAACCCGCCAGCTGGTGAGGCATATCCACACGATCGAGTGGATTGTGGTCGGTTCGGAGCTCGAGGCGCTCATCCTTGAGATGAACCTGATCAAGAAACACCGCCCGCACTACAATATCCGCCTCAAGGACGACAAGCGCTACCCGTACATCAAAGTCCACTGGAAAGATCCCTTTCCAAAGGTCACCGTCACCCGCCAGATGGTGGACGATGGCTCGCGTTATTTTGGGCCATACACCAGCGTATGGGCTGTTCACCAGACCCTGGACGTGATCCGGCGCATCTTCCCTTACCTGACCTGCGACCGCGAGATCACCGGCCACGACCCGCGCGCCTGCCTGTATTACGATATCAAGCTGTGCAGCGGCCCGTGCATTGGCGCGGTGGATCAATTAATCTACCGCCGGATGATCGATGACCTGTGCCTGTTTCTCCAGGGGCGCACCGATCCGATCGTCAGCCGGCTAAAAACCGAGATGGAGCAGGCCGCCGGGGCGCTCAATTTCGAGCGCGCCGCTGCCCTGCGCGACCAGATTCACGCCATCGACCAGGTGGTGGAAAAACAGAAGGTCATCTCTTCAGAGCGCACCGATTCGGACGTAATCGCCGTGGCCCGGGCGGATGGCGAGGCTTGCGTGCAGGTATTTTTCATCCGCAGCGGCAAGCTGATCGGCCGGGAGTATTTCGTGTTGGAAGGTACAGAAGACGCCGCCGAAGGCGAAGTCCTGTCCCAGTTTGTAAAACAGTTCTACTCGGAAGCCGCCACCATCCCGCCCCAGGTGCTGCTGCCCAATGACGTCGAAGAAACACAGATCATCGAGCAATGGCTGCGTTCCCGGCGCAGCGGTGAAAAGGTCGAGATCGTCGTGCCCCACTCGGGCGTCTCGCAGGAATTGGTCCAGATGGCCACCGAAAACGCCACAGAAACCCTGACCGCCTTGCGGACTCAATGGCAGGCTGACACCAACCGCCAGACTGAAGCCCTGGCCGAACTGCAGCAGGCGCTTAACCTGGCCGGCCCACCCAACCGGATCGAGTGCTACGACATCTCCAATACCCAGGGCACGGCCTCGGTGGCCAGCATGGTGGTCTTCGAGCAGGGGGTGCCGAATAAGAAGAAATACCGCCATTTCAACATCCAGACGGTGATCGGACCGGACGACTTCGCCAGCATGGAAGAGGTGCTCACCCGCCGCTTCCGGCGCTGGCAGTCCTATCAAGAAGCCCAATCGCCGGGCAGCAAACCCGACCCGGCCTTTGCCTCCCTGCCCGACCTGTTGATGGTGGACGGCGGTAAAGGCCAGCTCGGCCGGGCGGTGGCTGTGCTGGAACGCTTTGATTTGATGAGCCGGGTGCCGGTGGTAGGGCTGGCCAAGCAACAGGAAGAGCTATTCTCACCGCACCAGCCAGAGTCCCTGCTCCTGCCGCGCCACTCCCAGGGGCTCTATCTGATTCAACGCATCCGCGACGAAGCGCATCGCTTTGCCATCACGGCTCATCGCAACCGCCGCTCGCGTGAAGGGCTGGCTTCGCGCCTGGATAAAATCCACGGGATCGGGCCGGCCCGCCGCCGCGCCTTGTTGACGCATTTTGGCTCGATCGATGACATCATCCAGGCGCCCTTTGAAGAATTGATCGCGATTAAGGGTATCACGCCCGAGATCGCTCAAGCGTTAAAAACCCAACTTGAATAGTTAATACGAAGGAAAGTATGCAGAAAAAGACCTTAAAAAACCAGTCCAGCAAGAAGGAGCGCCTATCCCCCGAGGCTCGCGCTCGCCGGACGCAGCAGCTATTTTTTATGGCCCTGGCAGCGATTATGATTGTCGCCATGGTCCTGGCCCTGGTCGCTCATTAACGGGCCATGCCAGCCAATTGGATTGACGCGTCCTCTTTATCGTTTAACAGCTTGCTGCTCCTCGAGCGGGTGCAGCTGAGCTGGTGGCCTTCTTGGTCCAGCCTTCCCCACGCCGAGCTGGCCATCGCGCTGTCGGCCAACCCGGCCGTGGATTGGTATCTGCGGCATAAATGCCCTGAGCTGGTCCCCTGGCTGGATGCGGTGATCAGGGCAGCCGGACCTGGACGAGATGCCACCACGTTGACCACGAGGACCATCCGCGCAGCTGAGATCAGCGTACTGGCGAGCCTGCAGGATGTGCTGGTGTACGCCCTGGACCCGGATATCTACGACCGGCTGCCCTTCCTGAGATGGGACTCGACCGAGCTGACCGGGCTGGTCGATTTTAGCGGCAAGGTCGTGATCGATGTCGGCGCCGGCACAGGGCGGCTGACCTGGCTGGCGGCCGAAAAAGCTGCGGCGGTGTATGCCGTTGAACCGGTGAACAACCTGCGCGACTATCTGTGGCAGAAAATCAAGGACAAACAGATCCGCAACGTTTTCCCCCAGGACGGCCTGATCACCCGCCTGCCCTTTCAAGACCGGTTCGCCGACGTCACCATGGGAGGCCATGTCTACGGGGACGAGCCTGAAGCGGAACTCAAAGAGATGGAAAGGGTCACGCGGGTTGGAGGCATGGTGATCCTCTGCCCGGGGAACCGCGATCGGGACGACGCCGTCCATACATACCTCGTTGGCCAGGGGTATGCCTGGTCGCGTTT
>JAJYIW010000289.1 GCA_021789855.1 Chloroflexota bacterium | reverse complement strand
CTGGGATGCCTGGCAAGGCGGGGGAATACAGAAGTTGCTCCTGGTGTTAAAATCGATTTACGACCAATTCCCTGCCGAGAGCTGGCAACCCACCATCCAGGCTTTTGGTCATTCACACCTGGATCTGGTATGGATGTGGCCTGAGGCTGTCGGTGAGCGGAAGGCAGTCAACACCTTCGCGACAGCTATGAGGTTACTCGATCAATATCCCGAATTCAAATTCATGTGGACTTCTCCGGCCAACTACCAGGCGCTCGAGCGTCGCCAGCCGGCTTTATACCAACAGATCAAAGCGCGCATTGCGGAAGGGCGATGGGAAGCTACCGGTGGAGCGTGGGTTGAATTTGATACGCTGATCGCCAGCGGGGAAGCTTTGGCCCGATCGTTAGCCCTGGGCCAGGCCTATTTTAAAACCCTGCGAGGCGAAATCAGTACCACACTCTGGCTGCCAGATTGTTTTGGATTCAATGTGTGTTTACCCCAATTGATGGCCCTGGCCGGGATTAAAAACTTCTTCACGGGGAAAATGAGCTGGAATATCGTCACGAAATTTCCATACCAATCCTTTGTGTGGCGCTCGCCGGACGGCAGCGAGGTCCTCGCCCACCTGGATGTTCCTGGCGCCACAGACGAGTCCGTACATAGCCTGGTTGAAACCGCGCGCAGCTACCGGCAGATGGGCGTGCACAACGAAATATTGAAATGGACAGGCGTGGGAGATGGCGGCGGTGGGACGAGGCCCGAGTCGATCGAAATGATCAACCGGTGGAAAAACCTGGTAGGAACGCCTAAAGTCGCCTGGGGACAGGTCGAACCCTTCTTCGATCGTCTGGAACAGGCCAGGAGACAACTGCCGGTTTACGAAGGGGAGCTCTACCTTGAATTTCACCGTGGTATCTACACGACCCAAAGCGAGTTCAAACGCCGGTACCGCGCCCTGGAACGGGCGCTCCAGGCCTGGGAAGCCGTCCGGTCTGTTTTTGGCGGCGGCGCCATTCCACCGGCCTTCTGGGAACGGCTGTGCTTTTCTCAATTCCATGACGCGCTTCCCGGCAGCTCAATTCCCCTGGTTTACGACCAGCTGGGTTCTGCCCTGGAGTTCCTGGGGAGTAAGGGGTTGGAACGGGCGACTGAAGATTTAAAGAAAGCTGTGGATCAGAAAGCCATCCTGCCCGCTCTATCCTTCTTCAATCCCCTGGCGATCGATCGCCGTGTGGTGGTCACCCTACCCCTGACAGCAGCGGAGATTAAACCCGACCTGAGCCTGGCAACAGGCGGCGGACAGGTCATTCCGCTCCAGATCTCAGGATCCGGTGACAGCAAGAAGGCCATCGCCAGCCTGCAAATGGGGGGGCTGTCTGTACTCAAAGGATATACAACCACCGACCCATCACCGGCAGCCCATGAAATGGAATGGGAGGTTACGCCTTCTGTCCTGGACAACGGGCTCCTGCGGGTCGAATTTGATGAACGCGGGCAGCTCCAACGAATCAGTGAGAACGGCAGCGCCTGGTCGCTGAGTGAAGCGCCCCATTTCAGCCTGTATCCTGACCAACCCCCATCTTTTGATGCCTGGGAAATTGACCAGGTGCTGATGCGCCAGGAAGTGCCGATGATTAAATATATCAAGCTGGAGGTGATTGAAAGCGGGCCTGTCCGGGGTATCTTACGCGGAGGGCTGCCACTGGGTGAAGCCAGCCGAATGAGCTTCGATTACATTTTGGAGGCAGGCGATCCCACCTTGCGCGTGGAAGTGACCGTCCACTGGCATGAGAAGCACGCCCTGCTCAAATATCACCTGCCCACTCAATTCCATGGGAAGATGGCAAGGTACGGAGCTCCCTTTGGCAGTATCGAACGGCAGCAGGTGCCAGGGTTGCCTCGTGAGGAGGCTTTATGGGAAGTTCCTGGCAGCCGTTGGGCAGCCGTCACCGACGACGCTGGACTGGATGGGTTGGCTATCATCACCGAAGCAAAATACGGCTTTTCCGCGCGGGATGGCAGCCTGGCGGTGACCCTGCTCCGCTCACCTGTCGATCCAACCCGGGAAGGCGAAGACCTGGCCGCCCCTGCTGGAAAACCCCTGCAATCCACCGAAGAAGGCCAGCACACCATCCGCTTCGCCGTGGCGCGGTTCCACCCGTTCACGTCCAAAGGAGCGCCGTCAACGGCTGCCATGGCCGAGTCCCTGTATGCGCCTATCCTGGCCGCACCGGTGATGACCTCTACGATGACCGCCTTACCTGCGCCCTTTGTAATCGACCCCGGCAGCGGCGACTTCCAATCCGTTGTTCCCAGTTGGGTCCTCCCCGCCCAGGCTACCCAGGGATATATCATCCGGCTACACGAAACCATGGGTGTCGCGGGGAAATTGACCCTGGAATTTGCCCAACCCGTCCATTCCGTCAGCCTGGTCGATTTCCTGGAACGACCGCTGACCAGTATGGAGGCTATTCGCATCGATGAACGCCATTACGAAGTGGACTACCACCCCTACCAGATATTGAGCGTCCTGGTGCAACCCTGATGAAGGATGGCTGATACCGCAGAAAAGATCGACCGCTTACCGGATTAATTTACTCCCGCCAGGGGAGGCTCCGTCAGGTGACCGCCGAGATCGCCCAATTCAGGCACCTCAATCCCTTGCATCCCGAGCATTAACGCGATCTCCCCACCATGATGGATATCGTGCGATAAAATCCGCCAGAACGTCCACTGGTACGAGACCGAATAAACCTTACCCCAGTAGCTATGCCGGTAAGTTTTCGTTAAATCGGCCAGTTCCCACTGATCCAGGGTGGTTGCAATCATCGCCCAGGTGTCGGTCAGCCAGGCGATCAGGACATTCACGTCCGAGGCCAAAGATGGATCGATATTTCCACCCGGTGCCATCAAGGGCTCAGCCCGCTTAAGCAGCTCCTGGCTGCCCGGCGCATTCATTCGCGAGAACCAACCAATCCGGCCAAGCGCCAGGTGACCGGCCGTTTCACCTACCGAGCGTAACTGGGGTGAAGGTCGCCAGGCCAGTTGGCTGGAAGCCAGAGGCGCTACAGCGTGAACGATACTGGTCTGGTACCCTTCCCAGCCTTCAAAGATGAAGCTTAGTGATAATGGATTATTAATCATGGCCGTCTCCTCATGATCGAAAGGTCTATTATATCCTGGCCTGTCATGGCATTGCCCACGCTTTAACTTTTTTTCTCACCAGTAAGGCCTCCCAAACAAAAGGTTGTTAATGATATTTATTTAATTATAAGGAATAGCTTATAATAAATATATGATATCCATCACTTCGTTAAGACAAATTAAAGCCTTGGGGGATCCCCAACGGCTGGCGATTTTACGCCAATTGATGGCTGGGCCGGCTACTTTAAGCCAGCTTGGGGCCGTGTTAAATGCGTCACCTGCCCACATTCGCCATCATCTGCTGGTGTTGCAAGAGGCGCAACTGGTCGAATTGGCTGGCACCCGGCCCGTCAGAGGATTTATGGAAAAATACTACCGGGCCACTGCCGGCGCCTACCTGGTAACCCTGGCTGTCTACCCAGGCGACGAACCCCTCTCGAACACACCGGTTATCGCCAGCAACGACCCGGCTATGGAAAGCGCCGTAAAAGTCAGCCGGTGGCCTGCTCAT
>JAJYIW010000049.1 GCA_021789855.1 Chloroflexota bacterium | reverse complement strand
AACCCGGTGGCCTATGCCAATGTTGTGGAGGCGGCTGCCGAATGGTGCGAACTAAAGCCTTATCGGGATAGCACGGAGCATATTCATCTGGTCGTGCAGAAATAAGCATCCGATGGAGACGCCTTTAACCATTACCCTTGTAAAGACTGAACAAAAAATGGCCGCGGCGCGTACCCTCGCGCTCGCGTTCACCCACGATCCCTTGATGCAGTTCGCCATCCCGGACGCCGCCGCACGACCTGGGATACTGGCCTGGCTGTTCGGCACAGTGGTTCATTACTGCATCCTATACGGCACCGTCTACGCGACCCCTGCGCTGGATGGCGTCGCCTGCTGGCTTCCACCGGGCAAAACGACGCTGACCCCGGTCGGCATCGCTCGCGCCGGCATGATGGCCATGGGATTTAAGCTCGGCCGGTCGGCTGCCTGGCGTTTCCTGGCCAACCTGCGGTACACTGACCACCTGCACGGCCAGCTCATACCAGCGCCCCACTGGTATTTGTGGGCAATTGGGGTCGATCCGGCCTGCCAGGGGCAGGGCATCGGAAAGAAGCTCGTGGCACACGGCTTGGAAAACCCTGATAAAGAAGCTATGCCGTGCTACCTGGAGACGCATAACCCCAAAAACGTGGCATTCTATCGAAAATTTGGGTTTAAAGTGGCCAGCGACGGCGTAATCCCGAAACGGGATCTGCGGGTATGGGCCATGGTCAGGCAGCCTTCGCCTTCTGCAACCTGCCGCCGGGGTACAGAAACACCATTACAATAATCGAATAGCCATCTATGCGTTTGAACGATTAAGGAGTTAATCATGAACACTGCATTACCTACCACTGTTTTAGGTCACACCGGTCTGAAAGTGACCCGCCTGGGGTACGGCGCCATGGAGATCCGTGGCTCACGCATCTGGGGTGGGCGCCCGGTCACAGAAGAACAGGCTAAAACCATCTTAAATGCCGTCCTGGATCAGGGGATCACCTTCATCGACACGGCCAATGATTATGGACGAAGCGAGGAATTTATCGGGAAGTTCATTTCCAGCCGGCGCAGCGAGTATATCCTGGCGACCAAGTCCGGCTGCAACGTCGTCAGGCGAGATGAAAACACGGATGATACCCCACACGTGTGGACTCGTGAAAACCTTTTCCGCGGCCTGCACGAGAGCCTGGCGCGCATGAAGACCGACTATATCGACATCATGCAGTTGCACAACCCCCCGGTGGAAGACTGCCAGAAGGGCAACCTGGTGGAAGCGCTCAAAGAGATGAAGCAGGAGGGCAAAGTGCGTTTTACCAGCATATCCACCACCCTCCCACACCTACCCACCTATTTGCAGTGGGGTGTCTTCGACACCTTTCAAATTCCCTACTCCGCCCTGGAACGCGACCATGAAAATTGGATCACGCAGGCGGCGGAAGCTGGAATTGGAATCATCATTCGCGGCGGCGTGGCGCGTGGCGAGCCGGGAATGGGCCTGGGAAACACCGACCGCTGGGAAAAATTTGAGGCTGCCGGGTTGGACGAGCTGCTTGAGCCAGGCGAAAGTCGCACCAGCTTCCTGCTGCGCTTCACCCTGAGCCACCCTCATGCCGACACGATAATCGTGGGCACGCTGCATCCCCAACACCTGGCCGAAAACATCGCCGCGATCAAACGCGGCCCACTTCCGGCCCAGGTTTACGCCGAAGCGAAGCAACGCCTGGATAAGGCTGGGGTCAAGCCAGCGGCTTAGCCGCTCTTTATAGCCACAAATTCAAGATAGCGCCGGTTGAAGCGCGTACGTCATAGACGCCGGCGCCATCCACCGACAGCGTCAGCCCACTATCGCTGCCCAGGTTCCATAACCGGCCGTGGAGAAAAACATTGGTACCGGCTCGTGCCCCAGAAAGGCCCAGGCGGCCAGCCAGGGCATACTTGTGCCAGGCCTGGCTCTCGCTCAAGCGGCCCACATCGCTGGCGTCCACATCCGCCGGGGCGGGCGCACCGTTGTAGCCTGCCCAGGGAATCTCCCAATGTCCATCCCCGCTGGCAAACGAAGGCACGGCCACCAGATCCACTCCCTGCTTTACCAGGCAGGCATAGGTCTCCGGGTACCAGCTATCCGCGCAAATCAGCACACCCAGCCGGCCTGCTGGCGTGTCAAAAACCGGCAGCCGCTCGGGCCGGACAGGAAAGGCAGCCGTGACAAAGGGCTGCTCATCCTCGATTGGGAATGCTTTGAAAGTCAAAGCGGGATAAGCTTTACCGTCCAGGCCAAACACAGCGGTCACATTAAAGAGCGGCCCATGACCGGCTACCACCACCCCTTCCACGACCTGTGGATTGGGCAGCAGGATCGAGCCCGCTACTACGGTGATGCCAAACCGCTGGGATAGATTCGAAAACACCCGGGTATAATCACGGGCCATGCGCTCCGCCGCCATGCGAAAAACACTGGCAGTGGTGCGATCAGGCTCATGCGATTCCCAAAAAGCGCGGAGAAAAGCCGGGAGATGGCGCAGCACAATCGGGCGCATGGCGCCATCGACCGTGGCAGCCCGGTAAACCGCCTCTCCCTCGCCCACTGCCACCAACCATGTGCCCAGGTACTCCGGAAATACCGCGATGGTTCGTGGGGTGATCCAGCCCGCCTGGCGCGCCGCCTCCAGGTATCCCGCCAGCTTTTCGATCAGGCTATCTGCCGAGCGGTAATCGACCGGCAGCATGTAAGGTTGGACCGCCAGTAAATTCCCCTTCCCTCCGTCTTGCCCTATATTTGTCAGCTCATCCAGTTTTATCTCGGTTAACATATATCCCTCTTTGTCAGGGGGGTTGCCCTCTTCATGGCCTGAGCATCACTTTAATTGACTCTTTGGCTTCATGCACCATCTGGAAAGCATCTTCAAAGCGCGCCAGAGGAAATTCGTGGGTAACAATATCGTCCGCTGGAACCTGATCTTGCAGGATCATGTTCATCGCCAGGGGGTAACAATACGGCCCCAGGTGCGAGCCATGAATATTGAGCTCCTTGGTGTCACCGATGATCGTCCAATCGACGGTGGAAGATCCATTAAACACGCTGAACTCCACCATGGTTCCCAGCCGGCGCACCGAGCGTAACCCCTGGGATACCGCCTGCGGGTTACCCGTCGCCTCGATGTATACGTCACACCCGTAATGATCGGTAAGCTTATGTATCTCATCGACCACATCGACCTCTTCTGGGTTAAATATCAAGTCGGCGCCGCATTTTTTCGCCACTTCCAGCCGGTTGGGATGGGGGTCGAGGGCAATCAGGCAGCCGGGGTGTTTCAGCCGCGCCGCAGCCACCATGCCTAGCCCGAGCGGGCCGCACCCAGCTACCACCACGGTATCACCAAACTCAATCTGACCTCTTTGTACCGCGTGGATGGCGCAGGCCAATGGTTCAATATAAACAGCCTGCCTCGTTGTGATCGCCCGAGGAACTTTGTAATTGATCGCATCTGCCGGGAAACGCATATACTCGGCCATGGCTCCAGGCGTGCGCTGCCGAAAACCGTACACATCATGCTTACGGTCGCACATCCAATATTGCCCACGCCTGCAAAAGCGGCATTCCCAGCAAGGGACAATCTGCTCGGAGATAGCCAGATCGCCCAAAGCCAGGCCATATTTAGGCCCCGCGCCCTCGCCCAACGCTACCACCTCGCCCACAAATTCATGACCTGGCGTCACCGGGGGTTGGCAGTATGCTTCGCGAAAGTCGTCACCCCAGAACAAGGCCGCCCCTGCATGACACTTAGCATCACCGGCGCAAATTCCTACCCCAAGGACTCTGACCAGCACTTCGCCCGGTCCGATCTTAGGCACCTGAATCTCTTCCAGACGGTAATCATGAGGCGCATGACAGATCACGCTTTGCATGCTTTTTGGTAAATCAACCTGATCAGATGACATTAGGTTTTCCTCCGTAAAGAGAGCCCGCGGTATGGATCCTGTTAACCATGATAGCATAGATACCCACGCCTGGATAAATAAAAGGGGTCTTCAGGAACTTCTGGGGGGAGTCCCCTTCCACGGCAAATCCTGTAGAACTGGAAAAAGATCATCCTGATCAATGAGCCATTATGATATGATCGACCTTTATGGCATGGCATAGCTATTGCATCACAGTGATTCGCTTTTTCACAACTTTCCGGGAATAATCCTTCACACTCAGGGCATGAATAAAAATTTTAGCCGACTTCCCTCTATGCTGCTCATGATCGCCCTCGCCTCGTCTATCGGCAATACTCAGCTACCTGGCGTACACGCCGAAGCCTCCGTCCAGCCCACCCGCCAACCATCATCCTCCCCGCCTTATTCTATTTTCCTGCCCCTCATCCAGGTGGTAGGACACACCTACCTGCCGGTGATCATGACCAACAATCCACCGGTCAAATTAGGCCCTGAGGCGGGTTATGTGGTCTGCATGGGGATTGATCCACAGAGCCCAAATATCATGTATATCGGCAGCTGGGGAGCAGGGGTATTTAGAAGCACCAATGGAGGCAGCATCTGGTATCCAACCAACAACGGCCTGGGCGACCTGTATATCAATTCGATGGCGATCGACCCTACCAATCCAGCGGTCCTGTACGTTGGAACCTATCGAGACGAGATTTATAAATCCACCGATTACGGAATGGATTGGGTCCAAATCAACCAGGGCATCACGAACGGCGCTATTGTGTATACGATTGCGATCGACCCCCAAAATTCACAGCGGGTTTATATTGGCACGCGCGGCCCCGATTCGTACAACACCCCACCCTGGTACGGCGTGGTGTACCGCAGCACGAATGGTGGGGCCTCCTGGAGCAGCACCCTTACCAACGTGGGCGGCACCTCTCAACAAGATTGGGTCTATTCCCTATCGGTTTTACCTCAACAGCCGAACGAGATCCTGGCAGCCACTCACCAGCACGGGCCCTATCTCAGCACCGATTACGGCGTTACCTGGAACCCGGTCTTGAATGGCATCAGCGATGGCTCAGGGCGCGCCGTGGTCTTTGATCCGCGTTATACCTCGCCTGCCACGGCCTATTATGGCGTCTGGCATCGCACCGGCATTTTTAAGACCACCAATGACGGCCAAATTTGGACTCTCGAGGAAAATGGGTCCAGAGGCACTCAAATTTACTCGATGGCGATCGATCCTGTTTCACCTTCCACGCTTTATGTCGCCACATTTGGGAACGGCGTATTGAAAACAACCAATGGCGGCGCCTCCTGGGGGTCCGTTGGCATGTCATTCACCAACATCTATTCGGTGGCAGTCAACCCGGTGAACAATGCCATCGTCTTCAGCGGGACGGCAGGGAGCGGCCTGTATAAAAGCACCAACGGCGGCGCAAGCTGGGCTGCCAGCGAGCAAGGCTTTTCCAATACCAACGTCACCCAGGCGTTCGCCCGATCCGATAACGGGCAAACGCTGATGATGAGCACCTATGGGGATGGGGTTCTGGAATCGACGGATAGCGGCGTCACCTGGTCTCCGCTTAATACCGGCCTGGGCGATCTCTACGTGCACGACCTGGTCGAATCGCCTAGCAACCCCAACCTCTTCTTCGCGCTGACCGACACGAGCGGCCTGTACCGCATGGATCTAGCCGCCAGCGACCACTGGTCGCAAGTGTCCGATAACGTCCCGCCGCCGGCCAGCGCCAGCCCGGCTTACAGCGGAAACCATCCCTTTGCTGAGCATGCCCCGGTAATCGCTGACCAGGTTATCCCTTACGGGCCGTTAGCAGCAGATTCTTTACCGTCCAATTCTCCCTTGCTGGCGATGGCTTTTGCCCCATCCAATCCCCAGCTAGCATACCTGGGCACCTCAGGCGCGGGGCTCTATCAAAGCACGGACGGGGGTGCACATTGGGCCGCTTCCGGTTTGGAGGGGCTGACCGTCTGGAGCGTGGCGGTCGATCCCGGCAATTCCTCCCTTATCTACGCGGCCACCAACCTCAATGGCGTGGTTAAAACCAGCCAGGATGGGGGCGTTACCTGGGCTGATACCGCTCTACCCGGCGCACCGGCCATTTACACGGTGGCGACCTCGCTGGCCGAACCCGGCGCAGTCTACGCCGGGACTAGCAACGGCGTCTTCAAGCAGGTGAACGGCGGCAGTTGGGCTCCCATTGGCCTGTCCGGGCAACAGGTAACTGCCCTGGCTCTCCACCCAACCCGCGCGTCGAGCCTGATCGCCGGCACAGCCAGCGGCGCTTCCTATACCAACGACGGTGGAATAAACTGGACGCCCATTCAGGACGCCCTGACCGGCCTGACCATCCAATCTATCCAGTTTTCCAGGCAGAACCCGAGTGAGGTATTTTACGCCACCCAAACCAGCGGAGCGATGAGGCTACCTTTCCATTAACCATTGGATAGGGCAATCGCCTTGCGCCGCACCCAGAAACCTTCCAGGGTAAATAGCACCAGCGCTAACCAAATGATTAAAAAGCCAATCAGCCGCTCCTGGGTAAACGGCTCGTTATAGACAAACACCCCTAGTAAAAACTGAAGGGTCGGCGTGATGTACTGCAGCAGGCCTACCAGGGTCAGGGGGATACTGCGCGTGCCGGCCGAAAAAAACAGCAACGGCACCGCGGTGACCACTCCCGTAAGGATCAACAGAAGCGTGGTGACCGTGCCCCCTCGCCAGAAAGCCCCTGTCCCCTGAACCTGCACAAGGGCCAGAAAACCCATAGCTGGTAGAGTCACCATGGCCGTCTCCAATGCCAGGCCGTAGAGCGACCCCAAGGGGGTGATTTTCTTCATCAAGCCATAAAAACCGAACGAAAAAGCTAAAGCGAGGGGAATCCACAGGGATGCGCTATGGCTAAGGGTGAGATAAAGCACTCCCGCAGCCGCCATCCCAAACGGCACCCACTGCCAGGGACGAAGCCTCTCTTTCAGGAAAATCACCCCCAGCAGCACACTCACCAGGGGGTTGATAAAGTAACCCAGGCTGGCTTCGACCACAAAGCCGGCATTGACCGACCATACGTAAGTCGTCCAATTAACCGCCAACAGAACGCCAGCTACCAGGTACATGCCCATCATGCGCAGTGAAACCTGGGAGCGGAAATGTGTAAATTCCTTGCGCACCCCGATCACGATCATGAAAAACAAGAACGACCAGACGATCCGGTGACCCACGATCTGGATCGCCGGAACGCTTTCAATCGCTTTAAAGTACAACGGGAAAAGGCCCCACAACAAATAAGCGAGGGCCGCGTAGAGGACACCTTTATTCATGGGCAAATCGGCTTGTTCACCAGGATGATTACCAAGATAATGTCATGTAAGGCGTTATTATAATCAATAAATTCCGAATAAATCACCCATTCCTTGCGTTATATAGATAAGACGGTTAGAAAGGGAAACGCACAGGCTACATGGAAGGCTTGGATGAATATGACCTGGTCGAGCGGGCTCAAAAGGGCAATCGCGATGCATTCGGCGAGCTGGTTTGTCGCCACCGCACCGGCACGATCAGCGTTATCTACCGTATGGTCGGCGACGCCTCGCTGGCAGAAGACGCGGCCCAGGTGGCCTTCATCCAGGCGTGGAGCCATCTGCCGGGATATACCCCGCGCGCCAGCTTTAAATGCTGGTTGTATCGCATTGCGATCAACGCTGCCCTGGACCTGCTACGCCGCAACCACCCCGCGCTGCCCATCGATGATTTACCCCTGGCAGACGGCGAGGAAAAAATGGAGGCGCGCCTGGAGCGCCGAGAACGCATCCAGAAGGTACGCCAGGCTATCCTGTCCCTGCCCGAAGCCTGCCGGGCCGTGCTCATCTTGCGTGAATATGAGGAGCTGAGTTACCAGGCAATCGCCGAAACGCTGGACATCCCGGCTGGCACGGTCATGTCCAGGCTGTCTTATGCACGTAAGCTGCTACTGCAACGCTTGAATGGAATCATGGAGGAAGCATGAACGATCATGTCGAATCATGGATAGACGCCTACCTGGATGGAGAGTTGTCCGAACCGCAGAAACAGATGGTAGAAGCTCACCTGGCGGGTTGCGCTTCCTGCCAGGCGCTCCTGGGTGGGGCGCAGGCTCTCTCTAACCTGTTGCAGCAAGTCCCGCCAGCAGATGGCTTAAAACCCGAGCGACAATTCGTAGCGGAAGTTGGCCTTCAGCTTGAACGCCGGCCATCCCAAAGGCATGCCGCCAGGAAATGGCTCGAGCTAGGTTGGTTCACTTTTCCGGTGTTGCTCCTCATCAGCTATGCTTTTTTACTGGCCCTGTCAGCCAGCAACCAGTTATTGCAGCTCATTCCGGGCATTCAACCAGCGCTGTCCAGCCAGGGTTCCTTTTTGCCCACTCTACCCTCATATTTATTGAATCTGGTGAATGACATTTTAGGACTGAACGGGATCGCCGATTTATTCGATTGGAACGCCCTTTCCATCCTGCTGGGGCTGGCGTGCGTCAGCCTTTTATCCTTGGGCTGGCTGGCCATCGGGTGGGCGTACCACCATGAAAACAGCGCAACCCATCCAATACCTCAAAGGAGTTGATCAAATGAAACACATGCAAATTCTAAAAAGGGCCTGGGCCATCTTGTGGAACTACAAGATCCTGTGGATCTTCGGTATTGTCCTCGCCCTGACCTCCGCATCCTACAGCGGCCAGGGGAGCAACGGCGGGATCAGCAGCGGTGGGAACGGATCCCATTCCACTGGCTCGATCACCCTGCCAGGCAACCTGCCCCCCGAATTGAGCCAATGGATTAACCAGGCGAACCAATTTTTTAGCTACGGCATGACCGCCCAGGTCGTGGGCATCCTGGTCGCCATTATCATCGGCCTGGTCTGCCTGGCTCTGGTGATCGGCGTCATCCTGCGCATGGCCAATTACGTCAGCCAGGTCGCCCTGATCCACATGGTGGACCATTATGAGGGCACCGGCGAAAAGCTCTCTTTCAAGCAAGGCCTGCGCCGGGGCTGGTCGCGTTCAGCCTGGCGCCTGTTCCTGATCGACCTGGTGATCTTCGTTCCATTCTTCCTGGTCGTCGTGGCCCTGCTCGCCTGCGCGGCTACCCCCGCGCTCATCGGTTTGGCTGCCGGCTCGGCGTTTTCTTTCATGGGGATTATCGGAACCATCGGACTGGTCTTCCTGTTCATTTTCCTGGTTCTGCTGGCCAGCCTGGCGCTGACCTTGATCCTGGAGATGATGCGCCGGGTATGTGTGCTCCAGGATAAGGGCGTGATGGACTCAATCCGGCTGGGCTGGCGCCTGGTTCAGCAGAACCTGAAAGACATCTTTTTGATGTGGCTGATCTTGTTGGGCATCCAGATCGCCTTTGGGTTGGTGCTGATCCCGGTGGGCATCCTCATCGCCCTGGTTGGGGTGCTGGTAGGCGGCGCGATAGGCGTGGCGTTCTACTTCGGCCTACATGCCATGACTGGCATCATCGCTGGGGTGGTAATTGGCCTGTTCATCCTCATCGTCCTCGTGTCCATCCCTCTGCTCTTCTTGAGGGGCGTGCTCGAGACCTACCTGTCGACGTCCTGGACGCTGGTCTATCGTGAGATCCAACCTGCGATGCCCGTGTTGGCTGAGCCGGCCTCCTGACCGGTCGATCCAGTCGGGGTCTCCTATCATCGACCCGCGCCAGAAATAAAAGCCAGACGCCTCCCGCCACTCCAAGCGAGAGGCGTCTTCTTCCCTGTTGCACGAAAAAAAGCCCGCGGCTATACTGTAGATGTCGTCATTCCATCAAGGGAGTCATGCCATGCAAAAACAATCTCTAGACCTGGACTGGCAATTCCACCTGGGCGATTTGCCCCATTCACTTCTTCAGCCCCAGGATGAAATCACCTGGCGCGCCGTCGACCTGCCCCACGATTGGAGCATTGAGCTCGATCGATCGCCGGAAAACCCTAGCGGAAATGCCGGGGGGTATTTTCCCATGGGGCGGGGATGGTACCGGAAGACGCTGCAAGTCCCCGAAGAATGGCGAGGCAAACTCGTCTACCTGGAATTTGAGGGCGTCTACATGAACGCCGAGATTCGCTTGAATCAGCATTTTATCGGCCGGCATCCTTACGGCTACACCAGTTTTTATGATGATCTGACACCTTACCTGGCCTTCGGCCAACCCAACGAGTTGGCGGTACTGGTCGATAACGCCAGCCAGTTGAACAGCCGCTGGTATTCAGGCTCGGGGATCTACCGGCACGTATGGCTCATGGTGGCTGAGCCTGTGCACATCGATGAATGGGGCCTTTACATCACCACGCCGGTAGTTTCCGCCAGCGCTGCTACCGTCCAGGCCGTGACCACGCTGATCAACACCACCGCTGAGACCTGGACAGGGATGGTGCAATTGACCTTAACCGGCCCGGATGGGCTGCCGGCCGGCTCGGCTGAGGTTAAGGTGACCGCTCCATCCAACGACCACTGCCTGGTGATCCAGGACATCGAGGTGCCCAGCCCCTGCCTTTGGTCTCCGGAGTCACCGTCGCTTTACCACCTCGACGCCGAGTTAATCAGCAACGGGCGCACCATCGACCAGGCTGCCTCGCCCTTCGGCATCCGCCGCCTGTCCGTCGATGCGCAGCATGGTTTTCTCATCAACGGCCAACCGCTCAAGCTCAAGGGAGGCTGTGTGCACCACGACAATGGCGTCATGGGAGCTGCCTCGTATGACCGCTCCGAAGAACGCAAGGTAGAGCTGCTCAAAGCCAGCGGGTTCAACGCAATCCGCTGCGCGCACAACCCGCCAGCCCCGGCTTTCCTGGATGCGTGTGACCGGCTGGGCATGCTGGTGATCGACGAAGCCTTTGACTGCTGGCGCGAAGGGAAGAACCCTTACGACTACCATGTAGCCTTTGACGATTGGTGGCAACGCGATATTGAGAGCATGGTACGCCGCGACCGTAATCACCCCAGCATTGTCTTTTGGAGCATAGGCAACGAGCTAGTCGAGCGCGGCCGGCCAGAGGGGGCCGAGATCGCCAGGAGGCTGGCGACCCACGTGCGCAGCCTCGATCCGACCCGCCCTATCACCGCCGCCATTTGCGGCGTTTGGAATGGCAACTGGGCCTGGAACGACACAGACGATATCTTTTCAGCCCTGGACGTGGGTGGATACAATTACCTGTGGAAAGAGTACGCCAGCGATCACGCACGCCAGCCAGAGCGAGTCATGATGGGCACCGAGTCTTTTCCCCTGGAGGCCTTTGAAAATTGGATGAGTGTTCTAGGCTCCAGCTATGTCATTGGCGATTTTGTGTGGACATCCCTGGATTATCTGGGCGAATCGGGCATTGGCCGTTCTCACCTGGGGGGTGGGAAAGAAGGGTTCCTGGGGGCCTACCCCTGGCACCAGGCTTACTGCGGCGACCTGGACCTGTGCGGATTCAGGCGTCCCCAATCCTATTATCGCGAGATCGTGTGGGGAGGCAAAACCAAATTATCCATCTCCGTGCACTACCCCATTCCAGAAGGAAAAACTGAAACGGTTACCCTGTGGGGCTGGCCGGATGTCGGCCCAACCTGGACCTTCCCCGGGCACGAAGGACAGCTTCTCAAGGTGGATGTTTATTCCGCCTGGGACAGGGTCGAGCTCCGGCTGAACAACCGGTCTCTTGGAATCAAGCCCACCGGGAAAGAAGAAAAAATGATTGCAGCCTTTGAAGTGCCTTACACGCCAGGCGTACTAACCGCCATAGGCTACCAGGGCGACCAGGTGGCGGATACCGTTGAGCTGCATACCGCTGGTGAGCCGACTCGCCTCCTTCTGTCGCCTGACCGGGCCGCCATCCAGGCCGGGCCCGGCGATCTGAGCTTCGTCACCGTCGAAATTCAAGATGAAACTGGCCGGCTGCACCCGGCTGCGGATCGCCCGGTGTATTGCACGATCACCGGCCCGGGGCGAATCGCGGCGATTGGAAGTGGCAACCCGACCAGCACGGAAGCCTATCGTGGCAATGTCCGTACGGCT
Organism: Chloroflexota bacterium; assembly: GCA_021789855.1. Taxonomy (GTDB): domain Bacteria; phylum Chloroflexota; class Anaerolineae; order Anaerolineales; family Anaerolineaceae; genus JAJYIW01. Next base: position 6,149 of record JAJYIW010000049.1, on the reverse strand, counting down.
TTCCGCGGCCGGGCGCTGATCGTCGTGGCGTCTAATGGAAAAACCGGGGAGATCCACCTGCGTATCCAGGCAGATGGCCTGGAAGAGGCGGATACCGTGATTCAAGTGGGCTAATCTGGCTTAAGCTCGCTCAACGCATGGGCCTCGATCTGCGGCAGGCGCAACAGCAAGAACCCCGCAACCAGGCCCATGATAGCAGTCACCAGGACCATTCCATCGGCCCCCAACCAATCCACAAACGGCCCGCCCAGGCTGGATCCAATGAACTGGCCCAGGCCTAAAAACACGGAGTACAGGCCCATAATGGCGCCGCGGTCCTCCGCGTGCGCTTCCGTGATATCGGCCAGGTGAGCCAGGGCGGAAGGGGTAAAACCGCTCATGATCATCATCGCTAAGATGAGCAGGGCGGATAACGGCATTATCAGGGGCGAGCTCATCGAAGCCTGGTGATTCAAAGCAAAAATCGCCGCGCACGAGCCAAACAAACCGCCCACACCGATCAGCATGGCTGTTATCTTTTTTACATGGGTAAAAAAAACGCTCCAGATAATAATGCCGAAGACGAAACAGATCGCATACCCGGCGATGACATTGCCAGCCTGCAGGCTATCGAACCGTCCGACCAGGAGCTGGCCAGGAAAGCTGGTCTTATCCGTCAAGATACGGGCGGTCAGGTTGATCCATATTCCCAGGACGGCATTGATCGCAATCCAGGCAGGAGCAAAATTTGCCACGCGCGGGCTGCTGGCAATGGCCCAATAATGCTTTAAGGTTTCCAGGGGTTTGGGCACCTGCGCCTTAGTCTGCCTCAGTTCCCGCACTTCGTGGATACCCAGCCAGAGGATCACCAGGCTGGCGAGGTAGATCAACGCATTGACGGCAAAGGCCGGGCTGGTCATTGGAATCCCCAGGACGATGGCCGACGTGCCAAAGGTGCGCCACAACCATCCCCCCAGGGAAAAGCCCAACGCCATGCCGCCCACCGTGGCCACCTCAAAAAAGCCCACAATGCGGGTGCGCATCTTAGGGGAGCTAGAAGTTTCTTCCGCTATGTAACCTAAGGTCGCCGGGGCATTGCTGGCCGTGGATAACCCCTCCAACAGGCGGGTAAAGATGAGTAACCATACCCAGGTGGTGATCGAGGTCACCATGACAGCGATCGCGCCAAACAACGGGCCAAAGATGATAAAGAGCTTTCGCCCATAGCGGTCGCTCCAGGCGCCGAACACAAGCGAACCGATCAGTTCGGCTGCAAAGAACGAGCCGATAATAATCCCCCCCAGCGTATACGAGATCTGGTAAACATTGCCTGCGCCAACGATAGCGCGCAGAGGGAGGTTGGGGTTGAGCGCCGCCTCGTGGATCGCGTTGAAATAAAACTGGATGTTCTGTCCCATAGCCCCGGCTGCAGCGCGCAGAATCAGGCTGCCCAGGATGACCGCGATCATCGAACGGACGATTGGTCCCTTGGAGGTTTTATTATCGCCCGACTGGCTCACGCCAGTCCCTGCATGGCCTCAACCGCAACTTTAATCACAATTTTCTTCACCGGAATGGATGTGTAGACGGCCAGCTTGGGAGCATGGGCATCTTCAGGAAAGAAGATGGCTGCCTGGCCGGCATGGACTCGCACCGGGATAACCTGGCTGGCGGGAAGCAGTCCAAACACGACATCTTTTTCGGCGTCATAGGAAGTCGACCCGGGCAAGTCTTCCAGCGCTATCCAGCCCATCACCTCTTCCCCAGCGGCCACGTACTGGATATCCACGTACTTGCGGTGAGCCTCAAATTTCACTTCACGACCGGCCGGCTGGGTCTCGTAAGCCTGGATCACGGCATAGACGGTTTCGCCATCGATCGCTACCCGGCCTGGCTGGAGCTCCGCAGAATGAGCGTCCTGCAAAAATTCAATGGCTTTTTGGATCGAGGCAGATAGCTTAACCTGGTGGGGCAGGTGTCCCAGGTCAGTAATAATCATAATTCCTCCTTGCACAAGGCTATACTAATTGTTCGCGCAATTTGGCGCTGGTCAGGTCCATGATAGCTACCACGACCACGATGAACAGCACCACGGTCCCGGCCTTATGGTATTGAAGCATACCAAAAAATGTTGAAAGGGTCAAACCGATCCCGCCGCCGCCAGCAAACCCAATGATGGTGGCCATACGGATGTTAATGTCCCATTGGTAAATCAGGTAGGACACAAAGGGAGGGATGATCTGTGGCAGGACGGCATAATTAATCACCTGCAAGGGGTTGGCGCCGGTAGCCGTGACCGCCTCGATCGGCCCTGGCTCAATATTTTCGATGGCCTCAGAAAACAGCTTGCCGATCAAGGCAAACGTGGTGATAGCTAACGCCATGGTGCCGGCAAAGGGGCCAATTCCGACCCAGGCGACGAAGATCGCGGCATAAAGCAAGGCTTCGATCGAGCGCAGGATGTTGAACAGGCTGCGGGTCAGGTAATACAGCCATCGCAAGAGCCGGCTTCGACCGGTCAGGTTGCGCGCCGCCAGGAAGCTGAAGGGGATAGCCAGGATAGCGCCAAAGGTCGTTGCCAGCAAAGCCTGGAAGATCGTGATTAAGATCTGTTTTACCACCACAGACAACACATCTGGGCTCAGGTCAACCGTGATAAAATCCCTCAACACGCTTGAGAAATTTTGCCCAGGGTTGAACAGGTTACCCAGATTGATCTCCGACAGATTCCAACAATAGACAAGGGCGGCCAGGCCAAGGATCCCATAAATCGCCCACCGGAAGGAAGTTGACCGTGATCGACTCTGGGTTTTTGCCGGCTGATCTTTCAGGATCGCCTCGCGCCATTTAGCACTGATCAGGTCCACCAGGATGATCACGATCGCCACCGCCCATAAGGCCGCGGCATATTGCTGAAAGGCGTTCATGCGGATGGTCTCGATGACAAAGAAGCCGATGCCGCCGCCGGCCACAAAACCCACCGTCGTCGCCGCGCGCATGTTGATATCCCAGCGCAACAGGGTGTAGGCGAGGAAAGGCGGGATGATCTGGGGGATGACGCCATAGCGGATTACCTGGAACAGGTTGGCGCCCGTGGCCGTCAGCGCTTCCACCGGCCCGGGGTCGATATGCTCGATTTCCTCGGATAACAGTTTTCCCAGGGCCGCCACGGAATGAATGGTCAAGGCGATGACCCCGGCAAACGAGCCCAGGCCAACCCAAATAATCACAATTAATCCCCACACCACCGTATCCACCGCGCGTACCACGTTCAAAATGGTGCGGGCTATATAATAAATGACCGACCCGCCCGGGACACGTGACATAATGTTGTGCGCCGCAAAAAAGCTGACCGGCACCGCCAGGATGGTTGAGAAAAGAGTGGCCATCAGGCCCATAGCAATGGTCACAATCATCGTGCCGGCATTGAAGCCGGTGGCCTGGGCGCCTATCAGGCCTAACTGAACCAGCCATTTGGGCGGGACGACCGGGCCAATCGAGCCGAGAATAGCGGCCAGGTTGTCGCTAACGCGGATCGGGCCCTGGACAGGCTGGCCATTGAACCGGTCATGAAGGTACTCGGCCATGCAACCCCATGCGCATACCTGATCGTCGCCTTTAATATTAATCGTAACCATATCCGGGTTGATCAGATCAGCCATGACCGCCTGGGCATCTCCAAATCGAGACACCAGGCGATTTAATCTCACGTCGGTCACGTTCCAGGCCACCAGGTAAATCATGATCGCCGCCAGGCCAATCAAGGGCAGGCTGCTCACCGGCCGCCCGATCGAAAGGTGATAAGCATCCCAAGCATTCCAGGCCCAGAAAAGACCAAAGGGCAGCCACAGCCAGGTGGCCTTGATTCCGCCCACGGTAACCAGCCCGTAACCTATTTCCGACTGGGTCCACAGGGTGAGGCCACCCAACAGGAGCGTAAAGATAAAAATAAGCAGGCTGCGCCAGCGCCGGTTGAAATAAAACTGCCCGGCGCCTGGGATCAGCAGCGAGCCAATCGTGGCGATCACAGCCATGGCGCGCTTAGACAATTGAGACTCGTTCGGCTTCTTGCCCATAAATGGCTTTGAACTGGGCGTCGTCGATCTGCTCCGGCAGACCTTCAAAGACCAGCTCGCCATCCTTCAAAGCAATCGCACGCGAGGCGTAACGGTGCACCAGGTCCAAAAAGTGCAGGCTACACAACACCGTGATTCCCCGCTCCTTATTAAGCTGTTCGAGGTATTTTAAAATCGAATGCGCCAGGACGGGGTCAAGCGAAGCCACCGGCTCATCCGCCAGGATCAGCCTGGGTTCCTGCATCAACGCCCTGGCAATCCCCACACGCTGCTGTTGCCCACCCGAGAGTGAATCGGCCCGCACGTGAGCTTTTTCAACCAGCCCCACCTGCTCCAGGTTGGCCATGGCCATGGCGCGATCCTTAGAAGAGAAGAGGTATAACAGGCTAGGCCAGGTATTCACATAGCCCAACCGCCCGGTCAGCACATTGGTGATCACTGATGAGCGTTTGACCAGGTTGAACTGCTGGAATACCATGCCGATCTGGCGGCGAATCTTCCGGATTTCAGCGCCTTTGGCGGCGGTGATGTCCTCCCCATCCCAATGGATTTTTCCGGAGGTCGGCTCGATCAGCCGGTTGATGCAGCGCAACAGGGTAGACTTTCCCGACCCGCTCAGGCCAATCACCGCAAGGAATTCCCCGTCCTTGACTTCAAAGCTGACGTTTTTTAACGCCCGCGTTCCGTTGGGGTAAACTTTGGTAAGGTTTTCAACTTTTAGCATGGGAAATTGAGTAGAGAAAGGATTAAAAAAAAAGTAGACACCTCCTGAATTCAGATGCAGGAGGTGTCTGTTCAACTACAAATTATTGAATTAAGGAGGCAGGATCAACGCCGGCTTTCTTCAAGACAGCCGCGAAGTCAGAGTACATGGTGAATGACGAGTCGATCTTCATGAAGGCATTGATGGCATACAGCTTGGTCAGGAAGGCCCGGGCGCCCGGATCCTGGGTCATAGCCAACAGAGCTTCGGTGATGACAGCCTGCAGCTTGGGATCGAGGGTCTTGATATATTGGACGCCATCATTGGGGATGCGATCCGTATCAGCAAAAACTTTCACCTTATCGGTAATATCCGGGTAGGTCTTGGTCAGGTTACTGGTCGGGTCCGTAATGACGTTGATATAGGTAACGCCAGCGTCACAGTCGCCCTTATAGACCGCAATGGCCACGTTGGGGTGAGAGCCGGCGTTCTGGGTGGCTTTGAAATCCTTGTCGGGATCAATCCCATTGGCCTTGAGGATAATGCGGGGAACGATGTAGCCAGAGGTCGAGAGCGGCTCGACAAAGCAGAAAGTCTTACCCTTGAGATCGGCAAAGGTCTTGATGCCGGAGGCTACGTTGGCGATAAACTGGCCGCGGTAGAAGGGTTCCAACTGGCCGCCCAGGGCTTTATCGGGATCGAGGTCATTGGTGGAGTACTTGCGCTCGTTGATCAGCGCCGGGATAATGCCATATTTGGCCTGGGCTGCGAGGATCGAGAAGGTGTTGAGGAAGCCAACCTGGGCCTTATTCGCGCCCATGGCTTCAATGGCGGCAGCATAGCTGGTGCCGGTTTGGATGGTGAAGCTCAACCCGGTCATCTTGTTCAAGCAGTCGGCGATGGCGCTGCTGGCCTGGGCAATCAGGCCCGATTCGCCGGATGGGACAAAGACCATGTTGATGGGATTGTCAGTCGAACCGAGCGCACCGGCGGCCACAGTCGGGGCATCCGATAGCTTATTGCACACCGCCGGGGGAGTTGTGGGCTTGGGAGCCGCGGTAGCGGTGGCGGCAGGTGCAGAGGTAGCCGTTGGCACAACAGCGGCTGGCGCAGCCGTATCGGTCGCTGCCAGGGTCGGCACCGTGGTAGCGGTGGGACCGGCGGCAGCAGCCGTAGTCGGCGTTGCGGCTGGTGTGGCAGTACCGCAGGCAGCTAATACGATCGACGCGACCAGCAGTCCTAGCAACACGATATATGGGACAGAAACTCTCTTCATGGTTGGTTCTCCTTCAGATAGAAATTGGGTCAAACGGGTAGCTGAAACACCCCCATGATAAACCGAATCGCTATTAACCGCAAGCCTTCGCCTCGCAATTAATCTAATTTTAAGA
>JAJYIW010000288.1 GCA_021789855.1 Chloroflexota bacterium | reverse complement strand
CGCCTGGACTTTATCAATACGCATCCGTTGCCGGCGGGGGCAGAAGCAGCGCTGCTTGACAATTTGGAGGCCTGCCTGCCGGCGCTGGATGCGCTGGTGATCGCGGATTACCAGGCCATGGGCATGGCCACATCGGGGGTGATCGCTGTGTTGAACCGCCTGGCGCGCAGCCATCCAGGGATACCTTTCGTGGTGGATTCGCGTGACCAGATCGACCGGTTTGAGGGGATGGTGATGAAACCCAACGATGTTGAGGCCAGCCGCTGGTTCTTTCCCACGCGCCGCCCGGAGATGGTGACGCCGGCCGAGCTGGAACAGGCCGGGATCAATCGCCAATCAGCCGGATCGCAACCTTTATTTATCACCCTGGGCGATAAGGGCTGCCTGGCTATTGCTGCAGGCCAGGCGCGCCGGCTGCCGGCGGTAGTCGTTCCACCCCCCATCGACACGGTGGGTGCTGGGGATACCTTCCTGGCAGCCGTGTCCTGTGGCCTGGCAGCCGGGGCGGCTCCCTGGGAGGCCGGCCTGCTGGCCAACCTGGCCACCAACGTCACCATCCGCAAGATCGGTGTGACGGGGACCGCCACGCCGGCTGAGATCCTCGCCCTGGCTGATCGGGTGGAATGGGTGGGCGGCTGATGGCAGCTCCTACCGCGATATGCGGCCAGGCCGGCTGGTTGCGTTGTCTCACGCCAGGGATTTCGAGCCGCCTGGGACAGGTACGGCACGCGCTGTTTGATTTCGATGGGACGCTGTCCTTGCTGCGCCAGGGTTGGGAAGAGGTGATGATCCCCATGATGGTCGAAGCTATTTGCGGGGAGCAGGCTCCCGAGCCGGAGCTCGAGGCCGAAGTGCGCGATTACGTGGACCGCTCGACCGGCATCCTGACTATCCGCCAGATGGAATGGCTGGTTGAGGCGGTACGCCGGCACCATACCACGGGAAGCGTGGGCACCGCCGCGGCGTATAAAAAGCAGTACCTGGCCCGCCTTGAGCAGCGGATTATGCACCGGCGCCAGGCGGTAGCGGATGGCAGGGAAACAGCGGAGAGCCACATGCTGGTGGGCGCCCTGGATTTTGTGCGCGCCCTGGCCGGGCGGGGAGCAATCCTCTACCTGGCCAGCGGTTCCGACCATGCCGATGTCGCCCGTGAAGCGGCCGTCCTGGGCCTGGCCCCCTTTTTTAACGGCGGCATTTACGGCGCGCTGGATGAGGATGAATCGAATGCTAAGGAAAAAGTCATCCAGGGAATCCTGGAGGGCCACCACCTGAATGGCAACCAGTTGCTGGTCGTGGGCGATGGGCCAGTCGAGATACGGGAGGCCACCGCGCGCCAGGCCATTGCGTTAGGGGTGGCCTCCGATGAAGTAAACCGTTGCGGTTGGAACAGGCGGAAAGTGGATCGGCTGACGTCCGCCGGCGCTGACCTGTTGGTAGCCGATTTCAGCCAGGCCAGCGAGCTGGCCTGGCTCTTGCTAGGCTCATGAGCCCTGTGTTTCCTCGGAGGCGCTGTCCCCATTTTCAACGCTATCAATTTTAACGCTATCAATGGCGGTCTTGACCACCGGCAGGTTGTTCAGCAGATCCATTAAGCGGATGCCGGTCAAGGCCTCGATCACCGCTGGCAACTGGGCCATCGTGTCGGCCACGTCTTTAGTCACCCGCGATGCGCCGGCGCCGCTGTTGTTATCCCCGCCTGAGCTGATGATAACGATTTTTTCGGTCTTGGCCAGTGGCTGGGCCACGGCATTGGCCAGTTGGGGCAGTTTATCCAACATGAGCTGGAGGATGGCCGCCTGGGTGTACTGCTGCCAGGCTTCCGCTTTTTTGGCGTTGGCCAGGGCTTCAGCCAGGCCTTGCGCCTGGATGACGTCCGCCTGGGCCAGGCCGCGCGCCTTATTGGCATCCGCCTCGCCGGAACCCAGGTTGCGTGATGCGGCCGCCTTCCCCTCAGCTTCAACTTCAAGCTGGTATTTGGTGGCTTCGGCCAGGGTGCGAATGCGGAACTGTTCGGCTTCGGCTGGCTTGCGCACTGTGGCTTCCAATTCCCGCTCGCGGCGCAGCACTTCCTGTTCCTGCACCTCGATCTGCTTGTGCTTGGTCACCACCTCGACCTCAATCTCTTCCGCCTTGACCTTCTGGTTGGTGATGTTTTGCTGCAACGTATAAGCCAGCTCGGCTTCGGCTTTTTTCTGGTTCACATCGGCATCGTAAGCGGCCTTCTGCACTGAAAAGTTTCGGTTGGCTTCGGCGATCTTGGTTTCCGCGATAAACTTGGCCGTTTCGCCTTCCTGGCGCGCCTGGGCCGACTGGATGGTGGCGTCGCGCTGCGCATTGGCCTGCCCGATGGTGGCATCCCGTTTAACCTCGGCAATGCGCGCCTGGCCCAGCGCATCCAGGTATCCCTGGGTATCGTGGATGTTCTTGATGGTGAAGGAGACAATCGATAATCCCATGTTCTTCATGTCCAGCGCGGAGACTTCCTGCACCCGCTGGGCAAATTTATCCCGGTCTTTGTAAATCTCTTCCACTGTCATCGTTCCCACGATGGCGCGCAGGTGGCCTTCCAGCGTCTGCAGAGCCACGTTCTGAATCTCGTCGACTTTCTTAGACAGGAACTGCTCAGCCGCGGTAACGATCGACACATCATCTGAGCCGATTTTCACCTGGGCCACCCCATCCACCGTGACCGGCACACCCTGCAGGGTGTAGACGTTGGGGGTTTGTATCTCGATGGTCATCAGCTCGAGGGAGAGGAAATCGGTGCGCTCCAGCACCGGCCAGATAAACGTGCCGCCGCCGCGCACGACGCGGAAGGTGCGCCGCACCATTTTGCCCGTGGTCGGGTCGCGCATGCTGACGCCGCGGCCTGAGATAATCAACACTTCGTTGGGCCCAACCTTCTTGTAGCGGCTGGAGTAGGTAAACGCCAGCACGAGGAGGACAAAGAAGAGGGCAAAGATAGCAAATACGGCTAATTCCAGGCTGTTCATAAGGTCCTTTCTTCTGCCTTTAGATTAAGCAGGCTTATCTTCTTGAACGCGTACGATCGCTATGCCGCCGATCACTTTTTCGATCACGACGATAGAGCCGCGGGGGATTGGCGTGTCGGTCGCCGATTTCGCCGTATAAGTGAGCCGGCCGCCCTGGGCGACGAAGGCAATCTCGCCCACGCTATCCGCCGGGATGGGGGTCACCACTTCGGCCTGGCTGCCGAGGATGTCGCTCAGGCGGACTTCGGAGGAACCCTGGGGAGCAATCAGGAAGTAGCCAAAGGCGAAGTGCGCAATCACGGCGATGATAAATCCTCCGACAGCCGCCCACACCAGGCTGCTGCGCGGGCTGGCATCGAACAGGCCCAGCCCGATCAGGCCGAAGGCGCCAAACGCGGTGATGAAACTGGCCACGGTCACCGGCGAAAGCGAAGGCACCTTGACCGAGGGGTGGTCAATGCTTGCGCCTAAATCAGGCGGGGCGGCGCTGGCGCTGTGCCCAAGGTCGATGGTATGCCCGTCCACGTGCAGGTCAAGACCGGGGACGTGCAGGCCAGGGATATGGATGCCATGTAACCCGCTGCCAACCAGGATCAGCACGGCATAAATAATCCCCACCCCCAGCAGGCAGACATAAATGATACTGATGCCAACAGAACT
>JAJYIW010000287.1 GCA_021789855.1 Chloroflexota bacterium | reverse complement strand
GTTCCTGACAGCCACATGCGTCCAAATCGTCCGACAGAAGAAACATGGATTAATTTGATGCTGGCCTTCTTTTCAGCTTCGTTGCAAGCATAGTTGATGTAGGCCGCCGGGGCGCATTCCAGCACCAGCATGGTTTCCCCCGGCACCAGCATGCTTCCCCGGCGAAAACGATTGAGCAGCTGGGCCTGGTACGGATCGACCCGGGTGATGACCTGGGTGGAGACCACCTGGGGGCGGATGCGATCTTCAATCTGCATGCCCAGGCGGGCCAGTACCACGTTGCCCGCTTCAATGACGGCCGCCTGGTTGGGTGAGTGCACCTCAAACATGCCGAATTCGCGCTCGACAATCTGCGCGCCCGGCCGGGCTTCTGTCGCTTTGACGGCGATATCCACCACCCGGAAAACCTCATTGCCTGGAGCCATCTCCACGTAAAGGGCGGCCATGCCCTCCGTGGGCAAATCGCCCTGGGTGATGGTGCCGACAAAGGCGGCATATTGGGGTTGCATGCGATCCAGGTAGCAATAGCAACGTAACGAAAACGTTTCACTCATCGTCGTTCCTCAATCCTGACCAGGCCTGGTGTAAGGCAGGCCATTTCGTCTTCAATGGATGGCGTGGCGAGATATCCAATAGCAACCTGTAGCTGCCAGGCATTTCCCTGGTCACGTTCTGCCAGTGATGCCGGCAGCGGAACGCGAGCCAGGGCTGGCTTAGCGGTGCAGCCAGCCAGGTAAGCCGTCGCCCACCTTTTCCCATGGCCACCTGCACCGGCCAGGGCCCAGGTTGCCCCGGAATCCTATACGCTTTTCCCGCCGATGCTGCCTTTGGTGCTTTTGGGCAGGATCATTTCGACGTCCGTATGGGGCCGTGGGATGACGTGGACCGAGACCACTTCGCCAACCCGTTTGGCGGCAGCCGCGCCAGCGTCCGTCGCCGCTTTGACCGCGCCAACATCACCGCGCACCATCACGGTCACGTAGCCCCCGCCCACGTATTCAGAGCCAATCAGGACGACGTTGGCTGCCTTGACCATGGCATCCGCGGCTTCGATCGCGGCCACCAAACCATGTGTTTCAACCATACCCAGAGCAATGAGAGATGTATCTAGAGCCATGCTATTCCTTTCTGTGGATTAAAACGAATGCGATATAGATGTTCCCAAAATTTCGTGGATAACTTGCTGGACAACCCGTTCAATTTCCTGGGGGGTTGGGCCAACCGGCGGGTCACCAGGCAGAAACGCGCCGAGAGGCGGGGGAATCATTTCATACGCCAGGCGCTTGATATTGATCAGGTGATAGGCGGTGACGTTATCGCCGGTGATTGAGCCGCCCACCCCTCCAGACCCCAGCGTCATGGAGGGCATCAGGCCCGTCGTCAGGCCAATGGCGCCCAGCGTGCCCATGGTGTTGACCAGGATGCGGAAAACGGGCTTTTCCAGCCCAAAAGCCATAATCACCCGCTCGTCAGTGGCATAAATGATTTGCGTGTGACCTCGACCGCCCGTCTCGATCAGAGCGATGGATAGCTCGCAGCCTTGCTCCCAGCCGTCCGCTTCATACCAGCCCAGGACGGTGGTCAATTTTTCATGCGACAGGAGCTCCTGCCGTCCCACCTTGAGCAGGGGAGTGACCAGAATTCGGGTATTTTCCGGGATGGCAAAACCGGCATAGCTGGCGACATAAGCGGCGGGCTTTCCCACGACATCCGTGTTAAGGCTGCCATCTGGATGGAAGAGCGCCTGGCGGAGGGCATCCGTTTCCCTGGGGGAAGTGAAGTAGGCGCCCTCGGCGCGCATGCGCTCAGCCAGGGACTGGGCGATGGGCCGGTCAGCGATCACCGACTGTTCGGTGGCGCAAATGGTGGAGCAATCGAACGCCTTGGACGCGACGATATAGCGCGCGGCTTTTTCAATGTCCGCACTTCGATCGACATAGACCGGCACGTTGCCTGGCCCTACCCCGTAGGCTGGCTTTCCGGTAGAATGGGCGGCGCGTACCATGGCGGATCCGCCCGTTGCCAGGATCAATGCGGTATGCCTGTGGGACATTAACTCCTGAGTACCCTGCAGGGAGATTTGTTGTAAACAGCCGATCAATCCCTTGGGCGCCCCGGCATTTTCAGCGGCCAGCGCCATAGTTTGGGCTGCATCGGCAATACAGTGCACTGCCGAAGGGTGAGGGGAGAAGACGATCGCATTCCGCGCTTTGACCGCGATCAGAGCCTTAAAGAAGGCGGTCGAGGTGGGGTTGGTGGAGGGCACCAGGGCAGCGATCACGCCCATCGGCCAGGCAATTTCATATAATCGATGGGCAGGATCATGGCGGATGACCCCCACCGTCTTCAGATCCTGGATGCTGGCCCAGACGGCCCTTGAGGCGAATTCGTTTTTCAGCTTTTTATGCGCCGCAATACCAAACCCGGTTTCTTCCTGCGCCAGGCGGCCCAGGCGCTCAGAGGCCTGGAAGCCGGCTTCTGCCATCGCGGCGCAAACCCGATCGACCTCCGCCTGGCTGGCGTGGCTCCAGATTTTCCAGGCGTCATAAGCCCTGGCTACCATGTCGCGTGCTTCTTGAATGGAAGAAAGGTCTTTATCCAAATGGGTGCTCCTGTGCCGGGCGTTTCATCCGCAGGTTAGGGCGCTTTCCTGAAGACGATCTCTCCGTCTACTTCCAGCGAATCAATCACGGACATGATCACCGCATCGACCGGGGTATCTTTGGTCATCGCTGTCTGGCGCGCCGATGAACCCGCGCAGGTTAACACCAGGTCGCCAATCCCCGCGTCCACCGTGTCCACTGCGACATAAGGCTTGCCGGTTGGGTTGCCGCGCTCATCTGTCTGCCGGACGATAAGCAGTTTCTTCCCGGTCAATTTTTCATCTTTGATGGTTGAGACTGTCGTCCCAATTACCCTGGCAATCAGCATGGTGGCTCTCCCAATTAATGAGACTTGCTGGCTGGCGCTGGCGGCGCGGCTTTTTCGGGGCCGGGGCCGGCTATTATTTTGACTCCAGCGCTGGCGCCGATGCGCGTGGCGCCGGCTTTGATCATATTCTCTGCATCTTCATACGTGCGAACGCCGCCGGCGGCTTTGACCCCCATATCGGGGCCCACCACCCGCCGCATCAGGGCTACATCATGGACGGTGGCGCCCCCGCTGGCAAATCCGGTGGAGGTTTTGACAAAATCTGCGCTGGCCTCTTTCGATACCAGGCAGGCAATCGTTTTTTCTTCATCGGTTAACAGGACGGCTTCAATGATCACCTTGACGATGGCGCCGCGGGCGTGGGCGACCTGGACCACCCCACGGATGTCTTTCGCTACCAGCTCCAGATCGCGCGCCTTTAATGCGCCAATGTTTATCACCATGTCGATCTCGGTGGCGCCCTGGTCGATTGCTTTCTGCGTTTCAAACGCTTTCACTTCAGACGCCGTGGCGCCTAAAGGAAAACCGATGACGGTACAGACTTTTACGGGTGAGCCCTGCAGCAATTGAGCGCACAAGGGGACCCAGGCCGGATTGATACATACGGAGGCAAAGCTATACTTTCGGGCTTCAAAGCAGAGTTGAGCAATCTGATCGGGGGTGGCGTCAGGCTTCAACAAGGTATGATCAATCATTTTAGCCAGGCTTTGATCGGCCGGGATGATGCCCATCG
>JAJYIW010000048.1 GCA_021789855.1 Chloroflexota bacterium | reverse complement strand
CCGCCCTTTGCCGGTGGTTAGTATTGAATTAAGCCTGGAGGGGTGTTCCAACCTGTTGGTGGATAACCTGCAGGGCACTCAGGATGTGCTGGCGCACCTGATCGAACACCACGGTTACACACAGGTGGCCTTTATTAAGCAGGATCATTCTGCTGGCAGCCGGGTGCGCCAGGAAGCTTATGAAAAGATCATGATGAGCTATAGCCTTTACGATCCCCGGCTGGTTGGGGAGCTGGCTGAGCTGGACAGGCTTGGCCTGGCGCCGGGGAAGGATTACCAGGCCATCGTCGCACCGGACGACTCCCAGGCCGTGGCCATCATCGAACAGATGCGCTTGCGAGGGGTGCATGTGCCTGAAGAAGTGGCAGTGACGGGTTTCAATGATGGCCGGGAGGCCAGGGGCTCCTTGCCGCCGCTGACCACTGTTCGGCTGCCGTTCCGGAAACTGGGTAAACGAGCCGTTGAGATGTTGCTCAACCGGGTCGAAGGAGAAGTAGCTTCGGAAGTGACTTTGCTGCCCTTGCAATTGATTGTGAGGCGATCGTGTGGCTGCCTGGATGCGCTCTCGGAACAGGCTGCGGTTGGGCCGCTGGCCCATGTGGTCGCTCCATTACCGGAAGTGTTGGACCAGTTGCATCACATCGTTCTGGTGGAAATGCAGGATAGCCTGGGAATCACGTTCGATGAGCAGGCCTATCGCTGGTCTGAGGCGCTATGGGACCTTTTTAGCACGGAGCTGAAGCGCCAGGCCCTGGTCAAGGCGCCGGTTAATCCATCGGATCAATTTTTGCGCCAGTTGAGTGAGCTGTTAAGCCTGGCGGAATCGGAAGGTATTAATATTAATCGCTGGCATGGGGCTTTATCTACGTTACGGCGCTACCTGCTTCCTTATTTAGATGGCGTTGTCCTTTCTTACGCCGAAGATCTCTGGCAACAGGCCAGAGTCCTGGTCTCCCAAACAGCCGCACGCGCCGAAGTCCACCGGAGCTGGCTGGTGGCCCAGCGCAGCGAAGTTCTGCGAGAAATTGAAGCCGGGTTGGTGGTTACGTTTGATCTCAACGAGCTGTATGAAATCCTCATCCGGGGATTACAACGGTTGAATGTTTCCACTTTTTACCTGGTTTTAACCGATGACCCGCTCAAGCCAGTTCGCCGGGCCAGGCTGGCCCTGGCGCTCCGGGATGGCGTCCGGGTCAATTTGCCCGATAACGGTGAAATATTTGAGACAACTCATCTCCTTCCCGAATCCTGGTTGCCCTCGAACCAGGCCTATAACCTTGTCGTCGAGGCGCTCACCATGCGGGATGAACCGATGGGGTACCTGGTCTTCGTGACCGACCCGCCGGCGGATGCGTCAGCGTGTGAAATTTTTCAGGCGCTCCGCATCCAGCTCAGCAGTGCGCTTACAGGAGTGAGGTTACGGCAGAACTTGCAGGACGCTCTCCGGCAGGCGGAAGAAGCCAATCGCTTGAAAAGCCGGTTTTTATCCATGGTCAGCCACGAGCTGCGCACGCCACTAAATTTAATTGTCGGCCTGAGCGAGATGGCTTTACGCCAGCAGCAGCGGGGCAATAAAGCCTCCGCCGAAGTGCTGCAAAAATTCCTTGAGCAAATCAATATCAATGGACAGCACCTGGATCGTTTGATCAGGGATGTGCTTGACCTGACCAGCAGCCAGGTGGGACAGATGAATTTAATCTGCCAGCCGCTCGATTTGGTTCCTGTCCTGCAGGATGTCGCCTTGATGGGCAGCCAGCTCGCTGAACAGAAAAACCTGGCGTTTCAGGTCGATCTCCCGTCGCACCTCCCCCAGGTGTGGGGGGATAAGACCCGCCTGCGCCAGATCCTGTTGAACCTGTTGAGCAATGCAGTTAAGTTTACTGCTCATGGTGAAATTGTCTTGAAAGTGGTGGTTGAGAATGACCAGATCGTCATTATGGTGCGGGATACGGGGCTGGGAATAGCAAAAGAGGATCAGGACCGGGTTTTTGGCGAGTTTTACCAATCAGACCGGACGATGGCCCACGGTTACGAGGGGATTGGCCTGGGCCTGGCCATAACCCGCCGGCTGGTGGAGATGCACGGCGGCACCATCTGGGTCACCTCAGGCGAGTCAGAGGGGGGAGGCTCAACCTTTAGCTTTACGCTACCGCCGATGCGTGGCGCGGAACTGAAAGCCGAGGAGGCGAATCAGGTTCATTCCAACGTGGTCATGATCCTGTCCAAAAACCCAATCAGCGCGGATGTTCTTTTTCAATACTTAACCAACCAGGGGTTTTTAGTCGAAAAGATGGCCCTGGTGGAAACTCGCGATTGCGTTGAACTTCTCCTGGCTTCTCCTCCAGGGGCCGTAGTGCTTGATCTTGAGCCAGGCTCCGAACAGGGCTGGGAGCTCATGAAAATCTTGAAGGAAAACCCGGTGACCCTGGACATCCCGGTGTTGTTCTATTCATTGCTGGTTGACCAGAATGCTGGCTCTCTGCTGGATATGGAATACCTGACCAAGCCCATCGGTACCAACCAGCTTGTCAAAGCACTTGAGAGGCATGGCTTGCGCACCACCGCAGAGACGAAGGGGCAGACGATCCTGATTGTCGACGATGAGCCGGGAATCCTGGATTTGCATGCCCGGATGATTAAATCTGAACTACCAGGGTGCCGGGTGCTGACCGCTCGCGATGGTCGGGAAGGCCTGGCGAAGATGCGTCAGTACGTGCCTGACCTGGTCTTATTGGACCTGATGATGCCTGAATTAGATGGATTTGGGGTGCTCAAGGCCATGCGGGAAGAAGGGACATTGCGCAATATTCCGGTGATCGTGTTGAGCGGCCAGGTGCTGACCGCGCGTGAGATGAGCCGGATGAACCGGGGTGTGGCGGCTGTGTTAAGCAAGGGCGTGTTCACCACTCAGGAAACCCTCGAACGCGTTGGGGCAGCCCTTTCGCGGAATAAACAATTGGGCAGCGGGGTTAAACAGGAGGTTTACCAGGCTATGGCTTATATTCACGAACATTATAAAGAGCCGATCTCGCGCACCGATATAGCCAGCCACCTGAGCCTTAACGAGCAATACCTTTCACGCGTATTCAAAAAAGAGGTTGGCCTGGGATTACTGGCCTATCTCAACCGGTACCGTATCCAGCAGGCCAAGCGTTTGCTGGATGCTGGCAACCTGACGATCACCCAGGTGGCCATGGAGGTGGGCATATCGAGCCAGTCCTATTTTAGCCGTAAGTTCCAATTGGAAACGGGGAAGACGCCTACAGCTTATCAGCGGATGGATATTACGGATCAGAACAGGTAACAAATTTACATAAACAGGTCTCAGATGTAAATGACTCATCCCCACGTTCTTGTTATAAATGAGAAGGGGATGGTTGCCCCGTTCTTCCTCATTCTCTATTTTGTTATGATTTAAGCATAGGCGGCAAATTGTTGTCACAGGCCTGTTTAATTGTCGCTCATGATCCATGGTTTATCCAGCTCCTTCGTATTTATAGCGAAGAAATAGGGCTGCGTGTCTTACAGGCTTACGATGGGCAGGATGTTTTGCCGGTGGTCCATCGAGAATCGCCGGTGGTCATATTGATGGAAGAAGATCTGCCCGGGAAGATTAAGACCCTTGATCTTTTACGCGCCTTGAGGGAAGATCCGGTTTCCAAGGCCTTGCCAGTGCTGGTGTTTTCCTGGCGTAATCAGGTTTACCGCCAGGATTACCTTCCCTATGCAGCCACTTTTTTGGAAGCCCCTATCACGTTTGAGGTGTTAGTCGCTGCTGTCAGGGAGGCGGGCGTCCAGGTGGCGGTTGAAAAACATTCCGCGGAATGTCCGGATCAGACGCGCGATTCAGGAGATGTGCCCGACCCGTTATCTCATGAAGATGAGGTAGCTTAATCTCGCCTATGGGTATCTCCTGCGAGATCGGTAAAATTCGGTATACTATCTTCTTACCACGGGCCTGGATAAAAAGCCAGGCGCGGTGGAGGAAATCACTTTATCCCGTTATGGAGACAGTTAACTGATGAGTGTCAATTATCTGGTTTATAAACTTGAACAAGGTTACATCCAGAACTGGTTGGTAGCAGGACCACAGGCCACGGATATTCGTGGCTTGATCAGCGCGGGAGATGAATGGCCTGTTGTGGTGCAGAAAGCTCGGGAGCGGTATCATGACACGGATTCTCGGGTGGTTTCTTTACCGGTTGACCAGGAGAGTTTACGGATTGGTGAAGAGGAATTGGCCTGGAACTATACCCGCTGCCACGAGGATCACCTGGTCGACGTGTCTGGGTCTTACCCTGGCCCAGTTTACCTGCGAACATGGGCTTTTGCCCAGGTAAAAACTTCCTTGCCGGGATCATTACCGGTCACTTTTGAGCTGACCACTCCTGCCGCAGCGGATATCTGGTTGAATGGACACCTGGTTTTTCAAAAAGCTGGCTCCGGGCCGGACATGGAAACGGTGTCTTTCCAGACTGAGCTGGCTGAAGAGAATGAGCTTCTGGTAAGGTTTGAAATGGCCAGCCCTCAGGATGCGCTCAATGTCATGGCCTTACGGCTGGCGGGCCCTCGGTTGGATGAGGTTGCCGAAAAGCTGACCATCGAGCTGCCGACCCAAGCCAGGTTCCCCACCCGCCAGCAACAACTCGAACGGATTTTTGAAAAAGCCTATCTCGAGGAGGTGGTTAATACCCGTGGGGCAAAATTTAACCTGCGCTGGGCAGAGGATTTGCACGAACAAATTCGGTATGCCTATCAAGTGCAAGATATGCGCGGCAGTATTTATGTGGAGGGGACCTGGGATACTGAGGATAAAAACCCCTTAGATATTGGCCATGGGTACCGCCTGTATGAGCGGCCTTTTCAGGTGGTGCTGAAAGCACCGCCCAAAGAGTTTTTTGAGCAAGGCCTGCGCTACCAGCGTAGCCTTCCCCTGCACGTTTTAGATAACGCCTATTCGGATATGCCGTACAGCAGTTATGGGGAGCGCCGTGTAGAGGCTCTGAAAGATGCCTTAAAACATGAGACCCAGCTTTATAGCGAAATTGCCAAGCTGGAGCTGGACAAAGACAAGGAATTGAAGGCGGATCTTATTCTCAATGGGATTGCCCGAGTGGGGCGGGGTGATAATGACAGCCTCAATTTGTTGATGGGGTTATTGATCCTGCTGGTCCGTTATGGCCAGAGAATGACTTTTCCTGAAGCGCTCAAAGAAGCGATAGGAGCCTGTATTCTGAATTTTGATTATCGCCCCGGCTGGCGTCCGCTGGCGGAAAGTGAGGAGATTCTCCTGGCTGCCTGTGAAATCGTGGCTGGGCAGCTCAACGCACAACAGCCGTTCCAGGATGGACAGGCCGGCGCCTGGCATCAAGCGCACGGTGAATCCGTGGCCGCGACATGGTTAAAACAGCGCGGCCAGTATGGCTTTATGGAATGGAATTCGAATTCGGCTTATGAAGTGACCCTATTGGCATTAGCCCAGTTAACCAGCCTGGCTGAGTCAACTGAAGTCGCCGAAATGGCGGCGATCCTCCTGGATAAAATGCTATTTATGCTGGCGATTAACACCTATAAGGGTGCCATGGGCGTATCGCATGGGCGTACCGGCAGCAGCATGATCAAGAGCGCCCAACTGGAGGCGACCTCAGGCGTGACGCGCATGTTGTGGGGCCTGGGAGTCTACAACCACCATATCCTGGGGACGGTGGGACTGGCCTGCTCGGATTACGAGTTTCCGTCCTTTTTTGCGGATCTGGCTACCGCTGCCCCCGATGAATGTTGGGGTAAAGAACATGCCAGGTTTGGGGAAGATGGCGTTAACCTGGTGACCTATAAAACGCCCGATTACATGCTCAGCTCGGCCCAGGACTATCACGCGGGGCAAAAAGGGAAAGGTGAGCATATTCTCCAGGCCACCTTTGGCCCAGAAACGGTGGTATTTATCAACCATCCCACCGGCATGAAGGAGCGACCTGGCCGCCTTTCCGGGTTCTGGCTGGGCAATGGCTGCCTGCCCAGGGTAGCGCAGTGGAAGGATACCCTGGTCGCGGTGTTCAAGTTGGCTGAAGACGATTGGCTCGGTTTCACCCACGCATTTTTCCCCATTTACCAGTTCGACGAGTATTCATTCAAGAACCAATGGGCGTTCGCCCGCAAGGGCGATGGCTACATCGCTATAACCGCCGCGCGTGGCATCGAGCATGTCTGGCGCGGGCCGGATGGGTATCGCGAGCTAAGGTCTTATGGGCGGGAAAACACCTGGTTAATCCAGATGGGTAGGCGGGCGCTGGACGGCGGTTTTGGCGACTTCAGGCTCAAGGTTCTGAGAAGCCGGCTGACCTGGCATGAGAGTGGGGTGAGTTACCAATCACCGCGCCAACAGCAGGTCGATTTTGGTTGGGATAGCCCCTTGATGCTGGATGGGATAGAGCAGCCGATCACCGGTTTCAAGCATATCGAGAATCCCTATGGGTCGGCCGATTTACCGGCCAGGCAAATCGAAGTTGGATTCGGCGAGACCTTGTTGCGGCTGAACTTTGACTAAGCCGGCTGCCTGGGATATTTTATCCTGCGGTACGGTCTAAATAACCATTGCGTATGCAAAAGGTAACAAATTTACATAAATGAGTCTCAATAATATATTTTTTTTCAAAATGGGTGTGGTATAAAGGAAAAGCAGTAGTTCCCATAATTGACTATTCATCATCAGATTGGCGTTAACACCATTACCGAGGCGAGATTTCTGGCTTCTCCTGATAAGCTTTTGAGAGGGGGCATCGTAGGTTGGTAAGCAGGCTTAGCAGGATTAATATACGAACGGGCTGGAAGCGCTCTCAAAAAGAAAGGAGGCAGAGGCAGGTTTCAAAAAGGCTTAAAAGGTTACCTTTGGGAAGTTAACATTCAACTTGAACCTAAGTTTATATCCGTCTCTCTAGAAATATCGACAAGGAGAAGAATATGTCCAGTATCTCACGTAGGGAATTTTTGCGCGTTTCGACCGCTGTGGTCGCAGGTGGTGTGTTGACCGCTTGCGGCGCAGCAGCAACCCCCACCGCTGCGCCTGCCAACACCGCGGCCCCCGCGCAAGCCACCGCTACCACTGCTCCAGCGGCCCCCGCTGCGGCGACGGCAACCCCAGCTCCTGCTCAACCCACTGCGACCAGCGCGCCCAAACCCACCGCGACGCCGCGCCCCTTCCCCCTGGGCAGCAACGTTCCACGCGAACGCACCCTGGTTTATTCATACGGTATCGTGAATGGCATTGCCAGCCCGTTAAATCCGGGCTACAACCACCAGGATGGTTATGCCCTGCTCTATGAACCGGGCGCTTACTATGCGGCTCATGCCGATAAGACGTACATGTGGCTGGTAGAAAGCTACGATGTGGCGCCGGATGGCAAGCAGTTCACCCTGCATTTCCGCAAGGGAATTAAATGGAGCGACGGCACCGCCTTCACGACTCAGGATCCTCTCTGGGCTATGAGCATGTTGAAGAGGAAAGTCGCTGGTGTGCGCCTGTATGGCGATTATCCCGCTGAAGTGGATACCCTCACCGCCTCAGATGACAATACCCTGGTGATAGCGCTCAACCAGCCGGATTATCGCTTCTTCATGAAGAACCTGACCTTCCGCTTCGATAACGGCACCGACACCGATATCCTGCCCGCACACATCTTCAGTAGCGTCGCGGACGCCGACCTGCCCAAGTTTACCTTCTGGGATGTTACCAAGCAATGGCCCGTGACCACCAGCCCCTATGGCATGTCGGCCAGCTCGGATCAGGCTGTTACATTCGATGTCCGGCCCTCCTGGTGGGCGGTCGACACCGGTCTGGTTCAAGCTATGCCGGATGTCTGGCGGGTAATCACCACGGCTTATCAGAACGATACCCTGGGCGTGCAGCAGATCATCAATAATGACGTGGATGTCACCCTGGATATCCGCCCCATGATTATGACCAGCTTGCTGACCCAATGCGACCACGTCACCACCTGGACCGGCCGCAAGCCGCCTTATGGGTACCTGGACTGGTGGCCGATCAGCGTTTATTTTGCCAACAACCGTGCGCCTTTCAATGATCCGGTAAATGGTAAGAAAATCCGCTGGGCCGTTGCCCATGCCATCAACCACCAGCAGGTCGTGGATGTCGGCTGGGTTGGCGCAGGTGTGCCAACCTCCTATATCTACCCGCAGTTCAAGCACCTGCAGGAGGTCTACCTGAACAGCATCGCCGATATCATTAAGGCCAGTGATCCCCAGGACTTTAGCCTGGATAAGGCGGATGCGTTGATGAAGGACGCTGGTTACGCCAAGAACAAAGATGGCTTCTATGCCAAGCCCGGTCAGCCAGCGGAGAACTTCGACCTGTATGGCCCGGTTCCTTTGTTTGCCGACCTGGCACCGGTCGTGGCCCAACAACTTTCCAATGCTGGTTTTAGCTGCCAGCACAAGTCACCGCAGGATGTTTGGAATGCCATTACCGATGGCCGCGGTTCTCTGTGCCTCTTTGGCCATGGCGGCTCGGTCTATGACCCCTTTGACACCTTGATGCTGTACCGCAAAGCCAACATTGCCAAGCTTGGCACGCCGAGTTGGGGCAACATCTCTCGCTGGTCTAACGATAACTTCGAGAAGATCACCGACACGATGAATAACACCAACCCGACGGATGAGGCCACCACCAAAGATTTATTCCACCAGGCCATGACCATCTTCTATGATGAACTGCCGGACTGCCCGCTTGTGCAGTGGATGCACCGTATTCCAATGAATACCACTTATTGGACGAACTGGCCTTCAGCGGATAATCCCTACATGAACGCTGCGCCGTGGCACCTGACTGCCTTGCAAGTCATCATGAACCTTAAAGCGGCTAAGGCCTCCTGAACGACCGCGTAGGGCTCGTGATGCTGTTTGCTGTAGATTAATCTATATAAACAGGGGGCCTTCCCCAAGGCCCCCTGTTTCGAATCTCGATACGGTGGAATATTTTATAAAGAAGTGGTTGTGTTAAATCAAGAAGCATGATGTTGTAGCATATTCGGTGTGGAGGTGATGGTATATGCGAGCTTCTTATGTGATTAGGCGTGTAATTTTTTTGTTCATGGTGATCTGGACGGCAGCTTCCCTGAATTTTATCCTGCCGCACCTCACCGGGCGCGACCCGATCAGAGAGCAACTGATGCAACAAATCGCCAGCCAGGGTCGTCCGCCTAAAGATGCCGATGCTATGGCTAAATCCTACAGCCGTTTATTTGGCCTGGATAAGCCCCTTTGGCAGCAATACCTGATCTATATCAGCAATGTTTTCCGCTTGAACTTTGGCTATTCCATGATGGAATACCCGCGCACGGTCATGAATATAATCATCGACCGCGGCAAGATCACCTTGCCTTTTGTGGCGGTGGGTATTGCATTATCATTTTTTATTGGGATTTTACTGGGCGCAATCATGGGATGGAGCAAAAGCCCCTCCTGGATCAGTGCGATTGCCATCCCCCCTTTGATGGCTGCTTCCTCCATTCCCCAATTCGTGATTGCCCTGCTCCTTATCTTTTTCCTGGCGTTTAAAGTTAAGCTATTTCCTCTCGGTTTTGCGTATCCTCTGGCTATGACGGAGGATTGGGGTAATCCAGCTTTCTTGCTGGAGTATGCTTACCATGCCGTTCTGCCGATCATGACTATTGTCATCGTCGAGGCTTCTGGCTGGGCGCTGGGCATGCGTGCGATGATGGTGACGGTCGAGGGTGAAGATTACACCGTCTTCGCCGAAGCCAAGGGCCTGAAGTCCTCCCGAATTTTCTTCCGATACATGCTGCGCAATGCGCTGCTGCCCTCTTTGACTGGCCTGGCCATCCGCCTGGGTTTTATTATCACCGGTGCGGCGGTAGCTGAGGCTTATTTCAACTACAATGGCCTGGGCGCACGCCTGGGGGCGGCGATCAGTAATTTTGACTACTTCATGATCTATGGAATTTGTACCATCATCGTGATGTGCATCGCTCTGGCTACATTCTTCATGGACATGATCTATCCATTATTAGATCCGCGTATCTCGTACCGGGCGCAGAAAGGGTAATCGTGATGAGAGGTTTTTTTAGTTACATTAAACGTAACCCCGCCTTTGGGATTGGGCTTGGAATGCTGCTCTTCTTGATCCTCTTCACCACGGTTGGACGGTTATTTATCAACCCCAAAAATGCTTACCCCTTGTCGGTAATGCCTACCCAACCGCCCAGTGCAAAATACCCGTTTGGCACTGACGTGCAGGGACGCGACCTGCTGGCAGTGATGGTGGTGGGCACTGGGATGACCCTGGAGATTGGCGCGATTGCCGGTGGCATTGGCCTGGGGGTTGGGATCGTCCTGGGCTTTGTGGCCGGTTACACCGGCGGTGTCCTGGATACGGTCATCACCTCTATTATTGACGTGTGGATGAGCATCCCGAGTTTCTTAATTCTGGTGTTGGTGGCTTCCGTATTTAGCAAGGTCACCCTGGGCGTGACAGAGATGGGCCTGATCGTGGGAATTGTGTCGTGGGCCGGCTCAGCGCGCGCCATCCGCGCCCAGGTGTTGTCGATGCGCGAGCGGCCCTTCGTCATGATGGCCAAGCTTTCCGGCGAGGGTAGCTTCGAGATCATCATGAAAGAACTGGTGCCTAACCTGGCGCCCTACCTGGTGATGAGCCTGGCGCAATCCGTGTATGGTGGCATTCAGGCTTCCCTCGGGCTGGAAGCCCTGGGCATCGGCAACCGGGCTAACCCCACCATGGGGATGACCCTCTATTACGTCCAGTACTATTCCGCCCTCATGTTGGGACTGTGGTGGTGGGTGATCGAGCCCATTATTTTGATTATCATCGTGTTAACTTCCCTGGTGGTCACTTCCTTTGGCCTGGATGAAATTGCGAATCCAAGAAGGATGAAGACTGTATGAAACAGCCCCTGGTTGAAATCAAGGAATTAAAGACCTATTTTTACGTCAAAGCCGGCACGGTTAAAGCCGTGGATGGGCTGACTTTAACCCTGGATACCGGGATCAAAATGGGCCTGGTCGGTGAATCGGGCTCAGGTAAAACGACCATGGCGCTGGCGATCATGCGGATGATCCGGCCGCCGGGAACCATTAATGGGCAAATCCTGCTGGACGGAGTCGATTTGCTCAAGCTTTCAGATGAGGAGATGCGGAAGACTCGCCTGAGCAAAATTGCCATGATCCCACAAGGGGCGATGAACTCGCTCAATCCGGTGGCGCGGGTTAAAAACCAGATCCTGGATGGGATGCTCGACCATGGTGAGAGATTTGCCCGGGGCGAGGAGGAGAAGCGCGTGGCTTACCTGCTCGACATGGTTGGGTTGCAGCCCAAGGTGGCCAATATGTACCCGCATGAACTGAGCGGCGGTATGAAGCAGCGGGTAACGGCGGCGATCGCCCTCTCGATGACGCCCAAGGTGTTGATTGCGGATGAGCCCACCAGCGCCTTAGACGTCGTCATCCAGCGCGAGGTGATGGAGATGATCACCCGCCTGGTGAATGACCTCAACCTTTCAATGATTTTGATCGGGCACGATATGGGCCTGATGGCGCAAAGCGTCGATCGGCTGGCGGTGATGTATGCTGGCCACCTGATGGAAGTGGGGAGCACGCGAGAAATGTTCGCCGACCCGCTCCATCCCTATACCAAGGCGTTGATCAGCAGCCTGCCCGTGCTGGGAAACCGGGGCGTTTTTCATGGCATCCCTGGCGTTCCTCCGTCGGTGATTAACCCCCCGCCGGGATGCCCCTTTGCTTCACGTTGCCCAGAGGTGATTCCTGGTCTATGCGTGACCAAGGCGCCTGCCTTACAAGAGCTCAGACCAGGTCGACTGGTATCCTGCCACCTGTATGATGGAGGAAAATAAGATGGCCCCAATTATTGAACTTAAACATGTATCCAAGTTCTTTGGGAGTGGCCCATCCAGGACGGTTGCCCTGGATGATATGACTTTTGGAGTTGAAGAAGGCTTTGCCAAGATCGTCACTGTTGCGGGTGAGAGTGGCAGTGGTAAAACCACCATCTTGATGCTTTTGCTGGGCTTTTATGAGCCGTCTTTGGGATCCGTGATGTTTAACGGTGAGGATATTCGCAAGCTGGACAAGGACGATATGGTGGATTTCCGCCGTAATGTCCAGGCGGTTTTCCAGGATCCTTTCGCGGTCTATAACCCGTTTTATAGGGTAGATAACCTGCTCAGCATCCCCATTAAAAATTTCAAGATCGCCAAAAATAAGGAAGAATCCCGCCATCTGATGGAGACGGCTCTGACGCGGGTCGGCCTGCGCCCTGAAGAAACGCTGGGGCGATACCCGCACCAGCTCAGCGGCGGCCAACGCCAGCGTATCGCGGTGGCCCGGGCTTTGATCTTACATCCCAAGATCTTGCTGGCGGACGAGCCGGTTTCCATGGTGGATGCCTCTCTGCGTGCAACCTTGTTGAAGCAGATTCGGGATTTAAACCAGGATTTGCAGATCCCGATCCTTTACATTACCCATGACCTGACCACGTCTTATCATGTCAGCGATTACATCATCGTCCTGTATCACGGGTCGGTGATGGAAGCGGGAAACGTTGAGGACGTGATCCGTAACCCCAAGCACCCGTACACCAAGCTGTTGGTCAACTCCATTCCATGGCCCGACCCCAACATGCTATGGGGCGCTTCGGCAGAAGAGGTTAAGGGTAAAGCGGCCGAATTTGGTACCAAAGCCTGTAAATTTGCCAACCGCTGCCCCCATGCTTTTGAAGCCTGTTACAAAGAGCAACCGGAGTTGTATAAAATCAACGCCAACCAGGTGGCTGCCTGCTTCTTATTCCAGGGCTCAGATTTCATGGCAAAGGATCAATTGAGCTCATTGTTTACTCATTGATGAGCGCTTAGTTAACGATGATTAACTGAATCCAACACGAACGGGCTGTCTCAGCAGCCCGATTTGGACTAAAATTAACCCCTGCCTGTGGTGGCTCCTGTGAAGGGTGTGAGCCTCCAGGGTAGGGGTTTTAGCGAGTAGAACAAAAGTAAAGTATAGCTCTGATGTTTAGACTGAGGAGACAATCTCATGACGGCTGGACATCTGCTTAATTCACAGCAGAGCCATTGGAAAGCGCATTCTGGATCATATCAATCGGCGGCACAGGTCCTTTATATCCACCCGTCCAAGCAGGGGATTGACTATCGCCCAGGCCAGGAGATGGGGCGGGCTTATGGCCTTTTCCCTTTAGGCTTACCGGGGTTAATTAATCGGCTACGTGAGAATGGCATCGGCGTCAGAGGAGTCAATCATTCTCTCGAAGTCGAATTAGATCCGACGTTTAGCCTGGCTACCTGGTTGTCTCGCCAGTCCAGGGTTAAAGTGGTCCTGATTGACCTGCATTGGTACGAGCATAGCTATGGTGCGATCGATGCAGCCCGCCAGGTCAGGCGCGTATTGCCCCACGCCGCGGTGGTGGTGGGCGGCCTGACCGCCAGCGGCTTTTCACGCCAGATCCTGGAGCAATTCGCAGAGGTCGATTATATTATTCGAGGGGATGCCGAGCAACCCTTGCTGGAGCTGGTTCAGTGGTTGTTGCAAGGCGGCCCGGCGGATGGGCTAACATCCATTCCCAACCTGTCTTACCGGAAGGACGGGCTGGTGGTTGAAAATCCGTTGAGTTATACCGCTTCACCGGATGATCTCGACCGGTTAAATTTTGTGGATATCGATTTCCTGGATCATTACCAGGAATACTACGCCCATGAATATATCGTCACCGATCTTGCGATGGCCCGGAAGGCATTGGAGACCCACCCGTTTACGGGCCGCTGGTTGTGCAATGCCAGGGGCTGTAAATACCATTGCTCTTACTGCGGCGGTAGCAAAGATTCCCATAAAGTCCTGGCAGGCCGTACCGATCTGGTGCCGCGATCGGCGGATAAGGTGGTGGCCGACCTCGGCCGGCTCAAGGAACTTGGGGTGATCCAGGCCTCTTTGTCTTATGACATCGCCGAAATGGGCCAGGACTACTGGCAAGATTTTTTTGCCCGGTTAAGAGCCAGTGGGACGAAGATAGCGCTCTACGATGAGTTTTTCCAGATGCCTGTCCCAGAGTTCATCGAAGATTTCGCTCGAAGCGTAGATATGAGCCAATCGGCGGTAGCGCTTAGCCCCCTGTCAGGCAATGAGCGCGTCAGGCATTTGAACGGCAAGCATTTTTCTAACGATCAGTTGTTTGATATGCTCAACTTGCTCAGCCAACACCAGTTTTATGTGTTTGTCTATTTTTCCCTTAACCTTCCCGGTGAGAATGAAGAAACGATCGAGGATACTTTGCAACTGGCCCGCGATATCTATGATTTTTATCCTCCTCGTTTGCTCAAGATCCTGGATACAGTCCATACCCTCGACCCGCTATCTCCCATGGCGGTGGCGCCAGAAAAATACGGCATCCGCACGACCCTGTCCAGCTTTATGGATTTCTACCATTATTGCTATAACACGCGGCTAGGCAGTCAGCAGGCCCGTACGGAGCTTGAACGAGGGTTTACTTTGATCGACCCACAGGAAAGATCATTGAGGAAGATGGCCGATTGGTGGGATCGGGAAAGGGCTGGGCGTGAAGCATCCTGGTGGCCGACTCCGCCTAGCTGGTAGGCAGGCCTCACCCTTCGGGAGTATCTCATGCGATTTCGGAAGTTTTTGAAATTAGCCCTCAAATATCTTGGCCAGTTGATTTCTTTCTGTCTGGCAGCCAGCGTATTGGCATTGCTCTCCTTTATTTTTACCGGCGACTTAAACGTCACCGCTTTAAGCGAGCGCATCTTTTGGGCTGGGATGATCTTTATGGTGGCAGCGGTAATCCTGGTTATTGCTATTTCGTCGGTTGGCGTTGGCCAGGGAATTCATGGCATGTGGAGAAAACCGGAAGAGGCCCGAATCTTAATAGATAAGAACCTCGAGATTCGAGAGGCCATGGAAAAGCGGTATGATTTATGCATCTTATTGTGGCTGGCCGGGATGGGGTGCCTGGGGATCAGCGCTTTAGTGCAAGTTGTATCGGCCTGGATTTAACCTGGCGATATAAAGATGATCGCCAAGTCAAGGTTTTAAAGGAGTGCTCATGTCTAAGAGGTTGTTAAGTGCGATTAGCGGTTTAATGGCCCTGCTCATCTTGATGACGGCATGTAGTTCGGCTGCCGACAGTGGTCTTGCTACGCCTACACCGTTGCCGCAGGTCGTTAATTACCAGCAATCTGTGTTTACGGTTGAACGAGGCTCTATTGTGGATGAGCAAGATGTGGCTGCTGAAGTGATGCCAGGACGGCAGGATGACCTGTTTTTTAAGACCTCAGGCCCTATCACGCGTGTCACCGTGACCTTAGGAAGTACCTTTAAAAAAGGGGACATCCTGGCCGAGATGGATGTGACGGATTTGCTTAATCAGCTCCAGCAAGCCCAGATTGATCTGGAGGTCGCTCAGGCTGATCTGGCCAAAAACACGGCGCAGCACGAGTATGATATTCAGAAAGCCAAAACGGATGTGTTGGTCGCGCAGAAGAACGTGGCCCTGGCTCAGTTGACCCTGGATTCTTCCAGGGGAACGGATTGGTCACGGGCCAAATTGCAGCTGGATATCGCCCAGGCCGATGAAGCGCTGGCTGAGCAGGCTTTGAAACTGGCGTCCGCGGATATATCTACCTATCTGGAAGAGTCGGTCAAACGGAGCCAGCTGGCAGTCGATCGCCTGAATAACCTGATTGCTGAAAAGCAAATCGTTGCCCCCTACGATGGCGTGGTGTTGAAGAGCTCGATCCGCACCGGCATACAGGAGGACGCGTTCAATACCGCGCTGACCGTGGGCGATCCATCCACCATGGTCGTCCAGGCGCAGTATGATTCGGGTCTGGCCAGTAAATTAACCACCAACACGGAAATTCAGTTGTATCTTAATTTGAATGACCAGGCCGGGCACCCGGTGAGCTATCTGCCTGATTACCAGGCCATGCAAGGGGATAAAAGCGCTCAATCCAGCACCGGCCAGGATTTCCTGTACTTTTCTTTGCCGAAAGATACTC
Organism: Chloroflexota bacterium; assembly: GCA_021789855.1. Taxonomy (GTDB): domain Bacteria; phylum Chloroflexota; class Anaerolineae; order Anaerolineales; family Anaerolineaceae; genus JAJYIW01. The sequence goes on along the minus strand of JAJYIW010000048.1, from coordinate 2,205 downwards.
CTGCCAGCCAGATTACGACTGGTAAAAATGTTAAGCTGGCCATCATTCTGGGCAAAAAAGATAATGCCTTGTTGTTACCGCCGGCTGCTATTCGCCAGTACAAAGGATTGTATTACGTCATTGTGATGAATGGCGACCAGCGCCAAAGGGTGGAGATTAATAAAATTGGGCTGAAATCCCCGGACAAGTGGGAGATTCAGGCGGATCTCCAGGTGGGTGAAAAAGTTCTGGGGCCTTAATAGGAGCCAATCGCCATGCGAAAAGTGATTTCATCGATGTCGAGCGCCGTTGTGCGTGCGTTCCATGGCCTCATTGCCAGGGTCATCGCTTTGTTTGCCTCCTTGCTCAGGGCGATAAAGGCTTTTCCCAGGAGTGTTCTCAACCTGATCAAAGGACTGCCGGGATTGCCTCGCTGGTTAGCGGCGTGGGTTGGCGATATGGCTATCAGCTTTACTTCCATGGTGGTGGTCGTTTATAAACGCCTGCGACATAACCTGGGATTGAGCCTTAGCGCGCTGCTCGGGATGATCGTGATCCTCGGCTTTGTGGTATGCGTGCCGTTGTTTTCCTTTACGGTGTCCAGCGATGTCCTGCGCTCACAGCTCCAGGACAAAATGACCAGCACGCATCGCGGCCTTTTCAGCCTCCACACCTATTATGTGGATAACCCATCTAAAACTCCCCTGGATGCTGCCAAGGTAGGTACCATCTCGCAGTACATCACAGAGGGCACCCAACGATTGGTGGGCCTCAAAGTTCAGCGGCTCATCACCGAGATTCAATCATCGACCATCGAGATGAACCCGGTCAAGGTGGAAGCAACCCAGCTCCCCAAGGGGTCTTGGGCGAGCATGCATTTTGACTCCCTGGAGCAATTGCCTGAAAACGCTAACCTGGTCGATGGCGCCTGGCCGAAAACCACTTCATCCGGGCCTATTCAAGCGGCGATCCTTAAAGAGACGGCGGACGCCACTTTTATCAACGTCGGCGATATCTTTCAGTTCCAGAATACTCAGATTGAAATCACCGGGTTATGGGAGCCCAAAGATCCTCAAGGGCAATTTTGGTTTGACGATCCGACGTCGAGCTACACGGACAAGTTATGGGTGCCGTTAAAAACCTTCGAGACGCGCCTGGGCTTTTTGCCACGCCCGATTTTTTACGTCTCGTGGTATTACATTATTGATCCAGCCACTGTGCATTTCCAGAATGCTCCGCAGTATGTTCGCGGTTTGGTGCGCCTGGACTCGGATTTGAAGACGCTCCTGCCGGGGATCACCACGGATTACACGCCGATTGAATCCCTGAAAACCTACCAGGATCGTGCCATGTCCCTGACCACTCTTTTCTATGCAGTGGGAGGGCCGATGATCATCCTGGCGTTGCTGTTCATCACCCTGACAGCGACGATTGCGGTTCAACAATACGAGCATGAAACCGCTGCGATGCGGGGGCGAGGTACCAGTTGGTTACAGGTATTATCGCTCAATTTGATTGAGAGCGTTTTGCTCATTCTTATTTCTGTGCCGTTCTCCCTGGTCACCGGCTGGCTGGCAGCGAGCGTGATCGATCATACTCAATCCTTCCTTAAATTCACCAGCCGGGGTGGAATTCCCTTCAGCCTGGATGGAATCAATATCCTGTGGATGGGGGTGGCGGCGGTGCTGATTATCCTGGCGCGTTTCATCCCGATGCTGGAGATATCTCACACCACCATCGTCCGGTTGAAACAGGAGCAGACGCGCGGTTTGCAAAAGCCCTTCTGGCAGCGTTTTTACCTGGATTTTCTCCTGCTTATTCCCGGCGTTTATGCCTATGTCACCTTGAGTGGCATGGCTAAGCCGGTGGGATTTTTGTCCCAGATTCCGATCGGCACGGGCCAGCCTTATCACGATCCGCTGCTGTACATTGCCCCAGCCTTGTTTGCGATGGCGTTATGCATGCTCAGCCTGCGGCTGCTACCCCTCCTTTTGAAATTGCTGGCGCTGGTGGTGGATCGCCTGCCGGGGACCTGGGCTTACCTGTCTTTCCAGCAAATCGCCCGCCGGCCGCAGGATCATGCCAGTGCTTTGCTGCTGATCATGATTTCCTTGAGCCTGTCGATCTTTTCGGCTTCGACGGCCAAGACCCTGGATCAATGGTTGTATGATTCCACCTATTATCAGGTTGGAACCGATCTGGTAGTCCACGAGTACGCGGTGCAGG
>JAJYIW010000286.1 GCA_021789855.1 Chloroflexota bacterium | reverse complement strand
AACGGGGTAAAGAACCACGCACCAGGACAAACACGAAGTAGGCTAAAAAGCTCTTGATGAAAAAGTAAATAAAGCCAAGGATAGGATACTGCTCTGCACCTGGCCCCCGCCAGCCACCCAGGAACAAAACCGCAAAGATCAGCGCGGAGGTGAAAGCATGGAGGAACTCTGCCACGTAAAACATGCCAAATTTCAGGCCGGAATATTCAATATTGAAGCCGGCCACAATCTCGGACTCGGATTCCACCAGGTCAAATGGCGAACGGCCCACCTCTGCGATGGAAGTAATGATGTAGATGATGGCAGCCAGGGGAGCGGTGAAGATGTACCAGACATTCTGCGCTTTTACAATCGCATTCAGGCTCATTGAACCTGCCAGCAGCACCGGCACCAGCAGGGCAAGTACCATGGGCACTTCGTAAGAGATGAGTTGAGCCACCACCCGAAATGCACCCAGCAGGGCATACTTATTGTTTGACGACCAGCCAGCCATAATGATGGCCAGCTCGCCCAGTCCAGCCACCGCTGTCACAAACAAAGCGCCCACATTCAGATCGACGCCGTATACGGTCACGGTGAAAGGAACAACCACCCAGATGAGCAGCACCGCCGCCACAGCCAGAACAGGGGCAATGTTATAGAGCACCCGGTCTGCGCCCTCTGGGGTGATGTATTCCTTGGTAAATATTTTCACCAGGTCAGCGAAGGTCTGAAATATTCCCCATGGCCCAACCCGGTTAGGCCCCAGCCGATCCTGAATCCGGCCAATGACCTTCCGCTCGTACCAGATTAAAAAAACAACCCACAACATCGCCCCAGTGGCAAGCACCCCGCTGCCCACCACGATCAAGATCAGGTTGGCCAGCTGAGGAGTGCTCCCCAGGCTTTCTAACAGGGAGGTCAACCACTGGGCAATAAAATTAATCGGATCGCTGATAAACGTCATGCCACTCCCTCAATCCCTACACCCATTCCAGAGCGCCTTTTCTCCAGGCATACACCAGCCCACCCGCCAGGATCAACACAAACACCAGCGCTTCCAACACACCATATAACGTCAACTGGTTAAAAGCCACCGCCCATGGGTAGAGAAATACGGTTTCCACATCAAAAACGAGGAAGATCAGGCCAAACACATAATACTGAGCCTTGAATTGAACCCAGGCTTCGCCTACGGTTTCAATACCACATTCGTAAATTTCATTTTTAAGTGGATTGGGTTTTTTGGGAGCAAGAAAACCTGCTAAGGTGATGGCTGTGGCTGGCAAAAGGACAGAAATGGCCAGGAAAATGCCAATATGAAGCCAATCATTGAGCATGGAGTTTCCTCCTCAGTGGTAAAGTTGTGGAATAGTCGAAGGCTATACGACCCCGCCGCGTCTGGCGCATCCACGCGTGTTATTTTATCACAACTACCTGTTTTGAGCATATAATCGACCCATTTTACTTTAATTTAATCTGCGGCGAAAACCTCAAGAAAAAAAATAACCAGGGGGGGCCTGGATTATAATGATGGGGTCGGTGCTGCTATGGAAGCTATCTTCCAAAAATGATTGAGATAACACGACCCTGTCAGAACGGAGCTCCTAATGAAAATTGGTTTTATTGGCCTGGGAATCATGGGCAGCCGCATGGCTGCTAACCTGCAGAAAAAAGGCTTTGAGCTGGTCGTCACCAACCGCACCCGCCAGAAAGCGGATGACTTGCTCGCGGGTCCCGCCCGTTGGGCTGAATCGCCCGCTGAAGTGGCCCGTCAGGTCGATGTGCTCATCACCATGCTTTCAACCCCCGATGCGGTTTCCCAGGTAGCCCTGGGAGAAAATGGCTTCCTGGCGCAGTTACCGGCCGGATCCATCTGGGTGGATTGCAGCACGGTGAACCCGTCTTTTTCACGCCAGATGGCCCGTGAAGCCAAAACGTATGGCATCCATTTTCTGGATGCGCCAGTCGCCGGCAGCAAAGACCCGGCCGAAAAGGCCCAGCTCCTGTTTTTTGTCGGCGGCGATGCCCAGGATGTGGTGGTGTGCCAGCCGTTGTTTGCCGCCATGGGACGCCAGGCCTTTCATCTGGGTGATACCGGCATGGGCGCATCGATGAAAATGGTGTTCAACAGCATCATGGGCGCTTCCATGCTGGCGTTTTGCGAAGCCCTGGCCCTGGGTCAATCCCTGGGACTCGAACAGAAGACGCTACTGGATATCCTTTCGGTCACGCCCATGCTGGCGCCTTTCATCGCCCCCAAACGAAGCAAATTTGAGAGCGGCCAGTATGACACCGAATTCCCCCTGCGCTGGCTGCGCAAGGATTTGCAGTTAGCCTCTGAAAGCGCTTATGAGCAGGCCCTACCCCTCCCCTTCTTGAACCTGGCCAAAGAAATTTACACTCAGGCCATGCAAGCGGGCCTGGCCGATCAGGATTACTCCGCTATTTATGCTTACGTAAGCGGTCAAAAATGAAACCCTGGAAAACACTGGAACGCCACACTATCCTGAAGCACAATCAATTTCTCACGGTTGAAAGCCACACGATTGAGCTTCCCGATGGGAGGATCATCCAGGATTGGCCCTGGCTGGTGATGCCGGATTATGCCAACATCCTGGCTGAGACGACCGATGGCCGTTTTATCTGCCTGCGCCAGACCAAATACAGCATCGAAGGAGAGTCTTTAGCGGTGGTTGGCGGTTATCTGGAGCCGGGTGAACCCCCTGAAGCCGCCGCCCGGCGTGAGCTGCGCGAAGAAACGGGTTATGAAGCCGCACAGTGGACCCGATTGGGCGGCTTTCCCATCGACGGCAACCGGGGCGCCGGGACAGCCCATTTTTACCTGGCTCGCGGTGCTCAAGCTGTAGCTCCGATCACGGCGGATGACCTGGAGGAACACCAACTGGTCTTTCTCACCCAGGAGGAAATGCGACGCGCCTTGCTCCAGGGGGAGTTCAAGCTCATGCCCTGGATGTCCATTGTAGCCCTCGGTTTACACTACCTGGATTCTCATTAAATCTTGTTTCGCTTCTGTTAATCTGATTGTCATGTATTAATATACAATGATGATATAAAGAATTTATTTTGGAGGCGAATAATGGAAATCCCCTTAAATGCTAATGTGGAATGTACCGATGGCCCTTGCGGGCAATCCGTATGTGTCCTGGTAAACCCGGTAAGTAACCGGGTGACTCATTTGGTGGTGAAGGAGGAATCACCATCCGGGAACGAAATGATCGTACCGGTCGAGTCAGTCAACGAGACAATTTCTGGAACAATTCTTCTAAAAATCAACAAAGCCGAATTTAAGAAACTGGATCCGTTCATCCAAACGACCGTCATCCAACAAACAGTTCCTGACCAGGTGTATGGTTATGCTGGGGGAATGTATGGCATGGGATCCTATTACTATTTACCCTACGTGACACCGGATAGGACCATTTATGAAACGGTTGAATTTCAACAGGTTCCGCCAGGAGAACTGGCAGTCCAACGGGGCATGCCGATTAACGCGACAGATGGCTCCATTGGAAAAGTTGACGAGTTTGTGGTTGATCCGGCCAGTGGACATATTTCCCACATGGTGATGCGAGAAGGTCACCTTTGGGGACAAAGGGATGTGATCATCCCGGTCTCAGCAATTCAGACGGTAGAGTCGGATGTCGTCTACTTGAACCTCGCCCGGCATGAAGTCGAGTCGCTGCCCACCTTCCCTT
>JAJYIW010000047.1 GCA_021789855.1 Chloroflexota bacterium | reverse complement strand
GTGAGCGCGGTGCAAAAGGCAGCCCAGGGCACACCCCTGGTGGTGCTGCCGGGGATGGAGCTGCAGACGCGCGAGGAGGTGCATGTGCTGTGCCTGTTTGATCACCTTCACCAGCTCGAGCGCTTCCAGGCCAGCGTGGACGCGGCCTTACCTGGCACGCCAAACAACGCCGGTTACTTTGGCGACCAGTTCGTGGTGGACGAGACCGGCGATTTCATCCAGCGCGAAGAGCGCCTGTTGCTCACCTCCACGTACTTTTCTCTCTTCGAAGCCTGGGAGCGGGTCACCGAGATTGGGGGGCTGCTCATCCCGGCTCATGTGGACCGCAAGGCCTTTGGATTGTTTGCCAACCTGGGCCTGATCCCCACCGATATCCCCATCGAAGCCCTGGAATTGTCCCGTCACCTGCATCCCGACCAGGCCAGCGCCATTTACCCCCAGGTGGCGGGTTATCCTTTGATCCAGGATGGCGACGTCCACCGCCTGGATGAATTTTTAGGCGCTACCATTTTTCAGCTCGATCATCCCTCCATCTCCGAAATCCGCCTGGCCCTCCACCACCGCGATGGCCGCAGCTACCAGGTCGAACACCGCTAACTGCAAAGCAACACGCCAATTGACAACCGGCATGAAGATTAGTGACATTTGGTATTTGACGGATTGGCCGGCGAGAGATATAAATTGTGGTAAAATTCACAAAGTTACATAATTCGGTATAGATTGGTTGATTAACCTTACGGAGCCGTTCATGACCGATGTAATCGAAAACACTAACGAGAAAACCAACCTGGCAGACCCCAAACTGCGCGAGATGATCGACCCTATTTTAGCTGCCAACCAGGAATTGCCCGGCGCGACCATGGTTGTGCTCAACGAAATCCAGCGAACGGTCGGTTATGTGTCGCCGGAGATCCAGCAATACGTCGCCTACCGCCTGGGCGTCCCGGTCAGCGTGGTTCACGGAGTCGTTTCGTTCTATTCGTTCTTCACCACCCAGCCGCGCGGCAAGCACACGGTGAAGTTCTGCCTGGGCACCGCCTGTTACGTGGGAGGGACGCCCCAAATTATCGAAAAAGCCAAGCAAATTACCGGCATCGAGCCGGGGAAAACTACGGCAAACGGCAACCTCACCCTGGAGGTGTGCCGCTGCGTGGGCGCATGTAGCCAGGCCCCGGTGGTCGTGATCGACGACGTCATTCAAGGGCGGGTGCGCCCGAACCGCTTCCCGCAGCTCATCCGCTCTATCCAGGAAGAAGGGAAAGCCTGAGGCAAGTCGCAATGCGTGAGCTGGCGCTGCATATCCTCGATATCGCCGAGAACAGCATCGAAGCGGATGCCGGGATGGTGGAAATCTCCGTCATCGAAAGCACGGCGCAGGATCGCCTGGCCATCTGTGTGACCGACGATGGCAAGGGCATGGATGCGGAAACGGTGGCGCGGGTGATCGACCCGTTCGTCACCCACCGCACCACGCGCAAGGTCGGCCTGGGCATCCCGCTGCTGAAAGAAGCCGCCGAGGCCTGCCATGGCTCCCTGGCCATCCAATCCGCCCCCGGCCAGGGCACCCGCTTGACCGTCGATTTTCAGCGCAGCCACATCGATCGCATGCCCCTGGGCGACCTGGCAGCGACTTTTATCACCCTGTTGATTTCTCACCCCCAGACGCATTGGAAGTTCTACTACCAGGTCGACGATAACGCCTTTGATTTCGACGATGCGCCTATCAAAAATGAGCTGGGAGACATTCCCCTGACTGAGCCGGCCGTCCTGTCTTACCTCAAAAACGTTCTAACCGACGGCGTTACCCAGGCGCAGGCGGCCGTCCCCCAAATATAATTTCTATCCGTTCATTTGCAGGAGAAAATAACATGCCAACCGTAAAATCGCTGGAGGATTTGAAGAGAATACGTGAAGAGGCCCTCGCCAAGCGGAAAGTTAAAACCGAGGAAGGGAAGGCCCAAATCATCGTGGGCATGGGCACCTGCGGCATCGCTGCCGGCGCCCGCGATACGATGAAAGCCATTCTGGAAACCATCGAAGGCGAGTCGCTCAGCGGAATCACAGTCAGCCAGACCGGTTGCATTGGCCTGTGCGAGAAAGAGCCCATCGTCCAGGTGGTAGTCGGGGATCAGCCCAAAGTGACTTACGGGAAAGTGACCGGGGATGTGGCCCGCCAGATTCTCAAGGATCACGTGCTAGGCGGCAAGATCGTCGAAGACCATGTGATCCCGGTGTAAGCCCTCGCCCCGCTGGCGAAACGGCGTCAATCGTATGATGGCTGATAGGATCTAAACCATGAAATATTACCGAACGCATGTCTTGGTGTGCATGGATCCCCAATGTGTGTCCAAAGGCGCTCCCGAAATTCTCGAAAGCCTGAAGGATGAGCTGGCGGAACAGGGCCTCGCCGATGAAGTGCAGGTGCTGGAGACCTCGCGCATCGGCGGCTGCGATATGGGGCCTGAAATAATGGTCTATCCCGATAGCGTGCATTACAGCGGACTGACCGCCGATGACATCCCGTTTATCGTTGAAGAGCATCTCCTCAAAGGCCGGGTGGCCAAGAAGTTCGTTACCCCCACCCGCGTCTTTCAGGACGAAGAGCTGGGCGCACCTAAAGCGAAGGAAGTGCGCGTGGTGCTGCGCAACTGCGGCAAGATCGACCCCGAGAACATCGAAGATTACATCGCTGAAGATGGGTACATGGCCCTGGCCAAAGCGCTGAGCGAGATGACCCCGGAACAGGTGATTGACGAGGTATCCCGGTCTGGCTTGCGCGGTCGCGGCGGGGCAGGCTTCCCCACCGCCAGGAAATGGCAACTGGCGCGCAACGTCAACGATTTCCCCAAGTACATCACCTGCAACGCGGACGAAGGCGATCCCGGGGCTTTTATGAACCGGCGCGTGCTGGAAGGCGACCCTCATTCCGTCCTCGAGGGCATGATCATTGCCGCTTATGCCATCGGCGCCAGTTACGGGTACGTCTACTGCCGGGCGGAGTATCCCCTGGCGGTCAAAACGATGAACATCGCCATCCAGCAGGCTCGCCAGTTTGGTTTTCTTGGCGAAAACATCCTGGGCACCGATTTTTCCTTCGACTGTGAGCTGCGCATGGGCGCAGGGGCGTTTGTGTGCGGCGAGGAAACGGCGTTGATCGCCTCGATCGAAGGCCGGCGCGGCGAGCCCCGCACGCGTCCCCCCTTCCCGGCGGTCAAGGGCTTGTGGAATAAGCCCACCAACAATAACAACGTCGAAACCTACGCCAATGTCCCCCAGATCTTGCTCAACGGCGCCGGCTGGTTCGCCAGCATGGGCACCGAAAAGAGCAAGGGCACCAAGACCTTTGCCCTGGCCGGCGATGTCAAGAACACCGGCCTGATCGAAGTCCCCCTGGGCATCACCCTGCGCGAGCTGATTTACGACGTGGGCGGCGGGATCAAGGATGGCAAGGGCTTTAAAGTAGCCCAAATCGGCGGTCCGATGGGCGGTTGCATGACTTCCGATTTCCTCGACTTGAAGGTGGATTATGAGTCGCTGGTAGCCGCCGGCGGGATGATGGGCTCCGGCGGGTTAGTCATCATGGATGACGAGACCTGCATGGTAGACATCGCTCGCTACTTCATGGACTTCATCCAGGACGAAAGCTGCGGTAAATGCACGCCCTGCCGGGTGGGCACGCGCCGCCTGCTGGATATCCTCAACCGCATCTGCGAAGGCAAAGGCCATGACGGCGACATCGAGACGCTGGAATACCTGTGCGGTGAAATCCGCACTACCAGCCTGTGCGGCCTGGGACAGGGCGCGCCGAACCCGGTGGCCAGCACGCTCAAATATTTCCGCGATGAATACGAAGCCCATATTTACGAAAAACGGTGCCCGGCCAAGGTATGCAAGGCGCTCATTCGCTATGAAATTGAGCCAGAGCCGTGCACAGGCTGCACCGTGTGCGCCAGGAACTGTCCGGTCGGCGCTATCTCCGGCGAACGGCGTAAGCCGCACGTGATCGATCCTGACACCTGCATCCGTTGCGGCATCTGTATGCAGGTCTGTAACTTCGATGCTGTAGTCGTTAAATAAACCTCAGGAGGAGGCGCATGATTGTCGGTCAGTTAGATAAGCAAGCGGTTATCGATGCAGTCCAGAGCGCTATCGCTCACCATGGCAACACCCGGGGGGAGCTCATCCCCATCTTGAGCGAGGTCAACCGGGCCCTCGGTTATATTCCCCGGGACGCCTTTGATGAAATCAGCCGGCTGATGCGGGTACCGAAAAGCCAGCTTTTATCCGTAGCCAGTTTTTACCAGATGCTATCGACCCGGCCTCTCGGTAAACACGTGATCCGCTTCTGTGAAAGCGCCCCCTGTCACGTGGCCGGCGGCCGCGAGGTCTGGCAGGCCATCCGAAACACGCTAAACCTGAAACCTGGCGAAACCAGCCAGGATGGCCAGTGGACGTTGCTGACCACGAGCTGCCTGGGATTGTGCGCCGTTGGGCCCGTGATGATGGTCGATGACGATGTGTATGGCAACCTTCAACCCGACCAGATCACGGATATTCTGGCCCATTACCAGTAAAGGAGCAGCTTCATGAAAACGGTTCGTTCCATGGTCTTGGTATCCAGCGACGCCGATAGCATGTCTCATGGCGCGCAGGATGTGTTCGACGGCCTTCAGAAAGAAATCCAATCTTACAAGCTCGAAGACGAGATCTCATTGCGCATGGTGAACGACATGGGGCGCCATGATGCAGTGCCCATGGTGATCGTCTACCCGGAGGCCGTGATTTATGGGCCGGTGACGCCGGGGGACGTGCATTACCTGGTGGAGGAGCACCTGTACAAGGGGCGGGTCGCTGAAAGCTTACGCGCTCCCACCCGCGAGCTGACCGGGCGCATCGCCTGGCTTTCAGCGCGTAAAGGCACCCTGCCGGCGGAACAACGCATCGTCCTCGAACGGGTCGGATTAATCGACCCGACTTCCATCGAAGATTACATCGTTCACGATGGCTACCAGGCCCTGGGGCGGGTGATCAGCGAGATGTCGCCGGCCCAGGTGATCGCCGAGCTGGAGAAATCCGGCTTGAAAGGTCGCGGTGGGGCTGGCTTTCCCACCGGCCTGAAATGGAAATTCGTCGCGCGCGAAAAAGCCACCCCTAAGTACGTGGTGTGCAACGCAGATGAAAGCGAGCCAGGCACCTTCAAAGATCGCCTGATCCTGGAAGGCGACCCGCACAGTATTATCGAAGCGCTCATCATCGCCGGTTACACCGTTGGCGCCAGTGAAGCCTACATTTACGTGCGGGGTGAATATAAGCTGGCCCAGCAACGGCTCGACCTGGCCATCCTCCAGGCGAGGGAAATGGGCTTTTTAGGCCAGTCTATCTTCGGCACCCCCTTTAATTTTGACATCCACATCCACTCTGGCGCCGGGGCCTACATCTGCGGGGAGGAAACCGCGCTGATCGAATCGATCGAGGGCAAACGCGGCGAGCCACGCTCACGGCCGCCCTACCCCACCTCGAACGGCCTGTGGGATCGGCCCACCCTGGTGAACAACGTCGAAACGCTGGCGAACGTCCCGGCCATCCTGCGCCACGGGGAAGACTGGTTCCACCAGTTCGGCACGCCCAACAGCCCGGGCACCAAAGCCTACACCATCCTGGGAAACGTCAACGCCACCGGCCTGATTGAAGTTCCCATGGGTATCACCCTGCGCGAGGTGATCTCGATTTACGGCAAGGGCATGAAGCATAACGGCACCCTCAAGCTGGCCCAGACCGGCGGTTCCAGCGGTTCGATCATCCCTGCTGTGCTGCAAGATACACCCATGGATTACGAATCGTTTGGGCGGGCTGGCGTGGCCCTGGGCTCTGGCGCGCTGCTGATCTGCAACGAAGAAACCTGCGTGGTAGACCTGGCGTGCGTCTTGCTCAACTTTTTCCGCAACGAGAGCTGCGGCAAGTGCACCCCCTGCCGGGTGGGCAACCTGCGCGCCCTGGAGATTCTCAACAACATCGCGGAGGGCGTGGGCAGCATGCACGATCTGGATGTGCTGGCCAGCCTGTCTGAGAATCTTTACCAGTTGTCGAACTGCGGCTTAGGCCAGACGGCCGGCTCACCCCTGCGCGATATTCTACGCTATTTCCGCGCTGAAGTTGAAGCGCATATCTTATTAAAAGTCTGCCCGGCTGGGGTCTGCCCAATGAGCGGTAAACGCTACCCGGGCTGATCGCCAGGCGATGTCGGATCAAGCACAATGATATCCCATGAAATGATGATGGAGAGGGCTTAACCATGGTCAACATTACGATAGATGGTAAAACAATTCAGGTGCCCGAGGGGACCACGGTCCTACGCGCCGCTGAAATGGCAGGGATCAGCATTCCGACCCTGTGCGATCACAAGGAGCTCACGCCCTACGGCGGGTGCCGGATGTGCGTGGTCGATGTGGAAGGCTCGCGTACCTTGCAAACATCTTGCACGCTCCCGGCGAGCAACAACATGGTGGTACACACGGATACGCAGAAGGTGATCGAGGCGCGTAAGTTCGTCCTCACCCTGCTCTTCAGCGAGCGCAATCACTTCTGCATGTACTGCCAGGTGAGCGGCGGCGACTGCGAGCTGCAAAACGCGGCTTACCATGAGGGGATGACCCACTGGCCGCTGCAGCCCGACTGGAAGGGCTACCCCATGGATGCCTCGCATCCCTACATCATCATTGAGAACAACCGCTGCATCCTGTGCCGCCGGTGCGTGCGCGCTTGCGGCGAGCTGGTGGGGAACTTCACCCTCGGTTTCGAAGACCGGGGCGCCAGCAGCAACCTGGTCGCCGATTATGGCCTTCCCCTGGGCGCAAGCACCTGCGTGTCGTGCGGCACCTGCGTCCAGGTGTGCCCAACGGGCGCGATCATCGACCGCCAGAGCGCCTACCATGGGCGCGAGACCCAGGTGCAGCACACCGGTAGCATCTGCACCGGTTGCAGCGTGGGCTGCGGGATCGAAGTGCTGACCCGCGATAACCACCTGGTGCGCATCGAGGGCGATTGGGACGCGCCCGCCAACCAGGGATTGCTGTGCAAGATGGGCCGCTTTGAGCCGCTGGACGAAAAACGCGAACGGCTCTTCACGCCCCTGGTGCGCAGGAATGGTGCACTCAGAACAGCCACCTGGGATGAGGCCGTCTCGGCCATTGCCGACCATTTCAGGCCCCTGGTGGGTAAGCCAGGCAACGGCGTCGCTGCCGCGGCGTCCAGTCGATTGTCGGCGGAAGCCCTGTATGTTTTCAAGCAGCTCTTCGCGGGCGGCCTGTCGAGCGACATCGTGACCAGCCTGGACGAAGGGGGCGCACTGGCTTCAGCCGCCAATTTAACGGCTGAATCCGCCCAACCGTACGAGGGTACCCTCGAGGCGGTCCGCACCGCCGACGCGGTTTTGACCGTGGGCGTGGACCTGACCAAAGACCATGAAGTGGCCGGCTTTTTTGTCAAGCGTACCCTGCCCAACGGCGTCAAGCTGGTGGTGGTCAACCCCGAGCCCACCGGCCTGGATGGCCAGGCAGATGGAAGGTTTATTTATGGTAAAAAGGCTCTCCAGGATGTTCTCCAGGGCCTGCTGGCGGCTGCCGTTGAAGCCGGCGTGGCGAAAGGTGGAATTGAGCCCATGCTCAGCCTGGAAACCGCCGCAGCCAGGACTGGCCTGTCTAAAGAAAAGCTGGTTGAAGCTGCCCGGATGCTTGCTGGCGGCAGGCGCCCTGCCATATTATTTGGCAGCGCTCTGGATCAGGCTGCTTTAGCCAGCCTGGTCGACCTGGCCAAAGCGATCGGTGCGGTGGATGAGCTGCACAGTGCGTTGATCAGCACCAAAGGGCAGGCCAACGCTGTGGCGGCGGCCCAATACCAGCTCAACCGCCCCTTTGCGGTCAACGGTCACCAGGCCGCCTTTATTGCCCTGGGCGAGGATCAGCCCTCGCAAAAGCTGGTCCAATCGCTGGAGAAGGTGCCCTTCCTGGCGGTGCAGGCCACCTACGCCTCGCAGCTCACCGCCCGGGCTGATGTGGTTCTCCCTGCGGCCGGCTGGGCCGAAGAGGATGGGCATTTTGTGAACATGGAAGGCCGTATACAACAGGCTCACAAGTCCCTTGTCCCACCGGCAGGGGTGATGACGAATGAAGCCACGCTGCAAGCCCTGGCTGCCTTAATGGGTATCCTCCCGGATGACCGGTGGGAAGAAGCCCTTCGCCAGCAGGTTTCCGCTGTCACGATCGCTTAACGCCGGGCTCTATTGGTTGACTTTAAGGAGATAAAGATATGACTAAACCCAAGATCTCGTCCGACTGGCTGGCGGGATGCGCTGGCTGCCACATGTCGCTGCTGGATATCGACGAACGCATCATCCAGGTGGCTGAGCTGGCCGACCTCCGTTCGACGCCCATCACCGATCTGAAGACGCCCGATGAAAGCGGCGTGGACGTTGGCATCCTCGAAGGCGGAATCAACAATTCCTACAATGAAGAGGTGGCTCTCCGGATGCGCAAACGCTGCAAAATCCTGGTCGCCTTAGGCGACTGCGCGGTCTTTGGCGGCGTCCCCGCCATGCGCAACTTCTTCCCCCTGGAAGATGTGCTGAAACGCGCTTACGTTGAGGCGGAAAGCAACGATGAAAGCGGGAGGATTCCCAGCGATCCCGAGCTGGCCACGCCGACCCGCGTCCGTGCGCTGGAAGAGGTGGTGCCCGTGGATGTTTTTGTCCCCGGTTGCCCCCCCGACGCCGATGTCATCTTCTACGTGCTCAGCGAATTGGCCCAGGGACGGAAACCCGTGCTGAAGGGTGATAAGCTTCAGTGGCATTAATGTTAAGTAGAGACTAAAGGAGGATTTAATATGGTTGCACAAAAGATCACCATCGAGCCCGTCACCCGCATCGAGGGCCACGCCAAGGTCACCGTGCACATGAATGAAGCCGGCGGCGTCGACCACGCCTATTTCCACGTGAACGAGTTCCGCGGGTTTGAAAAATTCTGCGAAGGCCGCATGATTTTCGAAATGCCCATGATTACCCCGCGCATTTGCGGCATTTGCCCGGTCAGCCATCACCTGGCTTCGGCAAAGGCAGCGGACATCGTGTTGGGCTGCCCTCCGCCTCGCCCGGCTTCCCTACTGCGCGAGCTGATGCACATGGGCCAGGTCGTCCAGAGCCACTCGATGCACTTCTTCGAGCTGGCCGGGCCGGATCTTTTGCTCGGTTTTGACGCCGATCCGGCCACCCGTAACGTCATCGGGCTGGTGCAGGCCAACCCTGGCCTGGCGCTCAAAGCGGTCAACCTGCGCAAATGGGGGCAGGAGATTATCCATATCCTGGGGGGCCGGCGCATCCATCCCAACTTCGCCGTCCCCGGCGGCGTCAACCGCGCTTTGCTGCCCGCCGATCGCGAGGCCATCCTGGCCGGTTACGATGAAGCCATCGCCACCATCCGGGCCGGGCTGACCATCATGAAAGAGTGGGCGGCGCACAACATGGAAGACATCCAGAAGTTTGCCGTCTTCTCCACCGGTTACATGGGCCTGACCACACCCGAAAACGGTCTCGAGCTCTACGAAGGGCCGATCCGCCTGATCGACCACGCAGGCAATCCATTGGAGCAATTCCCCGTCAAAGATTACCTGGACTACATCGCCGAACACGTGGAAGATTGGTCCTACCTCAAGTTCCCCTATTACAAAAAGATGGGCTTTCCCCAGGGCGTGTACCGGGTGGGCCCGCTGGGCCGCCTGAACCTGGCGGAAAAAATCGATACGCCCATGGCCAACATTGAGCTGAAAGCCTTTAAGGCAATCAATGGAGGTAAACCGGTCGAGAATACCCTGTATTACCATTACGCCCGGCTGATCGAAACCCTGTTCGCCGCAGAGCGGGTGAAAATCCTGCTGAATGACGCGGATATCCTCAGCAAGGACGTCCTCAACACCCACCAGGACATCCAGGGCGCCGGCGTTGGCGTGATCGAAGCGCCGCGCGGCACGCTGATCCACGACTATACAACCGATGGCAATGGGAAAATGCTCCGGGTGAACCTGATCGTCTCTACCGGGCACAACAACTGGGCTATGAGCGAAGCCGTGGACAGTGTGGCGAAGACGTACGTCCACGGGCCAGAGGTCAAAGAAGGGATGCTTAACCGGGTCGAAGCGGCCATCCGGGCTTACGACCCCTGCCTGTCCTGCTCGACCCACGCAGTCGGCCAGATGCCTATCCTGCTGGAAATCTACGATTACCAGGGCAACCTGACCCAGACCCTGACTCGCGACGGCGAATAAACCCACGGCCTTCGCCGGTTGACGTAAACCCTGAGGGATTTTAGCAGCTCAAGGCTGCTGAAATCCCTCTTTTAGGCAAAGTCTGACGCTGCTCTATGTAGAGGAAAAGTTAATGTGAAGAAAACCCTGATTATCGGCTATGGTAACCCCGACCGCCAGGACGACGGCGTCGCCTGGCATATCCTGGTTTGCCTGGCCAAACGCCTCAACCGGCCGGCTCCGCCCTCTTTTGAAGAAGACTTCCTTCCTTCTGGCGAGAACCCTGAGCTGTCTTTTTCCCTCCAGCTCACCCCAGAGATGGCAGAGACCATCGCGGATTACGAGCGGGTGTGTTTTATCGATGCGCACACCGGCAGCGTGCCAGAAGATATCCACGTGGAAGCGATGAGCCCCTCCTTCCAGACCTCGCCTTTCACCCACCACCTCACTGCGCCAGCCTGCCTGTACCTGGTCAAAGCCCTCTACAACGCCAGCCCGGAAGCATTGCTGGTATCGGTGCGCGGCTACCGGTTTGGGTTCGAGCATGACCTGTCTCCGGAAACCACCCGCCTTGCTGGTGAAGCCTGCGACAGGGTCCTGGCCTGGTTGGGGGAAACCGCACCGCTGTAATTCAACCTATTTTTGGGATTATAATCAGGAAATATGCACGAACTATCCGTTACCGAGAGCATTCTGGATATTGCCCTGGAGTACGCTCAAAAAGCTGGAGCCAGGCAGGTGACAGAGATTAACCTGGTGATCGGGCGCCTGTCCTCGATCGTGGATGACAGCGTCCAATTTTATTGGGACATCATCAGCCAGGGGACGATGTGCGCCGGGGCAAAGCTCAATTTTGAGCGCGTCCCTGCCCGGATCGCCTGTTTAAACTGCGGTAACACCTACACCCTGGCAGATGACCTGACGCCCTGCCCGGTTTGCCAGAGTGAGCGGGTGAAGGTGATCGCGGGGGACGATTTTCACCTGGATAGCATCGAAATAAACCAGTAACCAGTCTACGACTGTGAATCATGATATGGAGATCAAATGACATCTGTTCGAGTGCCCGTGGTCGAGAAGATTTTAAGTGCCAACGACTCCCTGGCCAGCCTGAACCGTTCGCGTTTGGATGCCTCCGGCGTGTTTTCCATCAACCTGATGGCGTCGCCCGGCGCTGGAAAGACCAGCCTGATCCTGCGTACGATCGAAGCCCTGGCGCCCGTCTTGCGCCTGGGCGTGGTCGAAGGCGACACGGCCCCGGTGACCATCGACGCGGATAAGGTTACCGCCGTTGGGATGCCGGCCGTGCAAATTAACACCGGCGGCGACTGCCACCTGGACGCGGTGATGCTCAGCACCGCCCTGCCCCAACTGCCCCTGGAAGCGCTCGACCTGCTGATCGTCGAAAATGTAGGCAACCTGATTTGCCCGGCAGCCTTCCGCCTGGGCACTCACGCCAACGTCCTGGTCGCCAGCGTCCCTGAAGGCGACGATAAGCCCTATAAATACCCGGCGATGTACCGCGGGATCGACGTGCTGATTTTGAATAAGATTGACCTCTTGCCCTACGTCCATTTCAACATGGACTATTTCCGCAAGGGCGTCGAGATGCTCAATCCGGGCGTCAAGACCTTCCCGCTGTCCTGCCAGACCGGCGAAGGCCTGCCCGCCTGGATTGACTGGGTGAAGGAGAAAGCCGCGGCGTGACGGAGCTGGCGGGGCTCAAAGTGTACGTGCGCGGCATCGTCCAGGGGGTTGGCTTCCGGCCGTTTATCTACGGCCTGGCAACCCAACGCCATTTGACGGGCTGGGTGCGCAACACGTCCAGCGGGGTCGAGATTGAAGTCGATGGCGAGCCAGCCGCCCTGGATGACTTCCTGGCGGCGATCCAGCGCGAGCATCCCCCGCTCGCCCGGATCGATCGGCTGGAGAGCCAACCTTGCCCCATAAACGGCTATACGCAGTTCTCCATCGACGCCAGCCAGCCCCTCCCTGGCGAATTTATGCCCATCTCCCCCGATGTGGCCGTTTGCGCCGATTGCCGCCGCGAGCTGTTCGACCCATCCGACCGGCGTTACCGTTATCCCTTCATTAACTGCACAAACTGCGGCCCGCGCTTCAGCATCATCACCGATATCCCTTACGACCGCCCAAATACCTCCATGGCAAATTTCCCGCTGTGCCCCGATTGCCAGCGTGAATACGAAGACCCCCGCGACCGGCGCTTCCACGCCCAGCCGGTGGCCTGCCCCACTTGCGGGCCTTCCATCTGGCTTGAAAGCCAGGGCGCGCGCCTGGCCGAAAAGGAAGACGCGCTGCAAATGGCGCGAGATTGGCTGCGCCAGGGGAAAATCATCGCGGTCAAAGGACTGGGCGGCTTTCACCTGGCCTGTGATGCGCTGAATCCCCAGGCGGTAGCCGAGCTGCGCCGGCGGAAACAGCGGGTTGGCAAGCCTTTCGCAGTGATGGCCTTTGACCTGGATACCGTCCGGCGCTTCGCCGGGGTCTCGCCCGAAGAACAGGCCCAGCTCACATCGCCGGCGCATCCTATCGTCTTGCTAGACGCCAAAGAGGACAGCGGGGTGGCGCCAGAAGTGGCTCCAGGGCAAAATACACTGGGGATCATGCTGGCTTATACCCCGCTGCATCTCCTGCTGCTGGAGCCGGCGCCCGATTTTCCATCCCTGCTGGTGATGACCAGCGGCAACCTCAGCGAAGAACCGATCGCTTACCAGGATGACGACGCCCGCTCGCGCCTGGCAGGCCTGGCCGATGGCTTTTTGATGCACAACCGCCCGATCCACAGCCGCGTGGATGATTCGGTCGTGCGCATCCTGGGCCAGGCGCCTTATTTTTCCCGGCGCTCGCGCGGCTATGCCCCAAACCCCCTTTTGCTTCCCAAGTCTCTCCCCCCCATCCTGGCCGCCGGGGCTGAATTGAAGAACACCTTCTGCTTGACCCGCCAGGAATACGCCTTCGTCAGCCATTTTATCGGGGATATGGAAAATTACGAGACGCTGGCCTCCTTTGAAGCGGGCGTAGCCCACTTTGAGCGTCTTTTCCGCATTCAGCCGGAACGCCTGGCCTGCGACCTGCACCCGGACTACCTGGCCAGCCGCTACGCCCAGGAACGCAGCCGGCGCGAAGGCCTGCCGCTGGTGTTGGTGCAGCATCACCACGCCCACCTGGCGGCCTGCCTGGGCGACAATGGCTGGGTGAGTCAAGAGCCGGTCATCGGCCTGTCGTTTGACGGCGCCGGGCTGGGGCCCGATGGGGCGATCTGGGGCGGCGAGGTGCTCCTGGGCGGTTATGCCAGCTACCAGCGCCTGTACCACCTGGCCTATGTGCCCCTGCCGGGGGGCGACCTGGCGGCGCGTAACCCGGCGCGCATGGCCCTGGCTCACCTGTGGCAGGCCGGCCTGGATTGGGACCCCGCCCTGCCGCCCGTCCAATCGCTGTGTTTCGACGACCGCACCGCCCTGCGCGCCCAGATCGAGCACCGGATCAACACGCCCCTCACCTCCAGCATGGGACGCCTGTTCGATGCAGCCTCGGCGCTGGTGGGCGTGTGCCAGAAAAACACCTACGAAGGCCAGGCGGCCATCGAGCTGGAGATGCTGGCCGATCCATTGGAAGAAGGCCATTATCCTTTTGAGATCAGGGCTGGCAAGGCCGGCGAAAGCGGTATCCTGGAGCCTCGCCCGATGTGGGAAGCCTTGACGGCTGACGCCCTGGCCGGCACGCCCATCCCGGTGATGGCAGCCCGTTTCCATAACGGCCTGGCCGGGCTGGCGCTAGACGTGTGCACAGCGATCCGGCAAACGACGGGCGCGCGGGTCGTCGCGCTGAGCGGCGGGGTATGGCAGAACCGCCGGCTGACCGAAATCACCATCCGCCGGCTCAAACAAGGCGGCTTTACCGTGCTGCTCCATCGCCAGCTCCCGCCCAATGACGGCTGTATCGCTCTGGGCCAGGCGATGGTCGCCGCGTATGCACCATAAGCAAAAAAATGGCGAGCGAAGCAATCCGAGAGGACACACAGATTGCCTCAGCCCAAAGAACGGACCTCGCAGTGACCATTTCATCAAAATAAGGAGATCTCAATGTGCTTAGGAGTTCCTGGAAAAATTATTGAAATATTTACCGCAGGCACGCTTCACATGGCCAAAATCGATTTTGGCGGCGTCATCCGCGAAGCCTGCATCGAGACCCTCCCCGAAGCGAAGGTGGGCGATTACACCATCATCCACGCGGGCTTTGCGCTGAGCCTGCTCAGCGAAGAGGACGCCCAGCTCACCCTGGATACCCTGCGCGAGGTGGCCGAGCTGAACGGCGATACCCAATTCGATATTTCTTCCCTGGTCTAGCCAGCAGGAGCTTCCATGCGATTTATCGATGAGTACCGCGACGCCACCCTGGTCAAAGGCGTCATCGCCGAGATCAAACGGATTGTCACCCGGCCATGGGCGATGATGGAAATTTGCGGCGGGCAAACCCACGCCATCATGCAGTACGGGCTGGACCAGTTATTGCCGCCCGAAATTGAGCTGGTGCATGGGCCGGGCTGCCCGGTGTGCGTCACCTCGCTTGAGCTGATCGATAAAGCCCTGGCGATCGCCTCCCAGCCCGGCGTGATCATGGCTTCCTTTGGCGACATGCTACGGGTGCCAGGCTCTAACCGTGACCTGTTTTCCATCCGCGCGGCGGGCGGGCAGGTGCGCGTGGTGTATTCTCCATTGGACGCGGTGAAGATTGCCCAGCAGAACCCGGATAAACAGGTCGTCTTTTTCGCCATTGGCTTTGAGACCACCGCGCCGCCCAACGTGATGAGCGTGCTCCAGGCGCAGGCTCTCGGCCTCAAAAATTATTCGATCCTGGTATCGCAGGTGTGCGTTCCGCCGGCCATGCACGCCATCCTGGGCTCGCCGGGTAACCGTATCCAGGCTTTCCTGGCCGCTGGCCACGTGTGCGCGGTGATGGGTTACTGGGAATACCCGCCCATCGCGCAACGCTATCATGTCCCCATTGTCGTGACCGGTTTTGAGCCGCTGGATCTGGTCAACGGTATCCTGATGACGGTGCGCCAGCTCGAAGCCGGGCAGGCCGAGGTCCAAAATGCTTACCCGCGGGTGGTCACCTACGAGGGCAACCGCGCCGCCCAGGCGATGATCCAGCGCGTTTTCCAAACGGTGGACCGCCAGTGGCGCGGGATCGGGATGATCCCGATGAGCGGATGGGGACTACGCCCGGAATTCGCCAGTTTTGACGCGGAAAAACGGTTTGATGTCGGCGACATCCAGACGCGGGAGTCGCCCCTGTGTATTGCCGGCCAGGTGCTGCAAGGGTTAAAAAAGCCCAAACAATGCCCCGCTTTTGGCAAAGAGTGCACGCCGCAGACTCCCTTGGGGGCGCCCATGGTCTCATCCGAGGGAGCCTGCTCCGCCTATTACCGCTACCGCCTGATCGATCAGGAGGTTCACCCATGAGCTCAAGCGACCCCGTCTCTATCGAGGGCGCCGTCTGCCCCCTGCCCTTGCCTCACCAGGATGGCATCGTTCTCGGGCATGGCAGCGGCGGGCGGATGACCCAGGAGCTGATCCAGCGGGTATTCACTCCTCGTTTCAGCAATGCCGCCCTGCTCCAGGGCAACGATGCCGCCCTGCTCACCTTGCCAGCCTCGGCCAACCTGCGAGGGCGCCTGTCGGTTTCCACCGACTCGCACATCGTCAGTCCCTTGTTTTTCCCGGGGGGCGATATCGGCCGGCTGGCGGTGTGCGGCACGGTCAACGATGTCGCCATGCTGGGGGCCGAGCCGCTCTACCTGACGGCCGGCTTTATCCTTGAAGAAGGCCTGGCGATTGAAACCCTGGAACGCGTGGCGGCCTCCATGCAGGCAGCCGCCCTGGAAGCCGGCGTGACCATTGTGGCCGGCGACACCAAGGTGGTCGAGAAGGGCAAGGCTGACGGCCTGTTTATCAACACCGCCGGGGTGGGATGGGTGCCGGAAGGGCGCTCGATCGGCGGGCAGGAGGCGCGCCCGGGGGACGAAGTCCTCCTGTCAGGCACCCTGGGCGACCACGGTATTGCGGTTCTGGCCGCCAGGGGCGAGCTCGGCTTTGAGACCCATGTCACCTCCGACACCGCGCCCCTGAACCACCTCATTGCTGAGGTGATTAAAGCCGCTCCCCACGTGCACGTCTTGCGCGACCCCACGCGCGGCGGCCTTGCCACCACCTTGAATGAGATTGCCGCGCAGAGCCAGGTGGGTGTCTGGCTGGACGAGACCACGCTTCCCATCCAGCCGGCGGTGCGGGCGGTGTGCGAGATGCTCGGCTTTGACCCGCTCTACCTGGCCAACGAAGGCAAAGTGATCGTCATCGTTCCCCGAGAAGAAGCCCCGGCGGCGCTGGAAGCCATGCGCCGGTCTCCTTACGGTGCACAGGCGGTGCGCATCGGCGCTGTTAAAGAGACGCCGCCTGGCCGCGTGTTGCTGCGCACCCTGATCGGCGGCTCGCGCATCCTGGACGTGCTGGCGGGCGAGATGTTGCCCAGAATTTGCTAACCCTATCATCGTCTTTTGAGGACTTATGAAAATCGAATTTCAGGAAACCACCAACGACCTGCAAAAACGGATCGACATCCATAACCAGTTCGGCAGCCGCGATATCGATGCCTGGATGCTGGAAATCCTCCAGCTCCAGCCTGGGGCCAGCATTCTTGACGTGGGCTGCGGGGCCGGAAAGCAATGCTTTTCATACCACACCTACCTGAAGGGGAAGGCCAGCATTACCGGCGGCGATGTTTCCAAAGACCTGCTGGCCCAGGCGCAGCAGGAAAATCAGCGCCGCGGCACAGGGATTCAATTCATCGAGCTCAATTTCAACCAGCCCTTCCACCTGCCCCAGGATACGTATGACCTGGTCTCGTGCTGCTTTGCCATCTATTACGCCGACGACATCCCCTTCACCATCCGCGAGATGCACCGGGTGCTCAAGCCCGGCGGGCGCCTCTTCACCACCGGCCCGATGCCATCCAACAAGCAGCTTTTTTACAGCATCATCCAGGAAGCTACCGGCAAGCCCATCCCGCTGATGCCAGGCAGCTCGCGCTATAGCAGCGAAATCCTGAGCACCATCCAATCCACGTTTTCCTCGACCTCCTTGCAGCTATTTGAAAACCCCCTCACCTTTACATCGGTAGAGCCTTACATGGAGTACACCCGCGCTTCAATGTCGGAAGACCGCAAACTGTGGAACAGCTTCTTCCAGGGCCAAGACGATTTCGAAGCCGTCATGACCAAAATCAAGGAAACCGCCGCCCGGCGACTGGAAAAGGAAGGGCGCCTGGTGATGACCAAGGTGGTAGGCGGAATCCTGGCGGTGAAATAATGGCAGCGCTGAACCAGGCCATTCAATTCTTCGGGCGCAAAGTGATCTTTATCGGCGCTCACCCGGACGATATCGAGCTGGGCTGCGGCGCGCTGATTGCCCACATCGTCAAAAAGACCGAGGTAGTGTGCGTCACGCTCTCGGATAACCAGAAGAACCCGGAGCTTATAAACCTGGTGCAGGAGCATCACCGCAGCATGGCCGTGCTGGGCGTGCCAGAGTCCAACATCGTTCTGGGCAGCTTTGAGACGCGCCGCTTTCCGCAGGCTCGCCAGGAAATCCTCGAATACCTGATCGACCTCAACCGCAGATTGCGGCCCGATATGGTTTTTGTGCATACCCGCGCTGACCTCCACCAGGATCACGCCACCGTGACCCAGGAGGCGCTCCGGGCCTTTCGCGGCGTCAGCCTGCTGGAATTTGACGTGCTGCGCAGCAGCGATGGTTTCTTCCCCTATTTTTTGGTCGAGGTGAATGAAGAAGACGTGGAATGTAAGCTAAAGGCGCTGGCAGAATATAAGACTTATGCCAGCCGGTATTATTTCTCGCCGGAGATCACCCGCGCCACGCTGATCCGCAACGGCGCGTTGGCCGAGCGCCCTTACGCAGAAGGGTTTGACATCCTGCGCGTGGTGAGCGCGTTTAAAGAATAAAATTAAGGGACGCCGACCTCGATCTGGCCGTCCACGACGCGCACGGGGTAGGCTGGAATATCCTGGACCGCGGGGAGGGTGAGGGCTTTGCCGCTGCGCACGTCAAAGGTCGCGCCGTGTCGCGGGCACTTAACCACCAGGCCGCTCAGCTCGCCGTCGCCCACCGGG
>JAJYIW010000046.1 GCA_021789855.1 Chloroflexota bacterium | reverse complement strand
GAGTGTACCGCTGATCGCCTCGGGCGGCGCCGGGAGCATCGACCATTTCGGCGAGGTGCTCACCGCCGGGAAAGCCGATGCCGCCCTGGCCGCTTCCCTCTTCCACGATGGCGTGCTGCGCATCGCGGAGCTGAAAGCCAGCCTGGCGCGCCGGGGCATCCCCATGCGGGAGGTGTCCCAATGAATGAGAGCCTGACTCCGCGATATAATGAGCAGGGGTTGGTGCCAGTGATTGTCCAGGACCACCAGACCCGCGAAGTGCTGATGATGGCCTGGATGAATACGAGAGCCTTTGAGCTGACCCGCCAGACCGGGCAGGCGCATTTTTGGTCTCGCAGCCGCCAGGCGTTATGGCTGAAAGGTGAGACGTCCGGCCACTTTATGAACGTGGTCGAGATACGCATCGACTGTGACGAAGACACCCTCTTGCTGCTCGTCCAGCCGGCCGGGCCGGCCTGCCACACCGGGCATAATTCATGCTTTTACCGTCAGTATGATTGGATTGGTGATCAATAATTTTTGAAAGGTTATCCATGACGTTATCTGAGCTATATGACACAATTTGCCAGCGGCGGGACCACCCCAACCCCAATTCTTACACAGCGCGCCTGATGGAGCAAGGAGAAGACGAGATGGTCAAGAAGGTGGGCGAGGAAGCCATTGAAGTTATCCTGGCCGCCAAGGCCCAGGGGAACCAGCGCCTGGTGGAAGAGCTGGCCGATCTGACCTACCACACCCTGGTATTGATGGCCTACCGCAACCTGACCCCCGCGGATATCACGAGCGAATTGGAGAAGCGCCGCCGGTAAGCCCGGGACTCCCCTTCACAAGCCTAAATACGATGGCACAAAACAACCCTTACCAGCGCCCAGGCTCTCAACGCACTGAGCCTATCCGCACCCAGCCTACCCAGCATCCCAATGCCAGGATAAACCCGGCCAGCCCGACCGATCCCATGGCCCAATACCAGCCGGTCACCATCCACATCCCGCCGCCGGCGGAGTCCCGTCCGAGGGGCTGTTACCTGGCCACTGCCTTGCTGGCCGCTATTCCAGTCCTGGTGGTCATTGGCCTGCTGGCGGTCTATTTTCTCTCATCCAAGAGCACCAACCTGCTCATCCTGGGGATCGACCGGCCGCCAGCCGGCACCGACATGTCGCGCACCGACACGATGATCCTGGTTTCCATCACCCCTCGCCATCACGTGGTCAAGATGCTTTCCATTCCACGCGACCTGTGGGTCCCCATTCCAGGGCATGGAGAGAACCGCATCAACACGGCCCATTTTTACGCCGAGATCGATAAGCCCGGCAGCGGCCCGGCTGCCGCGCAGAAGGTGGTGGAAGACAACTTTCAGGTCAAAGTCCCCTATTACGTGCGCATCCAGTTCACCGGCTTTGAGCAGGTGGTGGATGCCATGGGCGGCGTGGATGTCAACCTGCCTGCCCCGGAGCTGGGAATGCCAGCCGGAATCAACCACATGGATGGGCAGCAAGCCCTGGCCTTCGTCCGCGACCGGAAGGGCGCAGACGATTTTTATCGCATGTCTCACGGCCAGTTGTTGCTCAAGTCAGCCCTGGCGCAGTTGATCAAGCCTTCGAGCTGGTCGCGGTTGCCGGCGGTAGTGACCGCGCTGCGCAAAGTGACCGACACCAACCTGCCCGTGTGGGAATGGCCGCGGCTGGCGCTGGCCCTGGTGCGCGCTGGCCCATCCGGCATCGACAACCACACGCTACCCCGCGAAATGACCACGCCCTTCATCACCTCAGGCGGCGCAGATGTGCTGCTGCCCAAGTGGAATCTAATCCTCCCATACGTCCACCAGATGTTCGGGAACTAGACCGGAAGGCCAGGGGGAAGCCGTGGTTAATGATAGCCAAAGCCACCGCGTCGCAAAGAGCACCGGATGCCCTTCGCGCTGACAACCCTGGTCCGGGGCGCAACCCATGCCATGAAAGCAGCTTATCGCACCAGCGGTTTAAAGCCTTCTCCCAGCGCTTCGTGGGCCGTGCCAATCACCATGAAAGCGCCGGGGTCAGCCTCGCGTACCAGGGTCTTGAGCTGGTTGACCTCAGCGCGCGTCACCACGCAGTACAGCACCGGGCGCGGGCTGCCGGTATACCCGCCAGTCCCCGGTAGAATGGTTACCCCACGCTCGAGGTACTTGAAGATCGACTGGGTCACAGCTTCGGCCTGGTTGGTCACAATCAACGCCGTACGGAACACGTCCGTGCCCTCTGAGGATAACTCGGCTGCCAGGCCGGAGACATACAGCATGACCAGGCCATACAGCGCCTGCGTCCAGCCAAAAACGAACCCGGCCGAAAGCACAACCAGCGAATCGGTGACCAGGTAAGCCTGGGAGATGGAAATGCCCAGGCGGTCATTGAGGATGCGCCCGAGGATGTCGCTGCCGCCGCTGGTGGCCTGCCCACGATAGACCAGTCCAAGCCCGATCCCCAGCATCAGGCCGCCATACAGGCTGTTTAATACCAGATCCTGGGTCAGGCCGTTCGCCGGTAGAAACAAGGCCAGGAAATCGGTCAAAAATGAAAAAGACACCACCGCCACGGCCGTGCGCAAGGCAAAGCGCGGGCCGCCCAGGTAGCGCCAGCCGAGCAATAACAACGGAGCATTGCCAATTAACACCATCAGCCCAACCGGCCAGTGAGTATAAGCATTAATCAATTGAGCTGCGCCGCTAACTCCCCCACTGACCAACCGGCCCGGGATCAGGAAGAGACGCATCGAAAATGCCTGGATTAAAGAGCCCAGGAGAATAAAAGCATAAGCCTGGATCATTTTCCACGATAAGCGCATGAGCCACGTCCTATATTGAAGTTAAAGATTCGACTCGCGGTGTTTTTTCTGGTATGATATCAATGAGTTAAATGACAAGGGTGAGGTAGGCGGGCGGTTGGCCGGGCCCCCTTGAGTGGCCACCCGGCAAATGCCAATTGCACGATTGTAGCTTCTACACTATAATTGTACCCACAATTGGCCGTGCGCCAAACTTTTCATCGCCCTTGAGCCAGTTGATTATTAAATGTCGGCCGCAGTCCATCCAACTGCGACCAGGAGGAATAACATGCCTTTTGGAATCCAACCTATCCATTTGATTGTTATCGCGATTATCGCTTTGCTGATCTTTGGGCCGTCACGGTTGCCCGAGATCGGGCGTGGTATCGGAAAGGCGATAAAGGAATTCCAGCGAGGCACCAAAGAAATGGGTGAAGGTTTTAAAGATGAAGTGACCAAGCCGGTTGACGAGAACCAGGCAGCGGCGCAATCCACAGCAGCCCCCGCTCAACCATCCGCCGTTTATACACAGTCTATCCCTCAACCCTTGCCCCAACCAGCCATGCCGCAACCCATTCCGCAGGCTCCCGCGCAACCCATTCAGCAGCCCGTTGCCCAGTCATCCTGGCAGGCTGTAACCCCGGCCAGCCCTGAAGCCCAGGCAGCCACATCGATTTTCTGTACCCAATGTGGCTCCTCCAATTCAACCGGAGCACGCTTCTGCAGTAAATGTGGCGCGCCTCTTCAGCCATAACGTGATGGAATCGAGGCTATTCTTAAAGGCTCGCAGGTTGGCGAGAAGCCGGATGGCCTGCGTGAGCCAGGGTCTGATATGATGTTGCTTCACCGCCTCATCAGCAGCCTTTTTGATTTCCGGAATATATATCATGAACCTAAATAACGCCCCTGCCGATAAGCCGATGACCTTCCTGGAACACCTGGAAGAATTCAGGACGCGCATTATCATCGCTGTCGCAGCAATCCTGGTGGCGACCTTGGTGGCCTTTTTCTTGTCCCAGCCTCTCTTAAACATCTTGCTCTTACCGGCCGGGGAGATGAAGCTGAACGCTTTTGGGATTATGGATGGTTTTATGATCAAATGGCGCCTGGCCCTGTATACCGGTATCACCATCGCCTTCCCGGTGTGGGCTTACGAGCTGTATAGCTTTGTCGCCCCAGCCATGATGCCCAATGAAAAACGTATCGTCCTGCCCGTTCTAGTAGGGTCGCTCACCCTTTTCATCATCGGTGCGATCTTTGGCTTTTACCTGTTATATGGCATGATCAAAGTGATGATTGAGCTTTTCCCAGCCCAGGTGAATTTCTTACCTTCCGCCGACTCCTACATATCCTTTGTGATATTTTTCTTGTTGGCCTGTGGGCTGGCCTTTCAGCTCCCTGTGTTACTTTCTTTGCTGGTGCAATTTCGCATCCTCTCTTCCACCTTGCTAAAGAAACAGCGCCGCATCGCTTATTTCATCCTGTTTGTCTTTGCCGAGCTCATTACCCCGGTTACGGATCCAATCATCGCCCCATTAACGGTGATGGTGCCGCTGTTGATCCTTTATGAGTTAAGCATATTCTTTGCCACCCGCATTGAAGCCGGTCGCAGAAAAGACAGCCTGGAAAGCCCGGCGTAAAAAAACATCACGCAGGTGCTATGGCCCTCACAGGCGCACAAACCTATTCGGCCTCACAACGCGAACAGATTTATCGCCGTAATTTTATCTTTTTCCTTCTCGACAACATCTTATTTAACGTGGCGATGGGACTCATTGGCACGACAACGGTCATCCCGGATTTCGTCAGCCACCTGACCCACTCAAAAATATTAATCGGCCTCTCCGGTAGCCTGTTCCAAATCGGCTGGATGCTGCCCCAATTAGCCATCGCGCGCTATATTATCCGCGCCAATCACAAAAAATGGTGGTTCGTAGGGCCTAATATCCCCGTGCGGTTTATTATCTTGATTTTTGCCGGAATCGTGATGTGGCTTGGCAAAAGCCAGAAAGAGGCTATCCTGGTAGCCTTCTTAATTTGTTATGGACTGGCCGCCGTAGGGGATGGCGTTGTGGGCGTCCCCTGGGCTGACTTATCAGGCACCAGCCTGGATGGTCGCTGGAGAGCCCGTATGTTCGGCCTGACGGCTGCGATTACCGGGTTGGTGATGCTGGCCCTGTCGCCTCTTATCGGGATCATACTCAGCGATGCTGGCCCGGGGTTTCCCAACAATTACGCCTGGCTTTTCGGGGCGGCGGGGATTCTGTTCGCTTTATCCATTTTACCTATCTCTTATGTGCATGAACTGCCTGGTGGCAAAGCCGTGGAGGTGACCCCCTCCATAGTTGAATTTCTTCCCCAATTAGGGCATGTACTTCGAACCGACGCTCCCTTCCGTGCGATGATCGCCACTCAAATGCTCACCATCCTGTTTTCGATGGCCGGCCCATTTTACATCGGCTTTGCCACCGGCTCGCTGGGGTTATCCAGCGATGTGGCTGTGCCTGTTCTTCTGGCAATGCAAACGATAGGCGCCGTGATTGGGGCGCTGTTCTATACCTGGCTGGGGGCACACAACAACCTACTATTTATCCGGTTGGCGCTGGGTGGTGCGTTGCTATTACCCATCAGTGCATTCCTGTCCTCTGCCTTCGGCCCCCTGCCGCTCTACCTGGGTTTTCTGGTATCGGGGATAACCTTGAGCAATCTTCTGTATGGCTTTTCGAACTGGGTGGTGACGTATGCGTCTCCTGACCAGCGACCGGTTTATGCCGGGTTATTCAACACGATGGCGGCAGTCGTCTCGCTGGCAGCTCCCTTTATCGCCGGCACCATTGCCCAACGCCTCGGTTATAATGCCCTGTTCGCCGTGGCGTTGGCCATGGGATGCGTCGCATTGTTCGTCACGCTGCGAAACTTATTTTGAAAGTGGTGCCTGTTCCTACCTGGCTGGACACTTCGATGGTCCCCCGGTGCCTGGAGATGATTTCCTGGACGATCGCCAATCCCAGGCCAAACCCTTGCGTGGTGCGAGCCTCATCGACCCGGTAAAAACGTTCAAAGATGTGGGGTAGGTGCTCAGGCGCGATTCCAAAACCCGTATCGGATATGAGGATTTCAATGTGAGCGGTTTTGGTTCGTCTTCCCTGAATCTTGATAACCCCCTCTTGCGTATATTTTATTGCATTGTCGATCAGGTTGCTGAATGCACGGATCAGCGCATCGCTATCCCCCCGGATCATAAGATGATCCTGGAGTTCCATGATCACGCGCAAACCTTTGGGTTCGGCCATTAAAAGCATCGCTTCGCCTACATCTCTCAACAACAAAGATAAATTGACCTCTTCCTGGACCCCAGATGGCCGGGAATCCTCCCGGGCAATGTAAAGTAAATCCTCGGTCAATCCCCTGAGGCGGTCTGCCTCTTCAGACAGATCATCGATTGCCGTTTCATATTCCTCGGGCGAACGCCGCCTGGAACGGGTCACATTTACAATAGCCTGCATCGCAGCCAGGGGGGTGCGTAATTCGTGAGAGGCATTGGCGGTAAACTGGCGTTCCCGTTTAAAACTGGCCTCCAGGCGCGCAAGCATCCCATCAAACGTGGTCGCCAGGCGGCCAATTTCATCATCAGGACCAGAAAGGTTGAGCCGGGCTGACAGGTCTTTGGCCGATATCTGTTGGGCGGTTCGGGTAATGTGATCGATGGGAGACAAAGCCCGCCCAGCCAGGTAATATCCACTCAGGGCAGCCAGAATTAACAGCGCAGGGATACTCACCAACAACACGGCCAAAAGACGATTCAACGTGTCGTTAAAAGTCTTCAGGCTCTGCATCACTTGCACCACCCCAATCAAGTTCTGGTTATCCAGGACCGGGACAGAATAGACGCGGACGGAGTCATTCCCGCCAGCGTTCATCGTCTGTAAGCTTGAAAGCCTGCTGGCAGCTCTTTGTAAGCTTGCCGGATCGACGGGCAAATCCCGGTAAAGGCCTGAAGATTGCAAAACTTTACCATTAGCCGTGAGAATCCGGATCGTAAACCCGCGCGCTTGCAAATCGGCAGCGACCAGGTTATCCGGCAGGTTGTCGGAAAGACCAATCTGGCCATTTTCGATATTGAGCCCGGTAATAACCTGGGAGGCGCTCAATTGAAGCAAATCATCAATCGAGCTGCTTAAACCCTGCCACAAGCTGATGTAGACCACCGCGCCAAACAGAACCAGGACCACTACCATCAGTCCGGCAGTCCACATGGCAAAACGAAAACGGAGGGTTTTAAACCCTTTCATCGATCTCTGCTTCGGCCGAGAGGCGATACCCCGAGCCCCGGACGGTATGGATCAGTTTAATCTCATGCGGATCATCAATCTTCCGGCGGAGGTTGCGGATATAAACATCCACCACGTTGGATTGGTTAAACACATCATAATTCCAAACATGTTCTGCAATTTGCGTCCGGCTAAGGACATGCTCTGGCTCTCGCATCAGGCATTCAAGGACCGCGTATTCCTTGCTGGCCAGGGGAATCAGCCTGCCGCCTCGTTTGACGCGTTGGGTCAGGGTGTCCATCGTTAAATCAGCCAGTTGGAGCACAGTTTCCCTGGGCGCCTCATTCACACGGCGCGCGAGCGCCCGCAAGCGAGCCAATAACTCCTTGATGGCAAATGGCTTGACCAGGTAGTCATCTGCCCCGGCATCCAGCCCCGCTACCCGATCATCTACCGAATCGCGGGCGGTTAAGATGAGGATTGGTACGCGCGATCCTTGCGAGCGCAATTTCCGGCAGACCGCCAGCCCATCCATTTCAGGGAGCAGGATATCCAGGATAACCAGGTCAAACTCCACCGTACTCATCCAATCCATGGCTTCAAGACCCGTATAGGCCACATCTACGGCATAGCCTTGCTCCTCCAGGCCCCGCTTGACGTAGGTCGATATTTTACGTTCATCTTCCACCAACAACACTCTCATTTTCCATCTCCATTGATAAAATAGAGCCCCTTACAGGAAGCATAGAGCCTGTAGATGAAGTCTGAATTAAGTATACATGAAGAAGGACTCATAAAAATAATCTCCTGGCTGTCACCAGGAGATTATTTCTTACCCTAAGAGAAGCTTACGCGATGGGTTAAGGTTAGTTGTCAGCCTGGGAATCCGATTGGGATTGCACGTCGCCGCCGGCCTGCGAACCCGATTGCATTTGGCCGCTGCCCACCTGGTCAGTGCCCAGGACTGCGCCGGTCATGGCATCCACTTTAACATCCTGGCCACTCAGATCCACGCTGAACACCAGTTTTCCGTTCTCGTCATCCAGCGTCGCCGTGCCGGCCGCGGTGGTCTTCAGGTAAGCCTGGGCCGCTTTAATCGCTGCATCCGCGGTGATAGCAGGGGTACCTGCTGGGGCGGCATCCTGGCCATCGCTGCTGGCTGCTTCGGAAGCCTCGATGGCTGTTTCGTTACCTGTTTCAGGCGTGGCGTCTTGCGCTGCCTGGTTACCCACCGTGGTCGATCCAGCAGCCTGGATGGTGGAAGGCGCCTGGTAAACCTGCGCCAACGTTGCCGGCTGGCTAACCGTTTGCGCAAACACCTGGGTGGCGCCTAAGCCCATCGAGCCAATCGCCAGTAAGGCGCTGGCTGCTACCAAAATTAATCGATGTAGTTTCATTTTTTTCTCCTTTTAACGGGCCTGGAATGGTTTGGTATGAGCCCGTTTCGTAGCCTAAATATACTTAAGCCAAATGAAGTAGCCGTTAAGCAACGATGAAGGCCACCTCACGGTGCATACCCACCTTATTCCATATACTGGAGAAAGGTTTTCAACCTGACCACAAGGCAGGTGTCAGCCCCTATTAAAATTAATTCTCCCCCGACTCAGCCTGGAGATCAAATCGGCTTACCTGGGGGAAAATATCAGGCCCTGTCTCAATCGGGGCAAAAGGAATCAAATACGGTGATGCCCGCTCTTCTCCAACCCGGCAAGGATCTGTGCCAGGTGCACGTCTTCCAGGCTAGGAATGACCAGGTCCGCCATTCCCACCCTTTCCACCGGGCCCAGGCCAACCGTCCACATACCGCCGGCTATACCCGCTTCGACCCCCGCGGCAGCATCTTCCACTACCACGCTCTCATCAGGCCTGGTACCCACCAGCTCAGCAGCTTTAAGGAACAGATCTGGCGCAGGCTTGCTGAGCGTGACCATGTTGCCATCCACCAGCGCATCGATAGCGGGAGCCAGGGATAGCCGGTCCATCACCAGGCCAGCATTCTTGCTGGACGAAGCGATCGCAATCTTAATTCCAGCCGCCCTGAGCTCACTTAAAAGCTCCATGGCTCCAGGTAGCAGGTCAGCCGGGGTCATCTTTTCTACCAGTTCAAGGTAATAGGCATTTTTACGCTCCATCCAGGCTTCCATCTGGGTTTCAGAGATCACCCGTCCCTTGAGCATCAACAGGAGCGACTCGCGCCTGGAGACTCCCCGCAGCGCCTCATTATCCGCCCGGTCGAAAGCCAACCCCTCTTCATCCGCCAGGCGCTTCCAGCCGCGGTAATGAAATTCAGAAGTGTCTGTCAACACCCCATCCAGGTCGAACAGGAATGCTTTGATCATACTGCCTCCGTGGGATGACGCAGGTCAAATGAAAAAGTCCGCCCGTGGTACTGAACCTTGAAAGCCAGCCGTTGCCATTGAGGCGGCAAGGATGGGCTGGTCGAAGGCCCCTGAGGCCCAAAAGCCAGGCCGCCAAAGCCAAAGACCACTGCCTGCCACAATCCACCCGCGGATGCCCCATGAATACCATCTCGCACATTGCCGCGTACATCCACCAGATCCGCGCGCGCCGCACGCATAAAATTCTCGTACGCCTCACCGACCTGCCCTACCCGGCAGCCCATGATAGCCTGGATGGATGGCCCCAGCGAAGAGCCAAAAGCCAGGTCAGTGCGCGGCGTGTAATAATCGTAGTTGGCCCGCACCACGGCCGGATCGAACGCCTCTGGAAGGAGGTACATCAACATCAACACATCGGGTTGCTTGAGCGCCTGAACCTGGTTCGCCCCCTCAATTCCCAGGATATACTGGATAGAGTTGGTGCGTGGCTCGTAATCGGGGATGCGGATGTCTTTGCGCTGGAAATATCCCCGAAACTGTTCAACCAGGCGCGTATTGGGATCGTAAGGGATGACGATTCGCTCACTGACCTCGCGCCATTTCTCCAGGGTCTCATCATCGATCGTTAAGCGTGTGAAAAGCGATTGCGCAGCTTCAGGCGCGTGCTGGCGTAGCCAGGTTACCAGGGCCAGGGCCGTACGTAGATGCCATCGAACCAGGTAGTTCGTATACGCCGAATCATCGACGTGTTCGTGATTCTCATCAGGGCCAATCACATCGTTCAGCTCGTAATGTCCCTTGTCCGCTTTCCACTCCGCCCGGCTGGCCCAAAAGCGAGCAGTTTCCAGGATCACCTCCGCCCCGCGTTCTATCAGAAATGCATCATCGCCGGTGGCTTGCCAGTATTGCCACGTAGCATAGGCTACATCCGAGCTGATGTGGATCTCAATGTCGCCAGTCCAGATGCGCACCAGGGCATTGCGGTCTTTAGGATGGGTCAGCCAGGTTGGCGTGACTTCATCGCCGGTTGCAGCGCTTTCCCAGGCAAACTGGGCGCCTTGATAACCACCTGAGGCTGCCTTACGGCGCGCGCCAGGCAGCGTATGCCAGCGGTACGAAAGCAGGTTGCGGGCCATTGCCGGGCGAGTATAAGTGAAGAAGGGCAACATGTAACTCTCAGTGTCCCAGAAAGAATGGCCCCGGTAACCATACCCGCTCAGCGTCTTCGCCGGGATGCTGACGGTATCATCCTGCCGCGAGCCAGCGATTAACAACTGGAAGATATTGAAGCGAATCGCCAGTTGAGCTTCATCATCGCCTTCGATGACGATATCGCAGGCGTCCCATTCCTTCTTCCATGCCTGCTCGTGCGGCTGCCAGAGAGTCTCCCAGGCCGGGGATAGCAGGCGGCTCAAAGCGGCCTTCGCATCCACCACCGTTTGTGAGCTCTCGCGACCGGTAAAATAGGAAGCAACCTTTTCAAAGACGAGTTCCTTCCCTGGCTCAAGCTGTGCTTCTGCCACCAAGGTTGGATGGTTGTGAACGTCCCATCCTTGCACGTGGCAGCCTTCCGGTACGGCCAGGCGAACGGCAACTGCTAAATCCAGCCTGGTCGCCCGCGTCTGGAGATGAAGCCAGGCTGATTCGCTCAATATCTCCTGCTCAACCCACTCCCAATGCACCACACCGGCGTTATCCGGGTTACCATCCACCCCGGCCCGCACCTCCACCGGCCCCTGGTAGTCTACCGAAACCACCTTGAGACGCAGGCAAACCAGGTGGGGATCGGCCAGGCTGGCAAAACGCTCAAAGGTCAGCTCAAGGGTATGATCCCGTGGGCTGCGCCAGCGAACAAAGCGACGGTGAAGGCCGGTGCGCAGGTCAAGGCTGCGCTCATAAGCCAGTAGTTTTCCCTGGTTCAGGCGGAAAAAACCTCCATCCACAAGCACTTCCATTTCCGTCCAATCCGGTGAATTGGCCAGCTCAGTAAAGACTACCGGCACATCGTCAAATACGCCATGAATCATCGTGGTGCGCATTTCGTTCAGGTAGCGCTCCTCATAAGTGCCCCGGGTGCCCAGGTAACCATTACCGATGGTAAAGATTGTTTCCTGGTGCGCCTGGCGATTACCCAGCTCAGGCGTTTCTTCAATCACTGTCCAAAGAGAAGTGTTGGTCATGGGTTGATATCCAATCTATCAAAAGGATAAAGCAAACGTTCGCCGGCGCTGATCCAGCCAACCTGAAGGCCAAACCCGCCGGCTCGCTCACCTGGTTTATAGCTTACCACAAAATCCTGAAACCCTGATTCAACCCCAGGGTTGAACCAGAACAACCGGGCTCACCCGTGGGGTCAATGGCTCCCTCCATTAACTCTATTATTCAGCGGTGGACAAGCTCATTGATCCCACGGGCATTGCGGACGCGTTTTAGGAGGGCTTGCTCCAGCTCAACTACCACGATCTCCGCCAGGTAGAGCACCCGGCAGTTTTCTTCCAGGTGGCCGGCGTAAGCCCGCTCATGGTCTGCCACCACCATGTGCAGGTGGGGCATGCCATCCGCGATAATACCATCTATCGAGGAAAGCTCGAGCGGTTTATTTTCCCAGCGGGCGAAGTACTCGACCGGTGGGTAGCCGGTGGTCATCACCATGTGCATGACGCAATAATCCAACGTGCCTATGGCTGAAGCAATATACCCATCCCTGATCCCCTCTTTCTGGATCAGCGATTGGATGCTCTCCAGCAGCAGGTCCCCTGGATCCAGCCTGAGCACCACCACTTTACCTGATGTCTTTGCTGTAAAACTTTCCATATATCTTTATCCTCATCTTGTATAATTATACTTATGCATTTATCGATTAGCCCATCCATTCGAGCGGCTTTTTCCCGTACCTGGACGCGTTTTAACGCCATTCCCTGGTCGCTGGGCTTTGCGTTAGGCCTGATGGCATGGATGGCTCCCCACCTTGATTGGCACACGGATTTAGCTCTTTACCGTGGGGGGATCAACCTGCCTTATCCCTATTGGACAAACTGGATCCTGGCCCCGCTGCGCGTGCTGCCCGCATGGGCAGCCTACCTGGTGTTATGCCTGTGCTGCTTAGCCTTGTTGTATTTCGCAGTGCGGATCTTTGGTGGGCGGCATTGGGTTGTATTTACCTCCTTCGCATTGGGATGGAACTTCTTTTATGGCCAGGTCGATGGATTGGTGGTCGGAGGCC
The DNA here is from genome assembly GCA_021789855.1 of Chloroflexota bacterium. Classification (GTDB taxonomy): domain Bacteria; phylum Chloroflexota; class Anaerolineae; order Anaerolineales; family Anaerolineaceae; genus JAJYIW01. Next base: position 5,979 of record JAJYIW010000046.1, on the reverse strand, counting down.
TGGCGCTGGCCGCCTGGGCATTGCAAAAAAACCGGCCTTACTGGATGGGCATTGGCCTGATCCTGGCAAGTATTAAGCCCCAGGTATCCCTGCCGTTGATGATCGCGCTGTGGTGGTGGTCGCCCAACAAGATCAAACCGCTGGTGATACCGGCGGTGGTTGCCGGCCTATCTTTCCTCCAGTGGGGTTTCTGGTTGCCCACCCTGCTGAACCAATTTTTGCACGATCACGACCTGACCCAGTTGACGCGCAACGTCTCATGGTGGCAGGTGCTGGGCCCTTGGAGCCTGCTGGTCTGGCTGCCGGTTATCCTGGCCCGCCTGCCCCGCCAGCGCAAGATTGTCGCTATCGCCGCAGCGACGGCCTTTTGTATGCCGTACTTTCCAGCACCTTCGACATTGCTCCTCTTGGTCCTGCCGATCCCAGTTTGGGGCTACCTCCTGGCTCAACTTCCCCTGCTGAGCGGTTTGGGAGACTTCTGGATCTACGAGTGGATGAAAATCCTCCCAACCAGCCTGGTCATCTGGGCTCTCTGGCCGGCGCTTCTGACCTGGGCTTTAACGGTAAAATCCAGGTTTTTTCACCCCTAAACAGGATCACGCCCCCCGAGATTAATCCGGGGCCGGGAAACCTTTTCAGATCATGTATAATTCAATCGATTTACCGCAAGGGTGTTTCGATATCACGACCACCCGGTAAATAGATGATCATATCCAATTTCGAGGTCTGTTTCATGTCAAACGTCGTCGAACGATTTATCCGGTACGTCAAAATAGATACTCAATCCGATCCCCATTCCATTACCCATCCCAGCACAGCCAAACAACTTGACCTGGCGCGATTATTAGTCGATGAATTGAATGCGCTTGGCCTGAGAGATGTTATCCTGGATGATTACGGGTGTGTGATGGCCCGGTTACCCGCCAACATCGACGCCCCTATCCCGGCGATCGGTTTCCTGGCCCACATGGATACTTCGCCGGATCTTTCAGGGGAGCACGTTAACCCTCAGATCGTTGAGCATTACGATGGCGGAGACATTTTCCTGGACGAAGTCCATTCGATTGTGTTATCACCCGCCACGTTCCCGGAGCTCAAGAAATATACCGGCCAGGCCATCATCACCACTGATGGCCATACCTTGCTGGGCGCAGATGACAAAGCCGGCGTGGCTGAAATCATGGCCGCTCTCGATATCCTGACCAGCCACCCTGAGATGAAACATGGGGAGCTTTGCATTGGATTTACCCCAGACGAGGAGATTGGCCAGGGGGTCAAATACTTTGACATCCAGCGCTTTGGCGCCCAATACGCATATACCATCGATGGGGGCGAAGTCGGCTCGGCCGAATACGAGACCTTCAACGCCGCTCATGCTGTACTCAGGGTGAAGGGCCGGAACGTTCATCCGGGTTCCGCCAAGGATAAAATGGTCAACGCGGCCTTGCTTGCCATGGAGTTTAACGCCATGCTGCCAGCGGTTGAGCGCCCTGAACATACCAGCGGATATGAGGGCTTTTATCACCTGACCTCGATTAAGGGCTCCGTGGAAGAGGCCGAGGCGCGTTACATCATCCGCGACCATGACCGGCAGAAATTCGAAGCCCGCAAACAACAGATGCAGTCGATAGCCGCTATTTTGAACGCGCGGTATGGGGATCGCCTGAGCCTTGAAATCACGGATACCTACTACAACATGGGCGAGAAGATCAAGCCGGTGATGCCCATTTTCGAAGCCGCCACCCGGGCTATCCAGGCTGTTGGGCTGACGCCGCTGGTCGTGCCGGTGCGGGGTGGAACGGACGGATCGCAGCTTTCATTCCGCGGCCTGCCCACCCCCAATATTTTCACCGGCGGCCACAACGCCCATGGCCGGTATGAGTACATTCCGGTCGAATCAATGGAAAAAGCTGTCGAAGTGATCTTGAAAATTATCGAGCTATCGACCCTATAATCGTCGATTCATTCGGGGAACTATCCACATGGAAATCATCCGAGCTGCCGTTTCCGCTGATCTACCAGAGTTGCACAAGCTGGTCAACGCCATATTTATCGACGAGGGGAGCAATTCCGCCCGGATGGAAGAGAAATTCCCCATTTTTCTCAGCAAGAAAAACCTGGATCACCTGTTTATCCTCACGGATAGCGGGCGGCCGATCGCCCACGCCGGTTATTACCCCTCCACCTTGTTGATCGAAGGCGCTGGCATCCGGGTAGGCTCCATCGGGTCGGTCTGTACGCACCCCGATTACCGCGGCCAGCGGATTGCTTCCCAGATCCTGGACGTGCTGGAGGATAAGGCCAGCCGGGAAGGAATCGAGCTGCTGTTGATCTCGGGTGATCGGTCGCTTTACCTTCGCCGGCAGTGTATCCAGACAGGCGGGTTTATCGAATGCTGGCTGGAAAGCAAAAAACTGGACCGCACCTGGCTCAATGCTGGAATCGAGCTGGTAGAGGCTGGCCCAGCCCACCTGGATGAACTGGTCGCTTTGTACTCGCGAGAATCGGTGCGTTTCTACCGGACAAAAGATGAATTCGAGGCGCTATTTGCCGCCGGCATACGCCCATTTTATCACTTGACCAACAAGGCTTACCTGGCGCGCTCAGGTAACGCCACACGTGCTTATTTCACCCTATCTTCTCGCGATGACATGGGGGAGGTTACTGAATTGGCTGGTGACCGCGACATTCTGCGCTCCGCATTGTTTCAGGTCATGCAAAAAGAGAACCTGGAACAGATTCGCCTTCCCTTGCCCCAGGGAGACGAGCTGGTCACACTTTTACACGGGCCTGGTGTGACACAGCAACCCTCCCTACAGCTTGGAACCGTGAAGATCCTCAATCCGCTGGCCCTCTTCAAAAGCCTGCGGCCTTACTTCCTACAGCGATTGTCCGCCAGCCTGCTGGAATCGGTCCAGTTTTCAGTCCAAGATGGCATCCCTTACCTGGAGGCGGATGGCGATCGTTTCACCTTTACCGACTCCACCTGGCTGACCCGCCTGGTCTTTGGATTTGAAAAGCCGGAAGACATCCCCCAGCCACTGGCGGCATTCCTGGCAAGCCACCCTCACGCCAGTCAATTTACGGCTGCGGCATTTCCTGTGCCCCTGCCCTGGGCCGGGAACCTGAGCTTTATTTGAGAATTTCGAAGTTGCCGTGCCACGCATCCTGAATAGGATAGGTAATATGCTCACGGGTATTATTTCTGAATCACATCAGATCCCGCCTGGTTTTATCATCATTCCGATGGCTTTTTTCTTTTTATTTCCAGGCCCATTAAAAAATCCATGAAGTATCGTGAAACCAGCCAGCTTCTAATGCCATCCCACAAGGATTCGAACACGCCCGGTTATGATCTCTATCCGGCGTTTCCCCTCGAGCCCGGCGCAATTGGCGTCGGAATTGAAGCTTTGGCCGATTGGATTTTAGCCCACCCTCGGGTCACCTTAGATGGTTTTTGCGGGGTGATGTGGGACGACTTACGCGACCGCCTGGATCGGGTTTTCGGCCAGAGCGATACACATGCTGCGTGGTTTCCGGTAGCAGATTGTCTCAGGCCAGTCGATGAAATCGAGCGCCTGGTATCGCCCTTCCTGGGAGGCGACGACCCCTTGTTCGGCACACGTTTCACCGGCGCCATCGAGGATTTCTTCGATCCTGAGAGCCTCGACCGCCTGCGCCAGGCGCTGAACGAGTCACCTGGCCCTGGTAAGCCCATCCGCATCCTCTACGGCTGTGGGGCCGGACTGGTGGAGTGGGAAAGCGCCCTGGCCTATCTCGATCTGCCTAAGAATGAGCTGCAATTTCGCGCCCGGGCCGGGCTGCCCACCAACCTGGGCCAGGCTCACCCAGCAACGCCTAAAGCCGCCTATAAGCGTTCTTATTTCGTGGATTGGCCAGCTCTGGGCCGGCACAAAGCCGCGCTGCTCCCACGACTCGATCTGATCGTCGATACGCAACGCCTGGACGAACCGGCCTTGCTATCCGGTGAAACTTTACGCGCCGGCCTGGCTCGGATGAGTCACAACTATTTCCGCGTGCGCCCCTGGTTCGAGCCGGGCCCCTGGGGTGGGCAGTGGATCAAGCAGCACATTCCTTCCCTGGCACAGGATGTAGCCAACTACGCCTGGAGCTTCGAGCTGATCACCCCCGAAAATGGCCTGATCTTTGAAAGCAGCGGCCATTTGATTGAGATATCTTTCGACTGGCTCATGGCCGGCCAGGGCAGCGCCGTTCTGGGCCAGGCTTACGCGCGCTTCGGCAGCGAGTTTCCCATCCGGTTTGATTTCCTGGACACGGTCAACGGCGGCAACCTGTCTGTGCAATGCCACCCACGCCCCCGTTACGCTCAGCACCATTTCGGCGAGCCATTCACCCAGGACGAAACATATTACATTCTGGATTGCCTCCCGGGCGCTCGTGTTTACCTGGGTTTCCAGGCCGGCATTGATCCGCTCGAATTCCGGGCGGCATTGGAAAACAGCTTTGCCGCCGCCTCGCCCGTGGATATTGACCGCTTTGTGCAAAGCCACCCGGCAGCCAGGCATGACCTGTTCCTTATTCCTAACGGCACCATCCACGGCTCAGGCCAGGGAAACCTGGTGCTCGAAATTAGCTCGACCCCCTACATCTTTACCTTCAAGATGTACGACTGGCTGCGCCCAGGCCTGGATGGAAAGCCCAGGCCGCTCAATATTGCCCGCGCCTTCGACAATCTCTATTTCGATCGCCAGGGCGAGCGAGTGCAAGAAGAATTGATCTCCCATCCTGTGTTGCTTGCCCAGGGCGAAGGCTGGCGCATCCTGCACCAGCCAACCCACCCGGCTCATTTTTATGATGTCCACCGCCTTGAATTTGAGCACGATTTGGAGCTGGATACCGCTGATGCCTGCCAGGTAATGAACCTGGTAGAAGGAAATTCAATCGTTTTAGAAACAGAAGAAGGTGCTCGCCAGCGTATCCACTACGCCGAGACCTTCGTCGTGCCGGCGGCTGCCCACCATTTTCGCCTCATCAACGAAGACAGCCAGCCGGTGAAGGTGGTTCAAGCCTTCGTAAAGCCTGAAGCCGTACAATCACTCCAGGAGGAGTTATGATGACCCAACCTCCAACCCACGCCCTGGCCATGGACATCGGCGGCAGTCACGTCACCGCAGCGCTGGTAGACCTGGAAACCCGCCAGGTAACCCGGGACAGCCTGGCGCGCCGGCCGGTGGACGAAGCTGCACCCGCCGAGGTATTGCTCAGCCAGTGGGCCGGCGCCGCGCTGGACGCCGTCCAGCAGGCCGGCATTTTCTCGGTGACCCACGCCGGCATCGCCATGCCTGGCCCATTCGAATACGCCACCGGCATCTCGCGTCTCACTCACAAATTTGCTGCCTTGAACGGCTGGAACGTCGGCCAGGCTCTATCAGAGCACTGGGCCGGCACCCCCCTGGCGCATGTCCCGGTGCGCTTCGCCAACGATGCAGCCCTGTGGGCGCTGGGGGAATGGTGGGCCGGCGCTGCACGGGGTACTCAGCGTATGATCGGCGTTACCCTGGGCACCGGCCTGGGCTCTGGTTTTATCAACCAGGGACAGATCGTTTCCGCCGGCGACCAGGTTCCCCCGAACGGCGAGATCTGGTGGGTGCCCTACCTGGATGGCATCGCCGAAGATTACGTCTCAGGGCGGGCTCTGGTACGCGAATACCAGAAACGCACCCAGCGCAAACTGAGTGCAGCGTCCATTGCCGGGGCAGCCTCGAGCGGCGACCGGGACGCCCTGGCCGTGTTTTCAACCTTTGGCGAGCACCTGGCGGCTGCTTTTCGCCCATGGGTCGAGCGCTTCAAGCCCGATTGCCTGGTAGTAGGTGGTAACATCGCCCGCTCCTGGGCGCTCTTCAGCCCTTCGCTCCAGGCCGGCCTGCCCGGACTGGCCTGCCATCCCACTGAGAGGTATGAAATATCTGGCCTGCTGGGTGGGGCGGCCCTCGGCCA
>JAJYIW010000285.1 GCA_021789855.1 Chloroflexota bacterium | reverse complement strand
ACCGGCCCGACCGGGCTGGGGCGCTGGGGTGCGCGCGATCAGTTTCGAGTTCGCCGAGCGACAACTCTGGGCTCTCTTCTTCCATGGGAGCGCCGTTGGCAGGGGGACGGACAAACCATAAATGGTAACTGCTCACGGCTGCGCCTACAAAGCCCAGCAAAAATATGACCTGATAACCCATCGGGAAAGCGATCCGGTTGAGAATCTGCCCGCTGATCAACGAAACGATCACCGTCATGATCGAGATAATCGCGTTCCTGACGGTTACCACGTAGCCACGCCATTCCACGGGGACAGCATCGGCAAAAAGGGAATTAAACCCAACCGTAAAGACCGTCATGGGGATGCTCATGACCAGGGTAGCCAGGATGATAAACACAACCTGGCTTTTATCGGTCAGGAACCAGGGGATAAACAAAAAAAACAGGTAAAAAATTCGGTTAAATATGGATGACCAGAAAATTTTCTTACCCGGCTGCCTGTGGCTGAGCCAATGGCCCACGGGTAAGGCAAACACCAGGCTGACAATCGCCGGAACCGCATTAAACCAGCCGATTTGGGTCGGCGTGGCCCCAAGCCGCACCGCATAAATGGCCAGGAAGGAGAGGGTCGTGCCGTTCAAGATACCCCACCAGATCACATCCATGTATAGGTGGGTGAAGTTGGCCTGATATTTCTCGGGCACTGGCCGGTTTGCGCGAAATAACGTAGTCAAAAATGAATTCATCTATTCACCAATTTGGTATAATCGCCCGGGAGATCATCATGCCAACATTACGTAACGAATTTTTACTGGACCCGACCATTACCTTTTTAAATCATGGATCATTTGGAGCCACACCCCGCCCTGTTTTTGAAAGTTACCAACGATGGCAGTTAACGCTGGAGCGCGAGCCAGTCGAATTTTTAGGACGGAGAGCTAACGAGCTGCTGCGAGATTCCCGCACCGTATTAGCTGAATACCTGGGCACCACCGTGGATAACCTGGCCTTTGTGACCAATGCCACCACGGGCATTAACACCATCGCCCATAGCTTGAAACTGCTCCCAGGGGACGAAGTGCTTTCCACCGACCACGAGTACGGTGCAATGGATCGTACCTGGCGATATCTCTCCAAAAAACAGGGATTTCGGTATATAAATTATACTCTGCCAATCCCTGCTACCTCGAAAGAGGATTTTATCAAAAGTTTCTGGCAAGGTGTGACCCCGGCTACCAGGGTCATCTACTTGAGCCATTACACCTCCCCAACCGCGATAATTATCCCGGTGGAAGAAATCGTCCACAAAGCCAGGCAGGCTGGCATCCTGACCGTGATCGATGGCGCCCACGCGCCTGGCCAGATTCCATTATCCCTGGATACCTTGGGAGCCGATTTTTACGTAGGCAACCTGCATAAATGGCTATGCGCTCCTAAGGGAGCAGGGTTTTTATATGCCCGCCCGGAAGTCCAGGCATCCATCGAGCCGTTGATTGTCAGTTGGGGTTTTGACGAGAGTCCCCAGACCCCCAAAAACTTCGTCAATATCGTTGAGATGAACGGCACCCGCGACATCGCTGCCTTCTTAGCGGTAGCCGATGCCGTGGCGTTTCAGCGCGAGCATAACTGGCCGGCCGTCCAGGCAGCCTGTCACCTGCTGGCCGCTAAAGCCAGGCATGACATCATGCAGCTCTATGACCTGCCAGCGCTGTATCCTGACTCGACCGAATGGTATGCACAAATGGGCACGGCGCCCTTACCCGCCGACGCCGATGTATCTACCCTGGCTGCGCAGTTGTTCCAGGATTATCGCATCGAAGTGCCTATCGTCACCTGGCAAGGCCACCACCTGGTACGTTTCTCTTTACAGGCTTACAACTCTGAGGAAGATATCGATCGCCTGGTCAGGGCTCTGAAACGCTGTATCTGACCCTGGCCTAATCCTCATTCTGCGGTAAGCCGCAAGCCGTGAAAAACTCGCTGCGTAAAGCTGGATCCTCGGCATAATAGCCCCGCCAGACGGTTGTACGCGTCATCGGCGCCGTTTCCCGTACACCCCTCATCTCCATGCATAAATGGCGCGCCTGGAGAAAAACAGCAACGCCGTGCGGATGGAGCATCGATTCCAGGGTATCCGCGATCTGTTGGCTAAGCCGCTCTTGAACACTGAAGCGCCTGGCGAACACCCGCACCAGGCGGGTTAACTTGGAGATGCCGATGATGTTCTCGTGGGCAATATAACCCACGTAAGCCTTCCCAAAAAACGGCAACGCGTGGTGCTCACATAAGGCATAAAATTGGATTGGCCCCTCGACTACCTGGCTTAACCGGCAATCCGGTTCACCGCGGCATTCTGTCCCAAAAACTCTCATCAGCTTAGGATCACCTTCATAACCTGAAGTCGCATCATAAAGAGCTTTGATGAATCGATGAGGGGTATCCTTCGTGGATGGCGTATTAATATCCATGCCAAAGGCGGAAAAAATTTCTGCCGCATAATTTTCAAACCGGGCAAACTGGGCTTCGGAAACCTGACGCTTACGCAGGTCGATGGGTAAGAGTGTCTCAATATTGGTGTGATCGTCATGAACGTTCATTGTTTATTCCTGTTTTATGGTATGTGGTTTGGGCGAATTGAGGCCATGTCTTCTTGGCGGATGGTCAGTCCCACTTTGACATCTGGCCTCAGCTTGACCATGCCAGCGCCCACCATGGAAGCCGCAATGGCCTGGAGATTCTGTCCGGACTCTGAAAAGTAACCGGGTAAGACCTGAGCGACCGGAACAGCCCGGAAGGCAACATCCCAAAGATGGGGTTCTATTAATTGATCATCAAAAGTGATCATATCGATGTCCATCGTGCGGGGAGCATTTTTATCCTGGATTCGCTCACGTCCCAATTGGGCTTCAATCCGGCGGATCACCTCTTCTTTAAGATAGCCTGCTTCAAACGAGCACCGGACCAACAAGGCCATATTCAAAAAGTTGGGCCCGTTCGATCCAATCGCCTCGGATTCCCATACCGAAGAAGCGCGGAGCAAGGTCACCTGTTGGTTTAGCAGGGAAATTGCCAGGGGCAAGTTTAACTCAGGATTGATATTGGAGCCCAACAACAGGCAGACCTCATGGCCTGTACCTTTCATGTAAAATCTCCCTTCTCGCGTTCTATTTCGACCCCTACGGATCTCGAATAGCGGACCGCGCCCGGCTTTTCCACCCTGACCTGCACTTTATGAACGGCTGGATCTTCCAGGCACAGGCGGGCCAGGTCAGTCGCAAGGGCTTCCACGCTATAACGCTGGACGGTCTCGACATGGCTCAGGATCTTCTTCGCCACCGTCCGGTAATTCACACTATCCTGGATATCATCGCTGTTTCCAGCGGAGTGCAAATCGGTAAATAGGATGACATTAATCAGGATATCCTGGGGAGTTTTCCGCTCCCAGTCATTGACGCCGATGATCCCGTGCGCTAAGAGATCAGAGATAAATATTTGATCCATATTATGGCCTCGAGCAGGTAGCAGAGATGAGTTTTAGGAGGATTGAGGTTAGCCCTTGTCAGGAGCTATACCAGATGCCTCCCCCCGTCCACGTGGATAATCTCACCGGTAATATACGCCGGGCCATCCAGGAGGAAAATAAGCGCCTGGCCTACTTCTTCCAGGGTAGCCCACCTTTGAGCAGGAAGCCCTTTAATGGCCGCATCGCCAGCCGGTTGCCTGTCCACTGGCGGAAGTATCGCCCCAAGCGCTAAGCCATTGACGGTGACTCGCGGGGCAA
>JAJYIW010000284.1 GCA_021789855.1 Chloroflexota bacterium | reverse complement strand
TTGACGCCGCCGGGAAGGTGGTCATCCTGGCCAACCTGTTGATGGGCGCCTCGCTCAGCATGGCGGAGGTAGAGCGCACCGGTATCACTGGGTTGACCCCGGCAGACATTTCTACCGCGAGCGCCGCCGGTGAACGCTGGAAGCTGATCGGTAACGTGGAGAACGTTGATGGCAAAGTGATCGCCAGCGTGCGCCCCACCCGCCTGCCGCTTTCCCACCCCCTGGCATCTGTCAGCGGCGCCACCAACGCCATCACCTTTACCACGGCGCTGTTAGGCGATGTGACAGTGATTGGCCCGGGCGCCGGCCGGCTGGCTACCGGTTATGCCTTGATCAGCGACCTGCTGGCGCTTAGCCGTAAAGCAAAATAAAAATTAACGCCCGTTTTTTATTTACCCCTGGGGCGTTTATCTTGCCCTTGGGTTGAATCCGTTGGTTGGGAATGCCGGCGTTCCTGTTCGAGGAGCGCCTGTTTGCGTTCTGGTCCCCAGCGATAACCGCCCAGGCCGCCGTCGCTGCGGATCACGCGGTGGCAGGGATTGATCACCGCCACCGGGTTAGAGGCGATGGCCGAGCCCACTGCGCGCGCTGCCTTCGCCTGGCCAATGGCGCTGGCTACCTGGGCATAGGTGCGGGTCTCCCCATAGGGAATCTGGCGCAAGGCTTCCCATACGCGCAACTGGAAGGCGGTTGCCTGCAAGTCGAGCGGCAGAGCCAGGTTAGGTAGATGCCCTTCGAGGTGGGCTACCAGCCTATCGACCCAGGCTTTCAGGTGGGCGTCATCGCGTTGGATGACAGCAGAAGCAAATTCAGCTCGCAGGCCAGCCTCCAGGCTGGCTTCCTGGTCTCCGAAATTCACCGCGCAGATTCCGCGTGGGGTGGCGGCGACCAACATACGCCCCAGGCGGGTTTCGACCACTGTATAAGTAATATCCACGGTCTTTCCTCCCCGGCGATAATCCGCCGGCGTCATCCCTAGCCTGGCTGCAGCGTTTTCGTACAGGCGGCTGCTGGATGAATAGCCGGCATCGTACAACGCGGTCGTCACATCTCGCCCGGCCTGGATGCCCGATTTGAATTTCTGCAGTCGCCGGCCGGCGGCATATTGGCGTGGTGTAAGGCCAGTGACCTCCTTGAAAATACGGTGGAGGTGGGATGGGCTTAATTGGAGCTCATGGGCCAGCACTTCCAGAGTTGGCGTGGTACCTTCGCTTGCGTCGAGGACGGTGCAAGCTCGCTTTACCAGCTCGGCCCGGGCGCTGGCTGGCAAGGCTTCGTCCGGGTGGCAGCGCTGGCAAGGGCGGTAGCCCGCTGCACGCGCTTCCGCGCCGGAGTCATAAAAAACGACCTGGTCACGGCGTGGCCGGCGCGATGGACAGCCAGGGCGGCAATACACACCGGTCGAGTGAACGCCGTATACGAAAGTTCCATCAAAAGCCGCTTCGCGATTCCTTACGGCTTGCCAGGCGGTTTCATCATCTATCACTATTTTTTCTCCGTCAATTACCGGTATCATGAGGCACTCCTGTTTGGATCAATACCATTTTGCTTGGGGCGAATGGAGCCCATCCCCGCAGCTTTTATCTGTTTGTGTAGGCCCATGATACCGAAAAGCCAGGAGTCATTCTATCCGTTTTTTACTTTCAGAGCCGCCATTTTTCCAATCATGCTCGAAAAATGGCTCATTCATCCCAGATCGAGCGGAGGGCGTGGAGGGTGAGGGAAGGCAAGGTCAGGCTGCCATCCAGGAGCAGGCTGGGCTTACCTGCAGGGAACAGGGTGATGGCTGAGAAAGCCGCCTCACCCTGGTTGGCAAACACTTCAACCACCGAACGGTCGACCAGGATGCGCAAGGCCAGGTCGCCCGGTGCTGGATCAAGGCGTGCGGTCTGGCCGGCAAAGGTCAGTTTGTGGTGGCTGGGATCGTAGATGATGGCTTCCTCTCCGATGCTTAAACGAACCGGCGCCTGGCCAGCAGGCCGGAGGGTTAGCTCGATATCAAGGAGCTCGCCTGGAACGTTGGCCAGCAGCCGGTTGGCGCTTGCCAGGTCGAGCTCGCGGCCAGAGGTGTGACCTGTCCTCAGGCGCGAGAGTTCCTCGACCGGGTAAAAACACAACCGCAATCCAGAGCTGAAACGCCGCAAGCTCAGCTCGAGCGGGACGGTCATCCCCTGGCTGAAAGGCATTCCCGGATAGGGTGGGCCTGACAACCAGCCCATCATGATGACCCGGCCACCAGGGGCGTGGTTAAAGACCTGGGCAGCGTAGAAATGTGGGCCGTAATGCGCCTGGGCTGTTTCCATCGCCGGAATGAACTTCTTTCCATTGAATGACCCGGCCACAAAGGCTGAACGGAATTGACCGGCGAGGTTGCCATACATCACCCAGGCTTTTTCTCCCGGTTGATCTGCCACAGGCAGCTCAAATAACTCAGGGCACTCAAAAAAGCCGGGGATGAAGTCCTGGCGCGCCCAATGCTTCAAGTCAGGGGAGGTATAGATCGCGTAACCGATGCTCTCCTGGTTTTCTCCTTTTCCGGGAGGCGTTCCTGGACCTGTGAGTTCATCGTATACGATCATCACCCATTGGCGATCGGGCTCATGCCAGATGATCTTAGGGTCGCGCCCGGTGTGCTCCAGGATTGGATTCCGGCGATATTCCTGGAAGGTTCGCCCGCGGTCCAGGCTGTAAGCCAGGCATTCTCCTCGGCCTGTGCTGGTGAAGGCCACCACAAGCGGCGCCTCCGCGCCAGGCTGAAAACCGGCGGTGTTGGCGGTGTCGACTACCGCGCTGCCGGAGTATGCCATGTCGGCCAGGGATTTTTGATAGAGGGCTTCGGGCAACTCGCGCCAGGTCACCAGGTCCGGGCTAACCGCGTGTCCCCAGTGCATGTTGCCCCAGCCGGTGCCAAAGGGGTTGTGTTGGTAGAAAAGGTGCCATTCAGCCTGGTGGTAGACCATGCCGTTAGGATCGTTGTTCCACCCCCGGCGGGCAGTGAAATGGAACTGGGGCCGGTAGCGTTCGTGGTATAGGTCCTCGTCGCCGATCAGCCCGTCGCTTTGCTGGATGGCGCTTGCCAGCCAATGTACCACAGCTTCTGGCAGGACTTCCTCAACCACCTGGACCACGGCAGTCTGGCCGAAAAATTCACTTATGTCGTAAAACGCCCACCAGTCGACCCCGCCATCTTGCGATTCCGGGCTGGTCGCCAGTTCAACGTTAAACTCGCGGGCTGGCCGGCCCTCTACCCATATCTGCAGGGTATGCTTGGGATTGCCGTTTTTAACCGGGATATGCAGGTGCCTGGAGCGTACCTGCAGCGATTTCAGAATCTGGCTCATAGGGTTGACCTTGTTTTGGAAACCTTACACCGGGGTTACTGGCCGAGGGCCGCCCCACCCAGCAGGCCAGATATTTCATACATCTCAGTGGGATGGCAGGCCAGTCCGGGCAGGCCGGCCTGGAGCGAAGGGCTGAAGAGCGCCCAGGAGCGGGCAATGTTACCACCTACTACCAGGCAGTCGGGCTTGAAGCGCTCGACCCACGGGCGAAAAGCAGCCGCCAGGTGCTCGCCAAAGGTTGAAAACACGGCCAGGGCGTCCCGGTCGCCGCTCGAGGCTGCCCCGGCAATGGACGCTGCACTCAGTTTGCGCTGGGTGCGTTTCTGGTATTCGCGTACCAGAGCCCGCCCTGAGACGTGATCTTCGGCGATGCCATCCAGGTAGGGCACCCACCAGATCTCGCCGTTCGGGGGAACCTGGTCGCCGGCGGAAACGATCTGTCCCTGGTTGATAAAACCAGA
>JAJYIW010000283.1 GCA_021789855.1 Chloroflexota bacterium | reverse complement strand
GGGTGGCTGATGGGGGTCGAACCCACAACCCCCTGATCCACAGTCAGGTGCTCTGCCATTGAGCTACAGCCACCATGATTAACGTGGGGCATATTTTATCATGAAGGCAAAGGGGCTGCAAGGATTTGCCGGATGGCGCTGGCCGCCTGGTCGCGCGGGACGCTCACCTGGGTGCGCGCCGCCAGGTCCTTCAAGGTCACCTGCCCGCTGGCGACTTCATCCGGGCCGAGCAGCAGCGCCACGCGGATGCCCATCCTGTCAGCGAATTTGAGCTGCTTGTTCAGCCTGGCCGGCTCCGGGTAGGTGATCACGTTCAGGCTGGCCTGGCGCAGCGCCGCCGCCGCCTCCAGCGAGGCAGGCAACAGCCCCTCGTCAAACACGGTCACCAGCGCCTGGGCCGGGCAGACCGGCAGGGAAGGCAGGTGACCGTATTTCTGCAGCACCAGGGTGATCACCATGTCGCCCATGGCAAAGCCCACCGCCGGCACCGGGTCGCCGCCCACGTCATCCACCAGCTTATCGTAGCGCCCGCCGCCGAAGATAGCGCGAAACTCGCCATCCTGGTCGCGCGCTTCGAAGACCGTGCCGGTGTAATAATCCAGCCCGCGGATGATCTGCGGGTCAAAGACCACATAATCCGCCACGCCCAACGCCTGGACGGCTTTAAAGAAGCGCTCCATCTCAGGCGATTGGCGCCACAGCTCGCGGTTTTCCAGCAGGCCTTTCAAAGCGCTTAACTGATCGCCGCTGAGGCCAGCTTCTTCGCGGGCGTAAGCTTCCCAGGCCGCCGGGCTGAGCTTATCGCGCCGGTCTATCAGGTGGAACACCCCTAGCTTGCGCTCTGCCGGGATGCCCATGGCCAGGAGCTGGCTGTCCATTAATCCGCGGTGGTTGACCCGGATGGAAATCTCCTTGGGAGTCAGCCCGACCGAGCGGAAGAAATGAGCCCCAATCGCCACGATTTCCGCGTCGGCTTCGGGCGCATCCACGCCGATCAGGTCGATGTTCCACTGGAAGAACTCGCGCGAGCGCCCCTTCTGCGGTCTCTCGTAGCGCCAGAACGGCCCATATGACCACCAGCGCACCGGCATGGTCAATTCACCCTGGCGCTGGGCGATCATCCGGGCCAGCGTGGGGGTCAACTCAGGGCGTAAGGTGATCTTCTCCCCGCTGCGATCTTCGAGGACGAAGTTTTCTTTGACCAGCTCCTCGCCCGATTTGGCGATGTACAGCTCCAGCTTTTCCAGGAAAGGCCCGTCGTATTCCTGGTAACCGTAAGCCTCGGAAGCGCGCCGCATGGCCTGGTAAAGCCAGTTATGGATACCGCGCTCTTCGGGATAAAAATCGCGCGTGCCCTTGACCGGTTGGATGATGGCTTTCAATGTCTGCTCCTGACGTAAAATGGTTGGCGGCCAGGTAAAATACCTGTATCTGATCAGCCATTTTAACATAAAATAACGCTTTTATTTCGGGTCGACGAAGGAATCTTTTCCCCGCGCCCAGGGCGATCAGCAAAGCCTAAAATGTCATTGCAAAGGCGGCGTTGTCTGTCGCCTGAAGCAATCTGGCCCTGGGAGCGCTTATCGAAAGTCCCCCTAAAAGCCGGCCTTCATCCAGGGTTGCCAAAACCTAATATCGTATATAATGATTAAACTCAACTGGCAAAAATTTTCCTGCGCTTATAGCGAGAACATTATTATTATGAAGTTAGAAGAGCTTATCCAAATCATCGATGGAAAAATGATGACCCCTGGGGTGCCGATGAACCAGGAGATTAAGGGCGGGTGCGGCGCGGACTTAATGAGCGACGTGCTGGCTTCCATCCAGCCCAATGCGGTGCTGCTGACCGGCCTGTGCACCCCCCAGGTGGTGCGCACCGCCATGATGGCGGATGTCGCCGCCATCGTGTTTGTCCGGGGCAAGACGCCTCAGCCCGAAACGATCAGCCTGGCCGAAGAAGAATCCATCCCGTTGATCCAGGCGCCTTATGGCATGTTCGAGCTGTGCGGGCGCCTGTTTAAATACGGCCTGCCCAGCCTGGAAAAATCCATCCCGGATGGCCTGTGTGAATGTGACTAGGAGATAGGCTACGGGCAAACCCACCGGGTTTACGCTTTCCACCCCCAAACAGGT
Organism: Chloroflexota bacterium; assembly: GCA_021789855.1. Taxonomy (GTDB): domain Bacteria; phylum Chloroflexota; class Anaerolineae; order Anaerolineales; family Anaerolineaceae; genus JAJYIW01. The sequence goes on along the minus strand of JAJYIW010000283.1, from coordinate 1,679 downwards.
TTAACCATGTCTGATAATCCCCCTCAACAGGCGCATACCGTCACCGATAAAGATGCTCAAGGCATCACCCGGGTTCAAGAGCTTGCGTATGAGCTAAAAGTTGAGGAGGTGATGTCGCGCACGGTCAAAGCCCTGACGCCGGGCATGCATATCATCGATGTGCTTGAGATGTTCCGCCAGGGGCACATTTCCGGCGCGCCGGTGGTCGAAAACGATCAACTGGTCGGCGTCGTCAGCATCGAAGACCTGATCCGCATACTGCGGGAAGGCTCGCTGGAGGCGCTGGTGGGCGATTACATGACCCACAAAGTCATCACCATCCGGCCCTCCGACCCGGTCGTGGATGCCTTGAAGATATTCGTCAACGTCAACGTGGGGCGCCTGCCGGTGTTGGATGCAGGTGGCCGGCTGGTGGGGATCATCACCAAAGGCGACATTACCCGCGGGCTGCTGGAGGCGCTGCAGCGTGATTACCATGTCGAAGAGCTGATCCGCTACCGCGCCAGCCACCTCTTCGAGGACATCATTTCTGACCGCACCTCGCTGGTGCTCCGGTACAAAATTAACCCGGGCGATTTCAAAAACGGCGGCAAGGCATCCAGCAACATCAAACGCGCGCTGCTGCGCCTGGGAGCCAGCCCGCAAATCGCCCGGCGCTGCGGCATCGCCATTTACGAAGCCGAGATGAACCTGATCATTCACACCAGCCACGGCGGAACCATCCGCGTGGATATCGAGCAGAACCACATCAGCATGGAAGCGTACGACGACGGCCCGGGGATCAAGGATATCCACCTGGCGATGAAGCCCGGCTGGTCCACCGCCACCGAGGAAGTGCGCGAGCAAGGCTTTGGGGCCGGCATGGGCCTGACCAACATCCAGCGCTGCGTGGACGAGATGACGCTCGAATCTTCCATCGAGCGTGGCACCAACCTGCGCATGAAGATTTACCTGTCCGATGCGGAGGTCTTTGGCGAGCCGCAACCCCCCCAACCCCACCAGGAGAATCCCTAAATGACCTTAGATGAAATCATTCATACCCTTGATTTGAAAGTGCTGACCGAGCCGAAGGATTTTTCCAGCATGGAAGTATCCCGCGGATACGCATCCGATTTATTGAGCTGCGTCATGGCAGGGGCGCAGCATGGCGGCGTCTGGGTCACGCTCCAGGCGCATATCAACATCGTGGCGGTGGCGGTGCTCCTGGAACAGGCCGCCGTGATCATCACCGAAAATGCCCAGCCAGACGAATCCACCCTGGCGAAGGCCAACCAGGAAGGCGTCAATTTGTTCTCAACCAGCCATTCGACGTTTTATGTGGTCGGTAGACTATGGGAAAAAGGAATCGGTGATTGAACACCTTTCGGGCCGATCTGCACGTGCACACGGTGCTTTCACCCTGCGCCGATGTCGAGATGATCCCGCCCCTGATCGTGTCCGAGGCAACAGCGCACGGGATCAGCCTGATCGCCATCACCGACCACAACGCCAGCGCCAACGTGAGCGCGGTGCAAAAGGCAGCCCAGGGCACGCCCCTGGTGGTGCTGCCGGGGATGGAGCTGCAGACGCGCGAGGAGGTGCATGTGCTGTGCCTGTTTGATCACCTTCGCCAGCTCGAGCGCTTCCAGGCCAGCGTGGACGCGGCCTTACCTGGCACGCCAAACAACGCCGGTTACTTT
>JAJYIW010000045.1 GCA_021789855.1 Chloroflexota bacterium | reverse complement strand
TGATGGTCGAGTTGACCGAGTAGCAGCCGCTGGAATGGTGCTGCAGGTCGTCATGCACCACCGGCAATTCCCAGCCTTTAGCCCTCACGCTGGTAAAATACCGGTCAGGGGTGCTCAGCAGGACGCCGGGCATCGCCGGGTCTTGATCGAGCTCATGCAGGTTGTCAATGTTTTCGCGGGTAGGCCCGCCGCCGTGATCCCCAACGCCGTAGAAGGACATCAGCTCATCGATGGGAGGCGCCATCAATTCCGGTGTGGCCTCTACCTTGTTGACCAAATCACCTCCCCAACTGCCGTAACTGTAGGGGATGCGGTAAGCCAGCACGCGCGATCCATCGTCCGATTCCCACCAGAACAACCAGCCCGGCAGGTCTTTTTCCGGCGTTTCCGGGCGCATAAAGACGTAATTGTCCAGTCCGCTTTTCCGCAGGATTTGGGGCAGCATGCCATGGTGCCCAAAGCTGTCGGGGCAGTAACCGGCGTGGGCGATGACGCCAAATTTTTGCTGGAAATAGCGTTGGGCGTAGAGACCGTGGCGCGCGAAGGACTCGCCGCCAGGGATATTGCAATCGGGCTCAACCCACCACCCACCGGTGACCTGCCAGCGCCCTTCGGCGACCCTGGCCTTGATCTCGGCGAACAGGGTGGGATCGCTTTGCTCCACCCATTCATAAAAGGCGGCTGAGCTGGCGGTGAAGGTGAAATCCGGGTATTCTTTCATCCGGTCGAGGGCGGATCGAAAGGTGGCTTTTACTTCGTGAAAGCCTTCCGTCCACTGCCACAGCCAGACCGGGTCGATATGAGCATTGCCGATCATGTGCAGGGTTTTCGATTTCAAGGGTGCCTCCGGGGAGATGAGTGAGACTGCAATTGCGCCATTATACCGCTTTATAGGCACCCCCTTAAAAGGATAAAGGCGAGGCAGCCAGGCCGCCCCGCCTTTATCGGGTCGAAATGGTTATTATTGAAGGTAACGCACGTCCAGACTGCCGATATCCTGTTCCAACGTGAGATCGATGACGTTGGTGCCCCCTTTGTACCCGGGAGAATAAGCCGTATCGCCTTCGCGGTTAAAATCATCGGGCAGATGGGTGACCGTCAGCCCGGTCTTCAGCTGGATGCTCACCGGCTTGCCCCGCGGAACATACACCACCAGCGCACCGATGCTGTTTTTCGCGGTCACGTAGTAGGTTTCGCTGGCCGGGAGGGTCAGGATTTCCTGGCCGATGTCTACATTAACTTTGACATTATCCGGGTGAGTACCCGTTAAGTTGGCGGTCACATCCCCAACCCCCACGGCGACTTGCAAATCGTAGGGAATGGCGGAGGTCAGGCGGCAATCCAACACGGGAATGCTGGGGTCGTTAAAATTCCGGTCAGGGTAGATGACCGAGTAAGCGCCCTGGATATCCAGGGTGTAGGTGCCCTTGCCATCCTTGACCTGGTAACTTGGGTTTACCGGGAAGTTTTTTACTGTGGTAACCCTGGCGTTGATGAGGTCTGATTTTGCGGCGCCGCCGGTGATAGACAGGCGTCCCAGGGCTGGTGAAAGGGAAATGTCGGCGCTGGTAGCTGCCTCCAATGGCTGGTTGACGTTCTGGTACACCAACGGGCGGGTGTTTGCCAGGTGGTTAGTTGCCAATCCAAAGACGACCAGAAGCACCACGCCGGCGACCAAGGCCACCAGCGAGGCCCAAAGGGTACGGTCTCCGATCAATATATCGAGGGCGATGGCGATCAAAATCAAAGGCCAGAAACGAATGGCGATATACCAATCGATGCCCGTGATCAAGCCCAGCAGGCTGAGCTGGTACGCCAGGGCGACACCCAGCTCGAAGGTAGAAAAAACGACGGCCTGGCGTCGAAAAATGCCGTCCAGGCCCCCGATGATAAAAAGGATAGGCCAAAAACGGTAGACCATGTCCCAGGCGGTGCCTTTAATCGTCCCGGTGGCATTGAGAAACAGGATTGCCCCGGCCACAATCAATAGTAATGGCCAGAACAGGCTCCACCGGCGAACAGGTTGGTAGGTTTTATTCATTTGTGATTATCCTTTCAGCGCCCGGTAAATGAGCAATAAACCGGCCCCTATGATCACGACCGCCCAGATCAGGTTGCTGTTGATGAACCGCAGGAAAGGTAGCCCGAGCGCTTGAATTAACGCCACCACGCCGGCCGTGACGAAGGCAATTCCCAGCCAGGTGATCAGCCTGGGGTTGGGATGGTGGACGATCTCCTCAACGTCATTCCCGAATTGGTGAGCACGGCTGGCTGGGAAGCTGGCGGAAGTTCCAGGCAGTTCTTCTCGCGGAACGAAGAGCCATAACAGGAAATATAACAAAACACCCAGCCCGCTGAAGACGGACAAGAGGATGAAAAAGACTCGCACCACGTTCGGATGGATGGACAGGTAATGACCCAACCCGCCACACACGCCGGCCAGGAGCGCATCGGTGCTGCTGCGGAGGAATGGATGTGTCATCTTATCGCCTGTGGAGATTTGGTCGCAGGATGAGAAAGCCCCCAACCAGGATCAAGACGATCGGCCAGATATACACAGACCATGCCACCGTATTGAAGGAGATCAGGGCACCAAACGCCAGCAGGATCCCGGACGGGATCCACGCCCAGGCCATGTGCCGCCCATGAGCGGGTAGCAAAGCCACCAGGGCGAAGGTAAGGGCCAGGCCAAAGAAGAGCAGGCTGCCGGTAACCAAACCTCCCTGGTTGGACATGCCAGCGATGCCTGCCAGGGTAAAGAGCGTCCCACCCGGGATAATAGCCCACCAGTTAGCTGGAGAGATTAAATAGACCAGCCAGAAACTCAAGCCAATGGCGGCCAGGAAGATGGCCCCAAGCCATTGACCCGGGAAGGCCGGTAATAAAAGAGGTATCGCAATGATGGCGCTCAATCCCAGGAGTGTGACGCCTGGAATAAACCCCCACCAATTTAAACGGTTGGCCAGCACCACGGAGAGAAAGGCCAGGCCGCCGCCAAAGAAAATCAGAGCGACCAACAGGCCCCAAAAACTGCCAACCAGGTGAATGACATTGAAATTTTCCATGAGCGCCAGGATGCCGAACAGGAGGAGCATGGACCCTGCAATAAACCGCCAATAGACTTGTTTCATTTGATACCTCCACAAAATGGGTCGATTATCTCTCGCGGACGAACAGGTTTTGGAACAGCAGCACCAGGCCGCCTGCCACCAGGATCAGGGGCCAGTAAGGTCCAAGAAATGTGAATCCACCCAGGATGGCACCAAAAACGGCGAATAAAACCAGGCTGATCAAGATCAGGTTTAAGCCGCGGCGGTAGGCATCGGTTCTGGCTGATCCCAGTAACCGCGACAAGATAATTCCCACGCCGACAAAGCCAGGAATTAATGCCCAGGCATAAGCCCAGCTCATCCATGTTCCGTTCAAGTTCTGGTAGTAAATGATCATCCCGATCCCGGCTACAATGCAGGCTGGGATGGCCATTTCCGGGTTACCCACCAGAAGGCCCAGGAGGAGTAGAAAGGCGCCGACCAGCACAATGGATAGGGGCCAGGTGAACAGGCCATTCAGGCTGGCCTCAAGCCCTGGCACCAGGTGAACCGACAGCATCCATAACCCTATCAAGATCAGGATGACTCCAATGACAACCCCTGGTTTTTGACGTTCTTTCATACTTTCCTCCTGCTGTTATCTGTTATGCAATCTAACTTTAATACGCATGGGTGGAAGGAAAGTTGCAATCGATCCGGTCAAGCGTCAGCGCTGATTATCTACCTTTTTCGCAGACAGGTTTTTGCGTAAAGTGGAGACCAGGGGATTATGGTGAATCTGCTTTTGCCAGCGCTTATGAAAATCTTCCTCCTGGAAGCGGCTGTCTCCGCGCGGATGCAAGTCGTACAAGTCGGGCACGGGGACAGTTTCAGTGGGTGTGTATTCCTTCCCGCTCATCAGGGTGATCAATTGTTTGAGCTCTTCCAGCTCCGCTTGCTGCGCCTGTAAGGATTTAAGCACCAGACTGTGCATTTCGGTGACATGGATGTGGTCTTCCTGAGCCCTTTTCTCCTGCATTTCAGCGATCTGGTTTTGGTGGGCTTCGGAGATAGTTGCGTATAGCAGAACTATCGAGCTGACGGCGACGCTCATAGTGTTCAGGTAGCTGTTAATCGCCAGCACCATGACGGTGTTACTTGCCCATACAATCAATGGGATCAACAAAGCGATGGTTAACAGGATGACGAATCTGAATGTGAGGAAACGCACCGGCCAGGGGAGTATTTTTCGATCCAGGAAATTGTTTATTGCATTCATCAATTGGGAGAGCCGCTTATTGACCATAACCTACATCCTTAAAATAATAAACCTGACAGAGTGGGATTTAGGGGGATTTTACCACCGATGCCAGAAGAGGTTGGCTTGATGGAATACCTGGATAAGGCTATGATTGAAAGAACTTAACTGGAGGTAGTATTTTTATGGGCGTCATCACGATCGTTGGTGCAGGAATGATGGGGAGCGCATTGAGCTGGCCCCTGGCAGACAACGGGCACACAGTGCGGCTGGTGGGCACCCCTCTGGATCGGGAAATTATCGCCAGCCTGCGCAAAGATGGGTTCCACCCGAAGCTGCAACGGCGGTTGCCGGCAGGGGTTGAATTTTATGACGACCAGCAGGTGGCCCAGGCATTAAAGGGAGCCGACATCGTGGGGAGCGGCGTCAGCAGCTTTGGGGTGGATTGGTTCGCTTCGGAGGTGGGGCCGCTCCTCTCGCCAGGTGTGCCTGTGATTGCGGTGACCAAAGGGCTGGTGGATGAGCCAGATGGCCGCCTGGTCATTCTACCGGACTTGCTTGAAAGCCGCCTTCCGCCTTCCTTAAAAGGGAAAATACCCATGAACGCCATCGGCGGGCCATGCATTGCCCATGAGCTGGCGGCGCGCCGGCAGACGGCTGTGGTGTTTTGTGGCCGGGATAAAGTCACTTTGAGCGGGCTGAAGGGGACGTTTTCCACGCCGTATTATCACGTGGAGGTATCGACCGACCTGGTAGGCGTGGAGGTGGCTGCAGCGCTGAAAAATGGCTATGCCCTGGGCGTTGGCCTGGCGGTGGGCCTGATGGAACAGGCGGGGCCAGATGGCCTGGCGGCCATGTATAATCCACAGGCTGCCCTTTTTGCCCAGGGCTGCCTTGAAATGCGCCGCATGCTGGAAGTGATGGGACGCGATCCCGCTTTGGTCTCCTGGCTGCCCGGCGCGGGAGATTTATACGTAACCGTGTTTGGGGGTCGCACCGTCCGGTTGGGCAAGCTGCTTGGCCAGGGCGTCAGCTTTAAAGAAGCGCGCCGGCGCATGGCGGGCGAGACGCTGGAAAGCGTGGAAATCATTTCACGGGTGGCCAGGGCGTTGCCGCGGCTGGAAGTTCGCGGCCTGGCGCGCCAGGCTGATTTTCCCTTGTTGTGCTATTTAAATGCCCTCTTGCAGGACGAAAATCCAACCCCCATCCCCTGGGAGCTCTTTTTCGGAGAAGCAGGCGGTGGTGAACATTAAAATTATTATAGTGATCTTATACAAGGAGGCTGGTGGGCTTTAAGGATGCCGGGTTTCCACTTACAATATAATTGTTACCCTTGAAAGTAACACCGTCATGTGGAGGGCATGAATTACAGAAACTGCTCCAGACGCTTATTAAGCAGCCATGCTGAGGAGCCAACAACCGGACGGAAGGGGGAAAAGCTCCAACTTCTGGTAGTGGTGTGGGGCCGGAGTATCTTGTGATCTAGCCAGACGGGCTTGACGCCCGCCTGGCTAGTTGGTTTAAACCCGCAGGACGGGCTGGCCTTGAGCTGGCGATTACGGATTGACCTGGATTTTCCCCTGGGCGATCAACCATTGAACGGCTTCGAAGACTGCCTGCAGTGACGTGTAGCGGGGCTGGTAACCCAACAAACGCCTGGCCCTGTCAATCGAGGCGTTGGGGCTGTGAGCAATGTGATCCCAGGTCGCCGCAGCGTCTTCGGGGTTGTTGAGTGCGCGCCATTCTTCCCAGGGCAAGAATTTGAGCTTAGCCGTCTGGCCGAACCAGCCGGCGACTGCTTCGGCATAACCGCGCAGGGTGATGGCTGCCGGCGAGACCACGTGGAAACTTTCGCCCAGGGCAGCGCTGCGGTTTTCCAGAGCGGTCATAAAGGCCTGGGCGACATCGTCCGCATGAACATGGTGGACAGTTTCCATCCCCAGGTTGGGCAGGGCCAGTTCTTCACCATTGGCCAGGCGGCTGAAAACTTGCGGGTTAAAGTTGCCTGCCGGGTTGACCGGCGCCCATCCTGGCCCGACAATGTGGCCTGGATGGAGAATGGTGGCAGGAAATCCGTGGGTGCGGGCTTCTTTCAACAGATAATGCTCAATGGCAGCCTTTTGGATTCCGTACTCTCCAAAGGGGTGGCGGGGCTGGCCTTCGGTGGCTGGCACCTGCGCGCTGGGCCCGTAAACCCAGATGGTGCCGCAAAAGAGAAAATGCTGTACCTGGCCGGTTAAGGCGGATACCATCTGGCGGGCGCTATCCACCTTGAAGCATATCATATCGATCACGGCGTCGGGTTCCAACGATAAAATGTATTTTCCGAAAGCGCCTCTGGCTTCCTCGCTCTCGCGATCTTTAATCACCATTTCAACCTGGCTCCAGGCAGGGTGGGGCTGGTAGGGCTTGCGCTGGCTGCGCGATACCACGACTACGCCGTGACCGGCTTCGACCAATCGCGGCACCAGATAGGTGCCCACGTGTCCGGTGCCCCCTATGACGATGATACGCATATAACCTCCTCTCAGGTATCTATTTCCATTGTGCGGATTTTTTTGGCTGCCTCAATCATTGCCAGATATCCTTGAACCGGAACATACTCAGGGATCGAATTCCCTGATCCCAGGGCAAATCCGTGAGCTGCTGCCCGGTATCGCCGGGTTTTCTCCACCACCTCATCGAATATTTCGGCGGGAGATTTCTGGCACAACAGATCGACATCGATCCCTCCCAAAAGGCCAATCCGTTGGCCATACCGGCTGATCCATTCGTCGAAAGGGGCAATGATGTCTTCATTAGAATGTTTGGCGTTGATCCCCAGGGCAATGACATCCTCCATCACCGGGAATATTTTTCCACAAGAATGCCATAAGAATGGTTTTCCGGCGCCTTTGATCAAGCTGATAATGCGCTGGTACTGTGGCAGGATATGCTGGCGGATCGTATTGGGTGAGACAAGAGTGCTGGTTTTGAACCCCAGGTCATCCCCCATCCGGCAAATGGCGAACACATCGGAAAAACAGGCCAGGAACCGAGTCCAGATTGCCACCATGGCGTCGCCGATCTTTCGGTACAACTCGGCAAACAGCCCGGGGTCATCTTGCTGCATATACGCCAGGTACTGGTAACCGACCAGATCCTCGCTGATCTCGAAGACGCCGTAACCAATACCTCCCAGGGCTTTCATTCCGGCGGGCAGGGCGTCTCGCAGAGCAGTGAAATGAGGCTCTGCCCGTTGCCAGTAGATGTCCGGCAGGTCATGCCAGGGATACCGTTCGAAGTCTGCCCGGTCCTGGATAGGCCCTTTGCGCCCGCCGTTGATGGCGCCATGATCCGGCAAGATATCCGCGATGCCAAATTCCATAGAAACGGTATCGTAGGTCATCTCTTTGAAGAAACGGCAGTAGTCCTGGTAAAAGGCCTTAAGATCGGCGCGATCTCCTTGCGCCAGCGAAGCAAAACGCTTTCCCAAGACCTGTTCCATGATCAGCGGGCTGATTGCGTGCTCGTAAATGGGCAGCCGGCCTGGGCGGCGGTTTGCCATGACATCAATCATTTTGGTGTAATCGTTGATGAATGTCATGAAAGGGGTCCTCTTACCTCAGGCCGGCCTGTAAGCCGCATTCTGTCCAGCCAGAAGGTCTCTGCCCGAGGGCAGACGTATCCAGCGTGGGTGAGCATCTCTCTCGACCGGCCGTTACCGGACGGCTCTAGCGGTCTACCCGGGACTCTGGCTCCCCGAAGGGAGCGGGGAAACGGGCCGCTTCCCATCCCCGAAGGGATGACGTCCCTGCTTGACCTTGCTCCAGGCGGGGGTTACCTGGCCGCGGGAATTACTTCCCGCGCCGGTGGTCTCGTTAGACGAACATGACGTCCGCCCACCCGAATGTGTTTCGGGCACCGCCTTTTCACCTGTGCTTTTAAAGACCGGAGGCCCTTAAATCAGCAGTCTGTTTCTGTGGCCCTGTCCAGACCAGGCGCCCTGTAAACAGGGTACCTGGCCCCCGGGAATTACCCGGCGCTTTGCCCTATGGAGTGCGGACTTTCCTCGATGGACAGTCGCAAGACTGCCACCGCGCTCACCCGGCTGGCCTGAGGTAAGGATCATCATACCCTGAGCCGGGTCACGCGTCAATGCTCGGGAGTCAAGACAAAATTTATGGTTTTATCCGGGATATAGATAGTCTTTTCGATCCGCCCGGCGTTGATAAAGCGGACAATAGCGGGCATCTGGAATGCCAGCGCCTGTACTTGCTCTCGGGTGGAACCCGGGCTGGCCTGGAGCGTGCCGCGCAGTTTGCCATTCACCTGGACGGCGATGGTCACGACAGCATCCCGGGCCAGTTCAGGATCGAAAGCCGGCCAGGGTGGGGCGGCAGCCTCTGCCGGCGTCTCACCGAGCTCAAGCAGCAGCGTTTCGGTGGTAAATGGCGCCAGGGGATGGAGGATAGCCACCAGCTTCTTCGCGTCATCCCGACTGAGCGGCTCGTTTTCAAGCGTGTTCAAGCATTCCATGATTTTTGCAATCCCGGTATTGAATTTGAATTCATCCAGGTCGTGGCCCACGACCTGGATGGCCAGGTGGAGGGCATGGCCGGCCCGGTTGCTGCTGGGCCTGTTGGCGGCATGGGCGCGGCGGATGACTCGGGAAAAACGCTCGAGGAAGCGCATAACGCCCTGGATGGCGCTGTCATTCCATACCATGACGGCGTCAAATGGCCCCATAAACATCAGGTAGGTGCGGGTGGCGTCTGCGCCATAACGATCGACTGCCAGGTCCACTGAGATGATGCTGTCCTCGTGGCTTTTGCTCATGCGTTTGCCGCCTGGGCCGAGGATGACGCCATGAGAGATGCGTTTCAGGTAAGGCTCTGGAATTTCGACTGGCACGGCTCCGATATCGTGCAGGAACAGGTAGATGAAACGCGAGTAAAGCAGGTGAAGGGTATTGTGTTCATCGCCGCCGATGTAGATGTCAACCGGCATCCATTTCCGCAGCGCCGGCACGCTGGCCAGCGCCTGATCATTGGCAGGGTCGGTGTAACGGAGGTAATACCAGTTGCTGCCCGCCCAGTTGGGCATGGTGTCTGTCTCGCGTTGGGCCTGGCCGCCGCATTGAGGGCAGGTGGTTTGTACCCATTCCGGGATGGCAGCTAACGGCGACTCCCCGCTATCGGTGGGCTGGTAAGCCTCCGCGACGGGCAGGATTACCGGCAGGTCTTCCTCTTTTACGGGCTGCCAGCCGCATTGGGGGCAATGGATCATCGGGATGGGCTCGCCCCAATAGTGCTGGCGGGAAAAGATCCAATCGCGCAGGTGGTAAGCGGTGGAGGCGTAACCCGCGCCGCTGCTCTCCAGCCAGGCGGTGATTTGGCGCATGGCATCGGGCGGGGTCAGGCCATCGAACTGGGCTGAGTGCACCAGCCGGCCCGAAAGGCCCGTGTAGGCGCCCAGGTTGAAATCCCATTCGCCCGGCAGACCGCTTTCGGGGAGGATCACCGGTTGAATTGGCAGCCCGTAAGCCCTGGCGAATTCAAAATCGCGTTCATCATGCGCGGGCACGGCCATGATAGCCCCGGTGCTGTAACCGGCGAGGACAAAGTCGGCGATCCAGATGGGGATTTCCAATCCTGTGGCGGGGTTCACCGCCGTCAGCCCGGAAAAGACACCCGTCTTCATTTTTACCAGTTCAGTCCGTTCCAGATCGGATTTCTTGCTGGCCTGTTCAAGGTATGCGGCAATTTCTGGCTGGGCAGACAGCGATTGCGCCAGGGGATGTTCCGGGGCGATGACCATGAAAGTGGCGCCAAAAAGCGTGTCAGGGCGAGTGGTAAAGATTTCAAGCGGCTCAGGGTATCCACTCACCTTAAAATAAATGCGTACACCTTCACTCCGGCCGATCCAGTTAATTTGCGAAGCCTTAACTTTTTCGATGAAATGAGTATGCGCCAGCCCTTCGATCAGCCGGTCGGCATAGCGGGTAATTTTGATCACCCATTGGTTAATCATCCGCCGGGTGGTTTCGCTTCCGCAGCGCTCGCATTTGCCATCGATGACTTCTTCGTTGGCCAGCCCGATTTTACAGGAGGGGCACCAATTGATCGGCATGGCGCGCTTTTCTGCCAGGCCATGCTCCCACAATTGGATAAATATCCATTGTGTCCAGCGGTAATAAGCCGGGTTACTGGTATTGATTTCCCGCGCCCAATCGAACGACAGGCCAAGACGCACCATCTGGCGTTTGAAGTTGGCGGTGTTTTCCCGGGTCACTTCCTGCGGCTTGCGGTGTGTGCGGATGGCGTAATTCTCAGTCGGCAACCCAAAGGCATCCCAGCCCATGGGGAAGAGCACCTGGTAGCCTTGCATCCGCTTCAGGCGGGCGTAAACGTCAGCAGCGACGAAAGAGAAGGCGTGGCCCACGTGCAGGCCAAACCCGGATGGATAGGGAAATTCGACCAGCATGTAGAATTTATCTTTCATATCGCCTCCTGGAGTCCAATGGTTTTCGAACCAGAGGATCCATTTCAAAATCTACTGCTATGGTTATCCGGATTTTAGCTTAATAATAGAATATCACAAGCCGGGCCGGCTCACTTTGGCCTGAAATGGGCATTTAACCTGCGACAATGCCATGTGGATGACTCTTTTTGAGGTGAATCACGTTATAATTTATAGACAGTCATATTTTATTTTCTTGCAATTTTTTGTTGATTATTTGCGGCCAATTGAATAGATGTGGAAGCCATGAAGCGGTAGCCGAATTTTGGTCGCTTTTCTTCCGGAATTAGGAAGAAAAGGTTACCGTGGAGCCAATAGCGAAACCGTCCTCAAAAGGGCGGTTTTTTTGTTCTTTCAAGGAAGATGATGGATCGGTGATGGTGGCCATAACAGGTTAGCCCTGCTATAGCTTTCAAGGCGATTTTATTTTGTGTTCATCAAAAAGGAATTATTATGAAACCAAAGAGACTGACCAATTTTGCCTTCCGAATCTTGAGTATTGTCTTCATCTTGATGATGGTGGTAGGCCAGGGCGCGCCGGCGACCCTGGTTCAAGCTGCGGCAGCGCCGGCAAGCCTGACCATCGCCCCGATCACCTGGAACGTGGTTGGCCTGGATTCGAACAACGTGAATACCGGGCCGAATGACTTTCCGGTGGGGGTGAGGGTCACAAACCCCACTGGCTCATCCATATCCGGGCTCACGGTGACCTTCGCCTGGACCTCCGGTGATGCTGCCTCCTACATTCAGCTTCAGCCGGGAACATCGGACGCCTACAACGGCGTCAGCCTGGCGGCGGGAGCGTACCAGGATTTTTATTTCACGATTCAGATCACTCGCACCCCTCTGGCCTACAATACCACCCGGCGATACGTGGTCTCGGTGACCGATGCCAGCCACAATGTTTTAGCGAGCACGCCCCCGTTTCGTGAAATATACGTGGAACACCTGATCTCCCAAAACCGGAACTCGGTCAATGGGATCTACCTCGATGGGCAACTGGTTGGCTCTGCGGGTATGACGCTCATGCTGGGCAATACCTATACCCTGGAATTAGATGGTAGCACGGCTACCAACGGATATAACCAGATTGAAGATTTCATCAATTTACCAAACAATATTTTCCGAGTTAATTCGGTTAAAACGACCTACAGTGCGCCTCCTGGCGCTACTAGTACCACCTTGTATGGTGATGCCTGTGGCTGGGATAACAATTTGCTCGACCCGACGTACCGGTCTTGCATCGGAAGCGACGATAAACTCGGTGGAAAAAACATCGTTACGACGTTCAATATTACAATTATTGGCGGCCTCGGGAGCAGTATTACCTTAAATTCGCTGATTTATGATTTTTCCGGCAGCAGTTACCACTACAACAGCGATTTTTCGAGCTCGGCGGCGATTACATCGATATCCGATGCGTTAAAGATTACCAAGACTTTTAACCCTGACCTGCTAACGACCGGCACCGACTCGATCCTTACGGTGACGTTGCAGAACCTGACCACCGGCCCGGTCGACAACATCAATTTTAACGATCCGCTGCCGGCGGGGATGTCATTCACTTCTGGCGGCTCGCCTGCCTTGACCGGCTGCGGCTCTGGAGTCGCAGCCCTTAATGGGTCGACCCTCCAGGTGAGCGGCGTCGATATTGCCGCTTCATCAACCTGCAGCATCGCAGTGCCAGTGACGGTTACGAGCGACGGCACCTATACCAACACAACCGGGCACTTGATGATTGGTAACGTGGATACCGGCTTGACCGCTTCGGCCAACCTGATCAAAGCCACCCCCGGCGGGGGCACCGTTGTGTGTGGGTTAACCCTGGCCCAATGGACGTTTGAACAGAGCGGAATCAGCCCGACTTCACCGGCGCCCTCTTCCGGGACCGGATCGGCAACCTACGGTGGGATCACCGTTTCGATCGGTGCGAATGGCCACCCGGGAAATGCCTGGGTGGGCAACAACTTCACCACCGGCACTGGCCTGACGACCTTTTACCAGTTTAATGTCGATATGACCAATTACAGTCAGATCGGCATGAGCTTTGATATTGAGCGAGGCGGCAACCAGGCTCCTCAGACCATTGGGGTGGCTTACAGTATGGACGGCACCACTTACACCCCGCTGTCCACGACGACTATAACGGATACGACCTATCACACCATTTCTATCCTGAGCTCCTCTACCCCTTACATCCCCACCGGAGCGAAATATTTCAGGATTTATGGGTCTAACGCCGGAAACACTGGAAATGATGCTGCGCTCTATCTCGATAACGTAACCTTCAGCGGTTGCACCAGGCCAGCCAATCCTACCCTGGCCAAGGCTTTCTCACCTGCCACCATTGCGAAGGGCACCACCTCGACCCTCACCTTCACCCTGACCAACCCAAATAACATCAACCTGACCGAGGCTGCCTTTACAGATGCCTTGCCCACCGGGGTGAAAGTGGCTACGCCGCCCAATGCCAGCAACACCTGCAATGGGACGTTTAATCCTTCGGCTGGCGATACCAACCTGACTTTTTCAGGCGGCACGATCCCGGCCAATAGCTCTTGCACTGCCAGGGTTGATGTGACCGCTGCATTGCCGGGCGTTTATCTCAATGTCACCGGCTACATTTCGACCAGGGAGTCAGGGATAAACACCGGCGCAGGGGGATCGGCATCGGCAACCCTGACCGTTTTGGATACACCCGGATTTATCAAGCACTTCTCGCCCAATCCCATTTATGCCGGCCAGACCAGCACCTTAACCTTTACGCTGACTAATCCGAATGCGGTTGCCCTGGCGGGGGCGGCGTTCACCGATACCCTTCCGGCAGGCATGCAAGTGGCTTCGACGCCCAACGCCAGCAGCACCTGCGGCGGGACGTTCGCTCCAATAGCCGGGGCAACTGCCCTGAGCTTTTCGGGCGGCACGATCCCGGCTAACGGACAATGCACGATCCAGGTGGATGTGACTGCATCAAGCATAGGAACCTATGTCAACACGAGCAGCTCCTTAACCACGGGCGTGCCCTGTTTAACTGCCCCGCCTGCGATCGATACGCTGACCGTGATCATTCACCATCCGGGAATTAACCTCTTGAAACAGGTTTCGGCCAGTGCCGCTGGCCCCTGGACTAACTTTATTCTGGTCGCTCCAGGTGCACCGGTATATTACCGCCTGAACGTTGAAAATGTCGGTGACGTCGACCTGACGAATGTGGTGGTCAGCGATCCGACGGTGGCTTTATCGACTTGCTCTCCGGCTCTCCCAACATCGCTGGCGGCGGGCGTGGATGCAACCTGCGTCATTGGACCGCTAACGGCCCAAACCGGGGACGTCTTGAATACTGCCACGGCCCAGGGAGACTATAACGGCACGACCTATACTTCTAGCTCCACGGCGGAATACCTGGGTGTACCCATCGTCCCTGCCGCGAGCCTGGCGTTGATCAAACAGGTCGGCTTATCTCCCACCGGCCCATGGGCTCTCTCCCTCACGGGGGTCGCGCCCGGCAGCAATGTATATTACAAGTTCACGACGGTCAATAACGGTAACCAGGCCCTCAGCAACCTCAGCATCAATGATCCTAACGTATCGACCAGTAGCTGTGAATTTATCAATCCTCTTAATCCCGGATCGGCCAGCGTGTGCGTGGTTGGGCCTATCACCGCGTTGGCCGGAACGCATCAGAACACCGCTACGGCGGCGGGTGATTATTCTGGCACCCAGGTAACTTCACCGCCGGCGAGCGCCATCTACACTTGTGGAACATTTGCGATCAGCGGGGTAGTCTGGGTGGATCTCAACCAGGATGGGATCATCCAAGGTGGAGAGCCAGGCTTATCCGGCGTGCTTTTGAGCCTGTACCAGGATAATAACGGGACGAAAGGCGCTCTCCTGGGGACTCAAACGACAGATGCCAGCGGAGCATATTCCTTCAGTAATTTGGCACCTGGGAGCTACTTTGTAGAAGTGACCGGCGGCGTGAGCGGGTATACCTTGGTCAGCGGAGGATCCAATCCGCGGCCTGTCGTGATATCCAATGCCAACAGCACGAATAATAATTTTGGTTATCTCTCTCAAGCCAAGTTGACGGTGTCGAAGACGGATAATGTCAACCACGCCGTTACGGCTGGCTCTTCCGCGGTGACGTACACGATCGTGGTGAGCAACGCTGGCCCAGGTGCGGCAGATGGCACGCTGGTGAAGGACCCGGCGGTGGCCGGGATCGATGTGACCGGCGTAACCTGCGGCTCAGTGAGTGGTGGAGCCGCCTGCCCAAGCCTCACGCCCCCCGGTGTGACGGATCTACAAGGCGGCATTGCCATTCCGGCGTTGCCTGCCGGTGGGAGCGTGACCTTCACCGTGACCGCGACGATTACAGTGACCGGCGGCAGTGTGGTGAACACGGTAACCCTTACCCCACCGCAAGGATTGCTGACCACCAGCGATTCGGTGCTGACCAGCTCCGACACGGTTGGGGTAGGCCAGGTGGCTGACCTGAGCATCACCAAGGATGATGGGGTTACGAGCGTCGCGCCGAATACAAGCGTGAGTTATGCGATTGTGGTGAGCAACGCCGGGCCAAGTGCGGCGGATGGAGCGGTGTTGAAAGACCCGCCGGTGGCCGGGATCGATGTGACCGGCGTGAGCTGCGGCTCAGAATCTGGTAATGCAACCTGCCCGACCACGGCGAACGGCGTGGCGGATCTACAGGGAGCTGGGATCGTCATTCCCAAGCTGCCCGCCGGTGGGAGTGTGACCTTCACCGTGACCGCGAAGATCACGGCGACCAGCGGCAACGTAACCAATACCGCCAGCGTGACCCCGCCTCCGGGCGTGACCAACACCAACCCGGTGACCACGGCCAGTGACACGGATTCGCTCTCTGTGACGCCGCAGATATACCATCTCTATCTGCCACTCGTGTCCAAGGTGGTGACATATAACTGGCATGCCGCGGTAGATTATGAAGATATGTCTATGTTTACCGGGCAAGCGGATTATGATTACAACGATTGGGCGGTGAACATCAATGGCACGCTCACTTACGCGGGTGGAACCAACGGGATGGTGCAGGCAATTGGTATGGCAATTACTCCGCTGGCCCGCGGCGCTACCTATGATCATGAATTCAGCATCCATTTCCCGGCCCAGACGTTTGCCAGCAGCGGTACAGCGGTGTTGACCATTTTTGACGCGCAGCATAACGTTTTGAGCACCCAGACTATCGCGTTGGATAACAGCAAAGACAACACCATCGTCATCTTCCCCAAGACATCAGAGGTGTTTCCCGGGTCGGTGGTCGATACGGTTGAAGGTCAGCCTTATGAGGCGCCCCAACGGTTTGCGAACTTGAGCATCGCCTTCAACACCCCGTTCCTGTTCACCTGGACGCTCAATCCAGGGGCGGCTCCTCATGGCCAGGGATTGTTCTTTGACCCGGTGTTGCATGTGTGGAACACGGGACAGGATATTCATGTCGGTGACCTGCGCCTGCTGGAGATTCCGACCACGAACTGGCAATGGCCTGAAGAGGGCGTGCGCATTGATAAGGCCTACCCGTTGGTGACCTTCACCCCGGGTTTACCGCCGACCATCAATTTCCCGCCAAATTGGTGGACGGTTCACAATCATTGCGTGTACGACGGGGTGACCTGCGTCCTCCCCTAAGAGATTGAGTTAACCAGGTTTTGAAGAAACAGGAGGGCCGGCGATCAAGCCGGCCCTCCTGGCGATCAGGCTGGCAGATCGTTATTGATGCAGGGCGGGCTTGCAGCCTGGGATCAGGGTTGGGGTTGTATTTTTTAAAAGAATGAAGCGCGGATTAATTTTCGTGTTAAAATAAGCGCGGTTTGAGCAATGAGCGGGCTCTAGCAGGGGCTCCATCGCTTGCAAGACTAAGCCGAGTCATCTTTTTTTCAAAGGAAGTCAAAATGATCGTAACCACCAAGAAATTATTTGAAGCAGCCTATGGCAAGTACGCCATCGGGGCCTATAACATTAACAACCTGGAGCAGACCATGGGCCTGTTTCGCGGGAATCTGGACAGCCAGGCGCCGTTTATCATCCAGATCAGCAAAGGCGCCCGGACATATACCCACAAATTAATGCTGGAAGGCCTGATCCGCACCGCCGACCAGGTTTTCCCGGAAGCGGTCTTCGCGGTGCACCTGGATCACGGCGACGAGCAGACCTGCTACGATTGCATTAGCAGCGGCTTTTACAGCTCTGTAATGATTGACGCCAGCCAACAGCCTTTTGAGAAGAACATCGAGATCACCCGGCGGGTGGTGGACGCGGCCCACGCGAAAGGCATCGTGGTCGAAGCTGAGCTGGGCCAGCTTGGTGGCGTGGAGGAGCACGTGAAGGTGAGCGAAGCGGATGCCAAGCTGACCGATCCTGCCCAGGCCAAAGAGTTCGTTGAGCGCTCTGGCTGCGATTCACTGGCCTGCGCCATCGGCACCAGCCACGGCGCTTTCAAGTTCTCGGGCACCCAGGGATTGCATTTCGAAGTGCTCGAAGAGCTGCAAAAACGGCTGCCCGGCTTTCCACTGGTGATGCACGGTTCCAGCTCGGTGCCCCAGGAAGAAGTTGAGCGGATCAATAAAGCCGGCGGCAAGATGGCCGGCGCTAAAGGCGTGGATGCCACCCAGTTCAGGCGTGCAGCCCAGCTGGGCGTTACTAAAATCAACATCGACACTGACGGTCGCCTGGTGTGGACGCGCGTCCACCGCGAATTCTTCCGCGATTACCCTGAAAAGTTCGACCTGCGCGACCCAGGCAAAATTTTCATGGCCGAGTATGCGAAGTTCATCGCTGAAAAGAATGGCTACCTGGGCAGCGCCGGGCAGTTGGGCGCGGTGAGGGCCATGCTGGCAAAGTAGAATAGCCTGGCAACAGGCGCATATCATTGATCTTGCCCACCGCCTGGGATTTTCCCCGCGGTGGGCGCTTTTTATTTTATTCGTTTATTGCAATAATAGAACATATGTGCTATAATCGCTTCAGGATAGAATGATGATCATAATGCCTGGAGACATGGTATGAATACCCCTGAAGCTCAAAATATTCACAACATCTTATTTCCCTGTGTCCTGATCGGCTGCCTGCTGGTGGTCTGGTTAGGCACATCGGTGATTAACGCCCAGGGCGCCAGCGTCCAGGCCAATCCAGCGACGGCTACCCCGGCAAAGGGCCAAACCGAGGTGAAGCAACCTGGCTCCTCCGCGCCGGCCTGCGCCATCAGCCAACGATATCCTGCATCGATTAAACGCTGGTGTGGGTTGATCATGACCTATGCCAGCCAAAATGGGCTGCCGGCCAACCTGGTGGCGGCTCTTATCCTCCAGGAGAGCGGAGGCGATCCCCAGGCTTACTCTCACAGCGGAGCGGTGGGGCTGATGCAGGTGATGCCCAGGGATGGCATCGCGGCGTCATTCCAATGCGCGAGCGGGCCCTGTTTTGCCTCTCGACCGACGATAGCTGAGCTGAAAGACCCCGAATATAACCTGGCTTATGGCACGCGTTACCTGGCCAGCTTGCTGGCGCGCTTTACGGGCGATTGGCGGGCGGCGCTCAAGGCCTACGGGCCGAAGGACGTGGGATATGCTTATGCCGATGCCGTGCTGTCCATCGCCGGTACCTACCAGTGACCTCCCCAGGGGCTTGAGGATGATTTAGCCATCATCCCATTGGAGGATTGCCTACAGCCCGCTCCGGTTTTATGATCGATATAAAGAAGGATTAACTGGAGTGAATGCTTATGAATAAAATATACGTGTTGCTCAGCCTGAGTTTAGCGCTGGTCGTGCTGTTGACCGCCTGTGGTGGATCGGCAGCTCCGGCCAGTTATCAAATGACCCTGATCGATTTTGGTTTTCAACCCAATTCGTTAACCGTCCCGGCCGGGAAGTCCATTTCGATGACCCTGGTCAATAAGGGCTCGGTGACCCATAACTGGACCCTCATGTCAAAGACTGTGACGCCTCCTTTCGGGCCCAAGGATCAGCCGAACGTGATCATCTCAAAGACGGTGGATGCTGGCAAGACGGTGACTTTCACGTTTACCACCCCGGTCAAGCCGGGCGATTATGAAATTATCTGCACTGAACCCGGCCATCTGGAAGCCGGGATGCAGGCTACCTTGAAGGTCACCTCGTAGCCTGGATTTTTAGACAAAGTTATAGTAGAATCAGCCCAGGCTTATCCGAACAGGTAGGCTGGCTATCGGGGCAATATCCAATAGGTAAAAAATTC
>JAJYIW010000282.1 GCA_021789855.1 Chloroflexota bacterium | reverse complement strand
AATCCCCCCATTTTCTGCCTGAGAAAATGGGGGGACCCAGGGAGGTGAAGCCTGTTACTTCATCGTCGCCGGCAGGTAGGTGTTGAAGTAGGTCATGCCGACGTAGCCATCCGTTTTGACGCGTAAGTTGGCATTAGCGTAAGTGGACTGGTTGGCGCCCTCGACGAACTTGATACGGTAGCCGAAGTTTTCAGGAACTTTCGGATCGTAAGTGTAAGAGCCGTCGGTGGCAGGCACATGGACCAGGGGGGTGTAACCCGTCACGCCCGATGGATTGACCTCCAGGAAAGCGGTCTCGCCGAACAGGCCGCCCTGCCAGGTGATCACCACCTGTCCGCTCGAATTCAGGCTGGCGGTGACGTTGGTGGGCGGGGCCAGGGTCTCGCTGAAGGTGGTGGCGCTGAGAATGTTGGAGGGAATAAAGCTGCTGCCAGAAACGTTCATGGCATAGACGCGGTAGTCATACGCCGTGTTGGGCGTCAGGGCCGGGTCTTCATCGGCGTAGGAGGTGGTCTCGCCGGTGGTCACGGCGGTGAGCGTCCAGGTGTTGGCGCCGTGCGGGCTGCGCACGATGCGGAAGGCGTTGACCACGCTGGCGGGGTTTTCCGTCCAGGTGAGGAAGATACGCTGCGCGCCGGTGGCGGTGGCCGAGGTCAGGACGGGTGGAACGGGCCGGTTCGGGTTATTTTGCACCGGCGAAGTGGTGATGAAGTCCGAATTGTTACCGCTGGAGTCCAGCGCCTGGACGCGGTAGGCGTAGGTGACGCCGGGCATGGCGGTGAAATCATCATAGCTGAGGATCGAGGTTGAGCTGGCGCCGGGGGGAATGAGCGCCAGGGTGACCCAATCGGTGCCATTGCTGCTGCGCTGCAAGAGGAAATAAGTGAGGGTGGAGGCTGGCTGCCTGGGGTATTGCGGAGCGACCACGCCAGGCGGCAGGGGCGGATCATACGCCCATTGCACATGGATGTAGGGGCGGAAGTCCAGGCCGGTCACGATCGGATTGACTACCACCCACCACGGGCGTTGCACCCAGCCCTCGCCCCAGCCCTGCACCGGGCCGGCGCTGGTCTGGATGTAGAGCTCGCGCCCATAACCCACCGCTACCGAGCCGCCGCCCATCCCGGCGCCCAGGTTACGCAGCCATAGCAGGTTGCCGCTGTAGGGATCGTAGGCCTTGAGCTGGTCGCCGCTGGCGATGTAGGCCGCATCGTCGGAGAAGGCCGGCACGCTCAGCACAGGCGCGCCGGTGCCGCGCACCCAGCGCAGCGACAGGTTGGCGGTCAGGCTGTAGAGCGTGCCTTTTTGGGTGCCGACCAGGATCTGCCCGCCAGGGCCCTCGACCGGGCCGGCGGTGATGGCGCTGTCAGCGGTAAAGCTGTGCAGCAGGTTGAGCGAGGTGTCCTTTTGCACCACCGTGCCATCGCTGCGCCCGGCGTACACGTAGCCGTAGGCCAGCAGCGGGGGCGTGGTGTTGGGGGTGTTGTAGCCATCGTCGATCTTGCAGGTGCCGGACGCGCAGAAGAAGTCGATCTTCACCAGCGTGCCGGTGGAGGTGGACGCGTAGACTTTCTGGTCCGCCGACACGGCCAGCGCGCCGATGGCGTTGCCCAGCACCGGTTCCTCGCGGAACAGCTTGCCGTCCGGGCGAACCATATCCACGTTGGAGAAGACGATGCCGAAGAAGTTGGCGCCGGCTCTGGCCGTGGCAATCATCCCATCCGCACCGATAATCGGGCTGGTGAGCGGCGTGCTGCCCAGGTTGTAGCTCCAGCGGAGCCCGCGCCAGGGCGCGACGATGCTGGTGACCTTGCACGAGCCGCCAAAACAGAAGGATAGTATCTTTCCGAAGCTGAAATCATATAGCGTGCCGTTGACGTCCTCGACGTAAACCGAGCCATCGGCGGCGACGGCGGGCGTGCCGAAGGCCGGCGCCTGGAGGGTGAGCTGCTGGTACAGGCTGCCATTCCACAACACGTCCAGGTGGTTGCCTTCCGCTACGATCACCTCGCCGTCATTGGTCACCACCGGAGAAGGCGCCAGGGTGGTGGTGGCGGGGGCTACGGAGCCTGTGTAGTTCCACAGCTGCACCGGCAGGCCCGGGCCGGCAAGGGCTTCATAGCCCTGGCCGGTGGAGGTGTTGCGCAGCATCGGCCAGGAGGCCAGCGTGCTTTGCTGACCGGGGTTGCCCCAGTAGCTCATGGTCGGGTCGCCATACAGGTCGTAATCGATCGCGCTGAAGTCCTTGTTGCCGTTGGCCAGGTACTGCTTCATCGCCTGCCAGAAAGCGTCGCCCACCAGCAGGTTGCGATCCAGCAGGCGCTGGGAGACAAAGTAGTCCAGATCCATCATCCCGCCGGAAGGGCCGTTGTTGACCGTCTGCCAGTTGACGTAGTACTGTACCGTCGACAGCCCGCCGACCCAGGCCACGCCATTGCCCTGGGAAAGGATCGACGCGCCGAAGCTGTTGGGATCGGTGTAATCGCCGGTGCTGCACGAGGCGGTGATGAATACCGCCCCGGCGCCGCCCTGGCCGGTGAATTGGGATAGGGCGGTGTTGGTCATCAGGTCCTGCCAGCCCCATTCGTTGGTGTTGTTCGGCGGGGCCGAGGGTTGTTCGATGATGCCGTCGCCGTTGCTGTCGCTATTCCACACAATGCGGTAGACGCCGTTATTATTGCCGTGCCCGGTCAGGTTGATCAGGCCGGAGGCGGTGGCCCCTTCCTGGGCGACCAGGTTGGACTCGGTGTCGGGCAAGGGTGAGTAGACGTGAGCCGGCGAGTAACCCGTGGCGGGGTGCTGATTCTCGTAGAAGTAAGCGCTGTTATACCCATCCGGGTTGAGGAAGTTGTTCTTGATCGCCTCATCCAGGTAGGAACCGTCGGTGCTGTAGACGCCCACGTGATCGCAGTTATTGGTGGTGTAACTGCCGCT
Organism: Chloroflexota bacterium; assembly: GCA_021789855.1. Classification (GTDB taxonomy): domain Bacteria; phylum Chloroflexota; class Anaerolineae; order Anaerolineales; family Anaerolineaceae; genus JAJYIW01. Next base: position 907 of record JAJYIW010000282.1, on the reverse strand, counting down.
GGGGTCATACGGCGGGTTCCAACACTGGCCTTTGTTATCCATCATACTGGCGGCCAGCAGGGTGTTATTCTTGAAACTGTTAGCCTGCTCCTCAAAACCGAGGATGTCCGCCAGGGCGGTCCTCACGGCGGTTTCGCTGGTGTAGGGCAGGCGACCAACGGATACGCTGGGGTTGAAGGCGATGCCGCTGTCCGGGGTATAGCCGGGGGCGCGCTTGGAAGGGTTGTCCCAGATGCCATCGGCCAGGCAGCCGTTGCCGTTGCTGTCGAAATTGCTGGTCAGGTCGGCGTAAGTCCAGTCGGAGGGCAGGCCGTTGGTGGCGGTGCAGTCGCTCTGGCTTTCGTTATAAGGCTGGAGGAAACGGTGGGGGATGACGCTGTTCGGCCCTACCAGCATCACGTAGCGGAAGCGAGCGCCGTAAGAGGCCAGGCGCGCCTTTTCCAGGTTGCGAATCTTGTCCCCGATGTCGCTGCCGGAGAAGTTGGCGCTGATCGATTCCAGGCTGGCCAGCTCCACCTGGAAGCCCAGGCGGGATTTGAAGTCGTAAAAATCGTTAAAGACCCCGTCGGTGATCATGGCCTGTGGAGCGACGATCAGAAAGTAAGCGCCGTTGGCGGTATCCACCACGTAGGGCTTGGGGTCGCCGAGCAAGAAGACGTTGTTGGGATAGGTGCCGGCGCCAGCGTTGTCAAAGGTGATGGTCTGGTTATCCACCACCAGGCCCGGCGCTTGGCTGGTGGCCGAGGCAGGGGTATAGCCGCGCGGGATGGAGCCGGAGGATAGCACGATGCGGTGCAAGGGGAAGTCATCATTGCTGACCAGGCTGAAGGTGCCGTCGAGGCTGGTGGTGGCCACGCCGGCCAGGGCGTCGCTGCCGTGGCTGTCCGTGCCGATCAGGTTGATCATC
>JAJYIW010000281.1 GCA_021789855.1 Chloroflexota bacterium | reverse complement strand
CTGGTGGGGGTACTGCCCTGCCGCGGGGCGGGTGAAATCGCCCATGTCATTGGCGCGCAGCACCGCCTGGGCGGGTTGGATCAGCGCCTGGTAACTGGGATTCACAGGTTGGCGCCCTTGCGTTTGCCCATCGGGATGCGCCACCAGGCTGAGATGACTGCCCACACCAGGATGGCTGAAAGCGCAGCTTCGGCCAGGCTATTGGCCAGGAAGATGGAGCCAATGAGGGGCCAGGGGGCCAGTCGCAACAGGCCGATCATACCCAAAACCAGCACGGCATTGGTCATGCTGCCAACGATTCCGGAAAGGACCAGGCCTACCACCGGCCATTGCTTAAGCCAGGACCAAAATAGCCAGGCCACCGGGCCGATAAACAGGCGCGGCAGGATGGAGATCAACGGGTTGGTGAAAATGACGTCCGTCGGGCCGTTGGGAGCGATGGCGGCCTGGATCAGGCTGAAGACGCCAAAGATCAAACCGATCACCGCGCCGACAATCGGCCCTTCCAGCACGGCGCCAATGATCACCGGCACCTGCATAATGGTCAGGGAAGCCCCGGCGAACCAGGGGATAAAGCCCCAGCGGGTGAGCCCTAAAAAAACAGAGATGGCGGCCATAATGCCCGCCACGACAATCTTTTGTGTGCGATCCTGCGGCATGTTCTCCTCCTATAGTGGCATCCAAAGGTTAATCCAGCCGGGATAGGGCGGCGAAAAGGGTTTTCCCCGGCGCTGTGATGATATTATAAACCCCAGGCTGGCGGTTCAGTTGCCTGCCAGCAACTTCTGTAGCACTTCGGAGAGGATGTCCACGCTGCGGCGGTATTCCGGGATGAGGATGTGCTCTTCCGGGGTGTGATCCAGGTCGGAGTCGCCAGGGCCGTAAGCCAGGATGGGGCAGCCCCACACTGGCCCGACTGTGTTCATATCGGACGTGCCGCTCTTGAGGGTGAAACGGGGGTCGCCGCCGGCGCGGCGGATGGCGTTGAGGAAAGCGCGCAACAGGGGGTTATTTTTGTCGGCGCGGAAGGCTTCATCGCCGGGCTCAAAGGCCAGCGCGGCATCGCCGGCCAGGTCTTTGACCAGGGCGCGGGCGGAATCGACGCTCATCCAGAGGGGTAGGCGCAGGTTGATTTGCATGCGAGCGGTCTCGTTAAAGCCGTCACCCCCGGAGTCGAAGCGGCGCAGGGAGGGAGTGAGCTGGTCGAAGATTTTCGCATAGTCACGATTGGCTTCGCCGGCGCGGGCTGACAGGCGGTTCCAGAAGCTGACCGCCGTCTCGCATACGCTGTCGTTGCGCGAGGCCGTGTGCGACAATGGGCGTGAGACCTGGTAAGAAAACCACTGGCTGCCCTTGTAACCCAGGGTCACGTGCTCCCAATGGCTGGGCTCGCCGATGATGGCGTAACGCGGGGTGTGCTTGTCCACCAGGTAGCGTGCGCCGCGCGAGTCGCCTTCCTCGCCCACCGCGCCGATCACCGTCAGCCGCCAGCCGGGAGGAGGCTCCACCCGGGCGGCAGCCATGGTGAAGCAGGCCAGGCAGCCCTTGGCATCCACCGAGCCGCGTCCGTAGAGCCTGTCGCCGTCCCGGTGGACGGGGATTTCCCCTGGGACGGTGTCGATGTGTCCCAACAGGACAATCTCATTGGGGCCTTCGCCGCGCCAGCCAACGGCGTTACCGGCGGTATCGGCGACCGAGCGGTAACCAAGCTGGCGCATTTGCTCAACCAGGTAGTCAACCGCTCCGGTTTCATGCTGGGTTGGGCTGTAGGCCTGGAGCAGGCCGGTCAACAGGTCAACAGGATCGATTTCAGAGGGAGTCGTCATGGGGTTATTCCCGTTCGGCTATGGGATGGGTGAGGACGTCGCGGACAGCGAGGACGACCTGGTCGAGGTCCTGGCTGGCGATCACCAGCGGCGGGAGGAAGCGCATCACCGTCAGGCCGGCGGGCAGGGCCAGAATGGCGTGCTGGGCCATCAGGGCCATCAGGTAAGGCGTGGCTTTCTGCTTCAGCTCGATGCCTACCATCAGCCCCAGGCCGCGCACTTCGCGGATTAAGGGCGAATTGATCTCCTGGAGCTGTTCCATAAAGCGTGTGCCCAGGGTTTCGGCCCGCTCGGGCAGGTGATGGTCTTCCAGGTACTGGATGGCGGCCAGGGACGCTGCAGCGGCCAGGGGGTTGCCGCCGAAGGTGGTGCCATGAACCTGCGGGGGCAATTCTCCCAGGCGGGAGGAATACAGCACCGCGCCCATGGGCAGGCCGCCAGCAATGGACTTGGCCACGCACAGGATATCAGGCTGGAGATTGTACCGCTGGTGGGCAAACATCCGCCCGGTGCGGCCAAAACCGGTCTGGACTTCGTCGATGATCAGCAAGGCGCCGCGCTTGCGGCAGATGGCCTGCGCGCCTTCCAGGTAAGCAGCGCTGCCCGGGCGCACCCCGCCTTCGCCCTGGACCACTTCCAGGATCACCCCGGCGGTCTGATCCGTCACCGCGGCGTCCAGGGCTTCCAGGTCGTTGTAAGGCACATGCTTAAAGCCGGGCACCAATGGCTCAAAGGGCTCGCGGTACTTTTTCTCCCAGGTGGCGGAAAGCGCGCCCATGGTGCGCCCGTGAAAGCCGCGCATGGTGGCGACAAACTCCTTGCGGCCGGTGAACAGCCGGGCGAATTTGATCGCGCCCTCGTTGGCTTCGGCGCCGGAATTGCATAAAAATACTCGCTCCAGGCCGCTGATCTGGCAGAGCTTCTGCTCCACCTCGGCGCGGCGGTCGTTATAGAACATCTCGGGGCAGGAAATCAGCGTGCGCGCCTGTGCGGCGATGGCTTCAGCCACCGCAGGGTTAGCATGGCCTAGGTTGGCGGCGCCCTGACCGCCCACGCAGTCTATATATTCGCGTCCGTCGGCGTCCCACAGGTGGGCGCCTTCCCCGCGCACGATAGCCAGCGGGCGCTTGGTGTACACCCCGGAGGTGTGAGCGTTCTCCATCTCCTGGATGGCGGTGGTTTTAGTGGATAATACAGGTTGTGATGGCATCCTCGTCCTTTTTTGGTAGGAATGTCATTGCGAGGCCCACTCTGCCTATCAATCCAGATTGCTTCGCTTCGCTCGCAATGACATCATCTCGTTTTGCGTGGCCCACCCCGTGAGAACAGCTTATTTATTTTCAGGGTCTGGCCGTGAGGCGGGGCGCTGGTTACCCTGCCAGGTGAAGGGCATAATCAATAATCATACCAGGAATAGGCACACCTGTCAGGGGGACGGTGGAGTGAAATTCCATGGTGTGGTTGACCTCGTTGACCAGGTAGCCGCGATCGGGATCCTCGAGCAGGTCGATCGCCAGCACCCCTCCGCCAACCGCTTTGGCGGCGGCCAGCGAGATGGCGTGGATTTCGGGCGTCACCGGGCACACCTCGGCCAGTCCGCCGCGGGCGGTGTTGGTGATCCAATGCGAGGAAGAGCGGTAGATGGCGCACACGGTCTGGTCGCCGATAACGAAGCTGCGGATATCGCGCCCCGGCTTTTTGATGTATTGCTGGATGTAATAGATCGATTGCTGGAAGGAGCCGAGGTTTTCCTTCAGCTCGAGCACGGCTTCAGCGGCGTCGCGGTCGTTGATCTTGGACAGCATCCGCCCCCACGATCCGATCACCGGCTTGAGCACCACGGGATAGCCCAGCTCCTCGATAGCTTGCAGGGCCGATTCAGGGGTGAACGCGATGCGCAGCCTGGGCTGGGGCAGGCCGGCCTGGGCCAGGGCTGCCGAGGTGACCATCTTATCACCACAGGTGGCGGCCACACGGGCCATGTTGACCGTGGGGATGCCCATCGAGTTGAGCAGCTGGCA
>JAJYIW010000280.1 GCA_021789855.1 Chloroflexota bacterium | reverse complement strand
CAACCAGCAAACCCGGAAGCGTACCGGTAAGTAGGGTGAGACTCATAAATTTATTATCGCGTGCATCCTATCCAGGTTCGTTGTCACAAGCGCGGCGGACCCTGGCGGAGGCGAGCCAGGACGCTGGCCGGATCTGGCGCGTCCCACAAGGCTTCGTTCCACCAGGTGGCGCCGGCTTGCGCGTAAGGGGCCACGACAGCGGCAGCCTGGGCCGGATCGTCCCCGGGCGTGCGGCCTTCCATGATGAAGTCGAACGGGGTGGACTGCGTACGGTTGGCGTGGACGAAGGTGGCCATCTCACGCAGGTCTGCCGGGGTGGGTGGGTTGAACTGGACCTGGCCATCTTGCCCCATCATAGCCGGCAGCAGGCCGTCATAGCGCAGGGCGCGCGCCATGGATTTACGCCTGGGCCAGGCTCCCACCACCCAGATTGGGATGCGCGGTTGCTGCAGCGGCGCAGGCGCGCCCAACGGACCGCCAATCTTCTTGATGTGAACGTGGTAATGCTTCCCATCGAAGTCAAAAGGCTGCGCCTGCCACAGGCGTGTCAGGATCTCCAGGCCTTCATCTAAAAGCTCGGCCCGTTCTCGCCGGTCGACAACCTCCCCGAACTCCTCGAACCCGGTATCCACTGCCCCCAATCCAACCGCCAGGATAACCCTGCCTTTCGACAGGTGATCCAGGGAAACGGTCTCGCTGGCCAGTTTCCACGGGCGCATGCGCGGCAGTGGCGTGAGCATGGTCCCCAGGCGGATGTGCTCCGTGCGCATGGCTGCTGCTGCCAGGCTAACCCAGGCATCGTTGCCCCATACCGGCTCCCAGACAAAAAAGCCGTCCCAACCGGCCTGCTCGGCCTCATAAGCATAATTGGCGGCGGTACGGGCATCACCGCCAGGGAAGACAAATCCGAAGTTCATAGAAATTATGTTACCCCTCAGTCCCGAGGCGAAAATTGCCTAATTTGAGGTATTTGCGACTGCTTCGCAGCCGCAAATACCTCAAATTAGGGTTCTTTCTACATAAGGTTGAGCAGTTGCATAATTATTTTATAACAAAAGCCAAGACAAGGGTCAGTTAAAATGAAGATCGAGTCACAAATTCATAAAGTATAATAATGTATTGACAATATCAATGTTGAGTTGTAAAATATTGAATATATGGAATATAATATTAATATCGATATTCTAGAAGCTACTTTTTAAAGGAGCGATTCCCCGTCGAGGAGGTTCTGGCATGACTGAATGGGCGATTGAAACTGAAAAATTGAGCAAGGTCTTTTATCGTAAAGCGCCACAGGAGGGAAAAAACAACGCCGGGACGCCGGGTGGGTCTGCCACCCCGCGCAGGGGTTGGTGGCCTTTGGGTAGTCGTCCGCACTCTCCAAAGAATGTGCCGTTCAATGCTGTCCATGATGTGGATTTGAGGATCCGGCAGGGCGAAATCTTTGGGCTGCTGGGGCCCAACGGGGCCGGTAAGACCACCACCATCCGCATGTTGTGCACCCTGCTCGAGCCGACCAGCGGCACGGCGAAAGTAAATGGTTACGATGTGGTCAGGCAGTCCAACCAGGTGCGCCAGAGCCTGGGCACCGTGCTGGCCGGCGAGCGCAGTATTTACTGGAAGCTGAGCGGGCGCGAAAATTTGGAATATTACGCTGCTATCTATCATGTGCCGCCGGCCGTGGCCCGTAAGCGCATAGACGAGTTACTTGAACGGATGGAGCTGGCCGGGCGGGCGAACGATCTGGTAGAAAAGTATTCCACCGGGATGAAGCAGCGCATTGCCATCAGCAAGGCCCTGCTGGCGCGACCGCCGATTATCTTGTTGGACGAGCCCACCCTGGGCCTGGATCCGCAGGCGGCGCGCAATTTACGCGAGATAATCTTGCAGCTTAAGCAAGAGGGCCATACGATCCTGTTGACCACCCATTACATGGAAGAAGCGGACCAGCTTTCGGACCGCATCGGCATCATCGATCAGGGGACGATCATCGCCCTTGATACGCCCGCCGCGCTCAAACGCCGGATCAACCAGAACGACGTCATCCGCCTGGAAGTGTCCGGCTGGCATGCTGAGCACTCGGATGTATTGAAAAAGCTGGCCGGGGTAGAATCGCTGGTGGCAAACTACCAGGGCAGCGATTCGCTGTGGGATGTCAATCTGCATGTGGCCAACAGCCGGGCGGTATTGCCTGGCATCATCGACACCTTGAATACGAACGGCACCCACCTGGTGAACATGAACATCGTCCAGCCTTCGCTTGAAGATGTGTTCATCCAGCTTACCGGGAAAGCCCTGCGGGATTAAGGAGGGTGAGAATATGGCTGGCCTGCCCATGATGGAACCACCTCTGGCTGTCTCTGTCGCTGGCGCGCAGCGTCGCTCACTGGCGCATACCGATTTCACCGCTCACCTGCGCGCGCTGGGCGCCGTGGTGCGGCGGCAGTGGATTATCTTTCGCCGTTACCCCACCTGGGTAATTGCGATGTTCATCTGGCCGGTGATCTTTCCGGCGGCTTACATCTTTTCGGCGCACGCCCTGGCCGGCCCGGATGGCAGCGGCCTGGCTGCTTTTGCCAGTGTTGCCGGAACGCTGGACTACCTCGGCTTTATTGCCCTTGGCACCACGGTGTGGATGTGGCAAAACATTGTTCTTTGGGACGTAGGGACCACCCTCCGCGAGGACCAGCTACGCGGCACGCTTGAATCGAACTGGCTCTCGCCTACCTGGCGGTTTTCCTTCCTCCTGGGGAGCAGCGTGACCCACCTGCTCACCAGCCTGATATTCCTGATCGTCTCTGCGGTGGAGTTTGCCTTGATTTTTGGTGTGCGCTATAACGGTAACCCGGCGCTGATCCTGCTGGTGCTGCTCGCGGCCATCCCCTCCATTTATGGGATTGGTTTTGCCTTTGCCAGCCTGGTGATTGCCGCCAAAGAGGCCAGTGGGATTGTCATGCTCGTCCGCGGGCTGGTGATGATCTTCTGTGGGATTACCTTTCCCGTGGCCATATTACCTGCCTGGATGCAAGCGGTCGCTCGTTGGCTGCCGCCCACCTACATTATTCACGCTGCACGCCTGGCCGCGCTGGGAGGCGCAAAGCTTCCGGCGCTGCTGCCCGACCTGATCCCACTGGTTTTGTTTGGGGTCGCCTGGTTAGCGGCAGGCTACCTGTTGTTCAACTGGATGGAACGGCGTGCGCGCCGCACCGGAGCGATTGGCCAGTATTAATTCCCTGGGAAAGGCTATCCAATGTCTCAAACCATCACCAGTCTGTCTCACCCCACTTTTTCCTCGCAATTACGCGCCATGGGCACTATCGCCGCCAAGGATTGGAAGATCTACTGGCGTTACCCGCTCAACAACCTGACCATGGTGTTTCAACCGATTATCTGGCTGGTGCCGGTCTTCTTCATGGGCCAGGCTTTCAGCGTCAACGGCCAGGCGCGCGGCTTTGCCGAGTATAGCGGTAGCTCGGATTATATGTCGTTTGTCCTGCTGGGGACGGTTCTGTACAACTTTGTCATGGCGGTGTTTTGGGGCATCGGTTACTCGCTCAAGGAAGATATGGATATGGGCGTGCTCGAATCGACCTGGATGGCGCCCCTTTCACGCCCCTTGATGATGATCGCGCGGACGCTGTCCAATATCACCATTACCATCATCACTTCGGTGCTCATGCTGCTGGCGGCGGCTCTCCTGTTCGGCTTCCATCCTACCGGCAATGCCCTGGCCACCGTCCTTACCTTGATCCCCATGTTGGCCGGGCTTTATGGTTTTGGCTTTGCCTTTGCCTCGCTGGTCCTGGTGTTGCGCGAAGCCAGCATACTCACCGATGTGAGCAGCTTCCT
>JAJYIW010000279.1 GCA_021789855.1 Chloroflexota bacterium | reverse complement strand
CATGATGGGCAGAAAGCTGTCGAACTGTGTAGGTGGATGACCGGCTGCTTATAACATTTCCATGTAGATATCTTCTAAGCGTTGGCCGATCACGTTCCAGTTATGACATTCTTCGACGTAACGCCGCGCATTGGCGCTTAGCTTCTTTTGCAAGAATTTGTCTTCCAACACAGCCACCACCGCTTGAGCAAACTGAGCGGCTGTATCAGCGACTAATAAATGTTCTCCCGGCGTCACTTGCAAGGCCTGGCGGGCCAGCGAGGTGGTCACCACTGGTGTGCCAACGGCCATAGCCTGTAATATTTTATTCTGGATGCCTGACCCGCTGATCATCGGGGCGATAGCCACCATCGACCTGGCGAAATAAGGCCGTACATCTGGCACCCCCCCCGTCACCACAATGGATGGGTCTCGGCTCAAATTCCGCACCGTGCGATCGGGGTTATATCCCACAATGGTTAAATGGGCGCCTGGACGTTGAGCTTTGATCAAGGGATAAATGAATTTTGCGAAATAGGTAATACTGTCGACGTTGACGTAGTAATTCATCTTTCCAAGGAACACGATGGAATCGGCTTCTTTCTCTTCTTCCATCCAATGATAATAATCCAGGTCAACCCCATTGGGCAGCACATCGACAGGTGTCCCATGATCGACCAGATAGCTTTGATCGCTGGGGGAGCTGACAATCACGCGATTGAATGAATGAAGGATGCCCGTCTCGTAGCTGCGCATCTTCAGCCATTCTTCAAAAGCCAGCAGGCGATGTTCAAATCTCGTATGTTTATTTTTAAGTGCCCGATGGTAAGCCAGGGCCAAAGAATCCACCGCATCGTACAACTTGGGTATCCCTTGAAAATCGGCTGTATATTGCCCTGCCCTGACAAACTCGGTGTGGATTAAGTCGAAGCTTGATTGGTCGAGTAAACCCTTCACGATCCCGTGAAGTTGGCGTGAAGAAGATACGGCGACCGAGAGCGGTATATTCGAAGGCAATGAAACGAGAATATTAAAAAGGGAATACAAACGGTTGGGGATGACCGGATAAACCGCTTCAACTAACGGTTTTAATTCATCCACAAATTTATATTCCCACCCGGGTTGGACCAGGCATACGACTACCACGCTATGCCCCAGATGAACGAGCTCCTTAATGAAACGATATGGCCTCAACCGATTTGAGGCAGGGACATACGGGGTAACAAAAAGAATACGTAGCTTTTTGTGTGGCATGATCCTGTTAATTAAACGATGGCCCCTTAAAAAAGTGGCTGAAAAGTGATTGGGTAAGGCTGGTGATCATCGGCCAGGTTCACGGTCATCACCTTCCCCAGGGAGGTGTCTGGCCCTTTGATCACCCATTGTTGATTTTCATAATCCAGGGATGAATCTTGCCGGACTCGCCACCACTTAGCTACCTCCCTGGGCAATGCTCTCCAGCAATTTTTTTCCTGGGTGATGATGGTCAAGAAATTTCGATAAGCCTGCAATCTTTTGTGGTCTACCAGGTAATCGGGGTGACTGTTAAGTAGGATCATACCATGAACCTGTTTTATTTTTTGAATAGTGGCCAGCCAGTGTTCTACCATTTTCTCCGGGCTAAAGTCGAGAACCTCGAGCAAGGTATGATCCTGTTGTAACGTGATCGGCAGCTCGACCAGTCTATTTTTCATAAAAGGAAACACGGTGCCACATCCCCCCGGCTGGGCGCCATACCACTCGCTCGCCGGGCAAGATGTGTCATAATCGATATCGATGGATTCGCTGATCCAGTCTAGATTGCGAAGGAGGGATGGAGAACGAAATCCAGCGGCGCCCCATTGGTGGATATAGCGGTTGATTTCAACCACTTGCCGTAAAAACATTTCCCGCGATTGGAATAGTTTTCCATTATGGTACAGGCCGTGAACCCCGATCTCAAACCCATCCGTTCTCAACCTTTCAAAAATCTGTGGATCCACATAATAATCTTTGGGGACAAAGTTCCACGATGAACGCACCCCACACTCGCGTTCTACCTCAATGACCTGATCCATATGGTTTACCCCTTGCTGGGTCTCCACATCATGGGTCAGCACCAGGCAGCAATCTTCACCGCCTGGCCAAAAAGACAGCACCGGCAGCGCGGTGCCTGGCCGGGCTTCCAGGAGGGTGCGCAATAAGCCGAATTGGAGTTGCTCCACACTGGTATCTACCGGCCAGGCCGGAAAGGAGCGCTTCGCCATGGGCTCTTTTAAGGTTTTCCGCATCATTAATCGCAGTGGCCGCGGCATGGCAGGCTTGATTGAATAATAAAGTCGCCTCCCCAGGTCCTCAGCCGGCTGCGTGGCTTCCCCCCGAACATATTTCTCCAGGCGCAAATTCCATATCGCCGTATCAAAGTGGAAGGGGAGCGTGAGCGTATTTTGACCTTCTTCATAGGTGACCGCCCCGACCGCTTTACCGTTGAAGTCATACACCGGGTCATCCCCCGAGCTGGCGCCGGCTTTGGATGAAGCCAGTGTCGTGAAGAGATGGATGCCTTGCCAGGTGTAGAACATGGGCGGCTGGCGGCCGGCCGGATTCACCGACTGGAGATAGAATCGATTGGGGGCTATCTCCTCTCCGTCCTTTCTTTCATGGGACGCTCCTTGCGAGACTAATCGATCGGGGATTTTCCAGAAGGCGGTAAACTCCCTAAAATCGTCGATGGCTTTTTCTTTGGATGGTGATCGAATGTCATTCATAGAGTGAGAACCGGGTCAGTTCAGCCCCTGTTATTGGGTCTTCATGACCACGCGCGTATTTTTGAGCAATTGCTCGGCTTCGGTAAAATAATCCTCGACCGTGGAGTACGAACGGATCCAATCCGCGTAACGCTGCAAGCCTTCCTCGAGCATGACCTGAGGCGACCAGCCCAGGGCGCGTAGGCGGCTGGCATCGGTCACCAGGTGGCGGGAGTCGCCAGGGCGAAATTCGCGGCGTAAAAGCGGCGTCACTGGCCGGTGATAGACCTTCCCCAGGGTATACACAAAATCCAGCACGGTGGTGGCCACACCGGTGCCCACGTTGAACGCCTGGTAATTGGCCTCATCTTTTTCAGCCACCAGCACATTGGCCCTGGCCACATCCTCTACAAAGGAAAAATCACGGGTTTGAAGCCCATCCTCATAAACTACCGGCGGCTTGCCGGTCAGAATGCGGGTCGAGAAAATGGAACAGATGCCGGTGTAGGGGTTGAACAAAGATTGGCGCGGCCCGTAGGTCAGCGAATAACGCAAGGCCACCGTGGGGATGCCGTAGAGCTTTCCCAGGTTTAACGCCAGGATCTCATTCATATATTTCGACATTCCATAGGGCAGCCAGGGATTGGTATGGCCTTCATCGATGGGAATGCTTTTCATGTAAGCGCCGCAGACGGGACAGTGCAGCTCCCAATCGGCAGCCTGCATCTGCTGGATCGTGCGCGGCGCAGGATTTTGCGGGCCGTGCTCGGGGCAGAGGTATTTACCCTCGGCGTAGACGGCCTGGGACGAGGCGGTCACCACCTTTTTGACCGGGTGTTTGTCCCGGATCAGCTCATACAGGACGGCGGTGGGGAGAGAATTATTGGTGAAATAATGGCTGATCGCGCTGGTAAAACCGCCATCCGCGGCCTGGTGAAAGACCCAATCGACGCCTTCCAACGAGCGGTCCAGGTCTTCCCGGTTGCGCACGTCTCCCTGGACAAATTCCACTTCGGGCGCGATCCAATCTGGCTTTCCTTTGAGATGGGTCGGCCGGGCCAGGTTGTCCAAAACACGAACCTGGTGCCCTTTTTGTAACAGTAAATCGACGATATGTGAGCCGATTAAGCCAGCTCCTCCGGTCACCAATG
>JAJYIW010000044.1 GCA_021789855.1 Chloroflexota bacterium | reverse complement strand
CTGGTTGACCAGGATGGCGTTCGATTTGATCGGGTAGGTGCCTAAAATATTGATCACCGCTGCTTTTGGGAGCGCATCGATCGCGTCCTTTAATCCTGTGCCGAGCCCGGTGGGCAGATCGTCGCCGCTGTTGACGTAACAGGGGGTGTTCGCCGCGCAGGCAGCGGCATCCGCAGCGACAAAGGCCGGGCTGGCGGCTGGGATGGGATTAATCGATAGGGTATAGGTCTGGGAAGGGGGGGTCGTATCAGGCAGGGTGGGATCGTAAACCTGGACGGTGATGCTCCCGGGAAGGGTTGTGGTGGGCCCGATACGGAAGCCAAAGGTCAGGCTATCCGAAGAAACAGAGGCAGGCAGGGTGGCATAGGCGCCGCCCAGAAAAATGACGTTTGGCGGGAGGTTGATATTCTGAGCGCAAAAATTGGCCCTGGCTTCACCGCTCGTGTAGGGTATGTTGGATTGCCCTCCCATAGCGGCCACGGTGAAAGAGGTAGGATCTGCCCAGGGGGAGGAGCTGACCCCATCCAGCGGGGCGAAGACGCACACCTGGAGATTGGGGCGTGAAAACACTTGCGGCGAAGCGGTATAACTTGCCATAAGGTTGAGGCGCTGCCCGGCCGCACAGCCACCGGCAGGGCAGGCGGAAGGGGCGAATAAGGCCAGGCCTCCAGCCGTCGAAGCGCTCTTAACCGCCGGCGCTGAAATGACCGAATAGCAGGCCAATAGAATAACGATTAACCAGGTGGCAAGCCTCGCAGCAGGTTTTCCCATATTGTCTATCAGTAGAATAATGTAAACGGCTCTGAGCCAGGTGGAACGGGCTTTTCTACATCCCTGTTTTTATTATATCACGCCCGAATCCAGGACGCTTAAAGCTCTTCAGGATTCACCAGCGGATTTCCTGAAGAGCCTGTTTAGTGTTTCGTGTTAGAATAAATGGGTTTGAGAGGGCTAGAATTCACCATACTCCGGGCTTACGTTCATGGGTGCCAACATGCTGCGATCATTTTTCATCCAAATTTCAAAAGTAAAGTGGGCCCAACGTACCATCTCCCGAAATAAACTGGCCTGGCGGGTTGCCAGTCGCTTTGTGGCGGGGGAGACCCTGGCGGATGCGGTACAAGTGGTCCGCGACCTCAATGGGCGGGGGATAAAGGCCAGCCTTGATCACCTGGGCGAGAATACCGCCAGCCGTGAGGACGCTACCCGGGCGACAGAAGATATCCTGGCGGCGATTAATCAAATTTCTCAGGTGGGTATTCAGTCCAATGTGTCAATCAAGTTAACTCAGGTCGGTCTCCTGTTGGATGAGGAGCTGGCCAGGCAAAACCTGGCTCGCATTCTGGAATCTGCCCGTGAAACCCACAATTTTGTCCGCTTTGATATGGAGGATAGTTCATGCGTGGATAAGACCCTGGCTTTACATAGCTGGGCGCGCCAGGCAGGCTTTAATGACGTGGGAGTGGTGATCCAGGCCTACCTGTACCGCAGCGAACAGGATATCCAGGCGTTGAGCCAGCTTTCAGGCAAAGTGCGCCTATGCAAGGGCGCTTACCAGGAATCCCCCCAACTGGCTTTCCCTTTGAAAAAAGAGGTGGATCAAAACTACGATCATCTCCTCGATCAGATGATGGAAGGGATCCAGCAAACCGGCGGCTTACCGGGCAGGGGCGGTCAAATTCCACCTGGCCTGGCCATCGCTACCCACGATCCAGCCCGGATTGCGCATGCCATCCAAACGGCAAACCGCCTGGGTGTGTCACCCGAAACGTTCGAGTTCCAGATGCTTTATGGCATTCGCCGCGATCTGCAGGATCAATTGGTGGCCCAGGGTTATGCCGTGCGGGTTTACGTGCCGTATGGCACCCATTGGTATCCCTACTTTATGCGACGACTCGCCGAACGGCCGGCTAATGTCTGGTTCTTCGTGACTAACTTCTTCCGCCACTGATGTATCATGGTATCTGCCCAAGCCGAATCCCCAATGCCTTTGGCCCTGGTGACAGGCAGCGCCCACCGTCTAGGTAAAACGTTGGCGACAGCCCTGGCCCGCCGGGGATTTGCCGTCGTTCTCCATTATTATCATTCTGCGACATTGGTGGCGTCAGCAGTGGATGAATTGAGGCAGTCAGGTTACCTGGCGTATGCCATCCGGGCGGATCTGACCGATCCATCCCAGATCAAAGGCTTGTTTCGCCAGGTGGCAGCGCTTCCCCATCCTTTACAGGTGCTGGTCAATTCTGCGGGGACGATGGTAAAGACGGCCCTGGCGACCCTCTCGGTAGAGCAATGGGATGCGACCCTGGCTCTCAATTTGCGCGCGCCTTTCTTATGCTCCCAGGAAGCTGCCCGGCTGATGACCGACCAGGGTGGGCTGATTATCAATCTGACGGATGCCGGCCTCTCCCACACGTGGACCGCATACCCGGATTACCAGGTGAGCAAAGCTGGTTTAGCTATGTTGACGCGGGTGCTGGCCCGCTCGCTCGCGCCGCGTATCCGGGTGAATGCGATTGCCCCGGGGTTAATCCTCAAGAGCGAGCAGGTGCCCGCCGAGGATTGGGCTCGTTTGATTGACCGGCTGCCAGCCAGGCACGCTGGCGATCCGGAAGACATTGCAAAGGCTCTGATTTTTTTGGTGGATAATGACTATATCACTGGGCAGACGCTCGTCGTGGATGGCGGCTACCAGTTGATCGGATCCCATTGATCAGAGGGATGGTTTTTTTTGTGAAGAGAATGATTGCTTTGTTCCGTCCCTTTTATCTCTTAGGCGGATTCTTGTTATATGCCCTGGGTGCGGGGATTGCCCATTATCTGGGAAGAGCCACGGATTGGCACGTCTATCTGCTGGGGCAGGCCGTTGTTACGCTCCTCCAACTGGGCACCCTGTTCCTGGATGAGTATTTTGTCTCGTTATCCGCGCTTCCTGGTCCTATACACCGGGCGGAAGGGCAGCCTCATAACGACGAGCCTTTTCATTTAGGCCGTTGGCCCTCCTTACTGGGTTCAGCCACGGTTTTAACGATGGGTACTTTTTTTACTCTCCAGTTAATCCGGGCTGGGGATATTCACCTTGAAGCGCTGACGATCCTGATCGTTGCATTCTTGATCGCTATTTTCTATGCCACCCCACCGGTTCAATTGAACCATTCGGGCTTTGGCGAGCTGGCCGATGCCATTTTTTTGGCCAACCTGGTTCCGGCTTTTGCTTTCTTGCTGCAGGCGGGGTTTTTTCATCGCTTGTTGGCGATGACGACCTTTCCTCTCACCCTGCTCTACCTGGCGATGGCATTGGCCTTGACCTTGCCAACCTACGCCGAGGATATTAAGCAGAATAAACGCGTGCTGATGGTGCGACTCGGCTGGCAACGGGGGATGAATTGGCATAACCTGCTGATTCTGTGCGGTTTTCTGTTGATCGGGCTGGCCATGATATCAGGGCTTCCCTGGAAGTTAGGCTGGCCCACCTTTCTGGCGTTGCCCGTTGGATTGTTTCAAATCTGGCAAATGGTACAAATCCGTAGCGGGGCCAGGCCCCGCTACCGCCTGTTAGTTGTGACGGCGGTTGCCACCTTCGCCCTGGTCGCCTACCTTTTTACTTTCACCTTCTGGATTTCATGAGGTATTCCGTTGAACAAACCACCTTTATGGGTATTTTTATTGTTGTTAGGGCTGTTGACTTCTTGCGCTGCACCCAAAACGGCATCCTTGTTGAGGGAATCGGCGGTGATGGCCTCGCCGAGCTTGACGGCAGGCTTGCCAACCAGGTCTCCGGTTACGATGACGCCAGGCGAAGCCGATCTATCCCCTTCGGTCACCATGACGCCCAGCCTGACCCCTGTCCCGACCGATACCCTGACACTTGCCCCAACCCTCACCCCTACGTGGGTTTTTCACCCGGCCGGGAATCTGGTGGTGCCCATCCTGCTTTACCATCATATCGCTGAGCCGCCCAACGACAACCGCTATTTTGTCTCCCCTGAAATGTTCAAGCAGCAAATGGAAGGGCTGGTCGCTTCAGGATATACCACTATCTCGATGGCCACTCTGGTACAGGTGATGGATCAGGGCGGCCCGTTGCCGGCCCGGCCTATCGTGATCACGTTTGACGATGGCAACCTGGATGTTTTTCAGAATGCATTCCCGGTGATGAAGGCGCTTGGTTTCACCGGCACCGTATATATTGTGACGAAAAGCCTGGCCGATCCGAAATATATGGGTGTGGACGTCTTGAAGACATTGGTCCAGGCTGGCTGGGAGGTGGGCAGCCATACCTACTCTCATTCGGATCTGACTAAGTCGAAAGAAGGGCTTAAAGCTGAGCTGTATCAATCCCGCCAGGATCTTCAAAAAGTCGTGGGTGTGCCAGTCACGTCCATATCTTACCCGTTTGGGATCTCCAACGATTACATCTTGAAAAAAGCTATTCAATACGGCTATACGTCTGGCGCCGGGTTGGGAGGCGGGTCAGACCACCCCCAGGGCACCGATCTGTACCTGACGCGGATTGAGGTGCGCGAAAGCTACAGCCTGGGCATGTTTGGCGGCCTGCTCCCGTGGTGGAACGGCCCGATCGAGCCCACGCCCACTGCAACCCGCCGGCCCTAAGCGAAAACGATTCGTCACCTGGTACAGGCCTTATACGAGGGCCTCGCATGGCCTGTATAAAGTATATAATTCCAGGTAGAAGACTTTATTTTGATCCTGGAGGTTAACCATGATGATCAAAGCTGGAAGCCCGGCGCCTGAATTTACCCTCAAAGATGATGCGGGGATTGTGCGCCGCTTATCGGATTTTCGCGGTAAGCCGGTCATCCTGTATTTTTATCCGAAAGATGATACCCCGGGCTGCACCACGGAAGCCTGCAACTTTCGTGATGATTATTCGGCTTACCAAAAGGCTAACGTGCAAATATTGGGCGTCAGCCCCGATTCGGTCAGCTCACACCAGAAATTTAAAAGCAAATACACACTTCCTTTCCCCTTGCTGGCGGATGAGGGTCATGAAGTGTGTACTGCTTATGGCGTGTGGGGCGTGAAGAAAACCATGGGCCACGAGTATGAAGGCGTTTTTCGCACCACCTTTTTGATCGATGCCAATGGCGTCGTTTCAAAGGTCTACGAGAACGTCAAACCGGCGGAGCACAGCGTAGAATTACTGGCTCAGCTCAAGACCTGAATTCAGGCCATCAGGTGCACCAGGATGGCCTTCTGCGCGTGCATGCGGTTGTGAGCCTGCGGAAACAACCTTGAGTGCGGACCATCGGCCACTTCGTCGGTGATCTCGTGACCCCGGTGGGCCGGCAGGCAGTGCAATACGATCGCTTCTGGACTGGCTTCCGACACCAGTTGCGCATTGACCTGGTAGGGTGGGAAGACCGCTTCACGTTTTTTGGTTTCGGCTTCCTGGCCCATGCTTGTCCAGGTGTCCGTATAGATGACCTCTGCGTTTTTGACCGCCTCGTGGGGATCACGCAGCAGGCGGATAGTGCTGCCGCTCTTGGCTGCGAATGACTGGGCCAGCTTGACCGCCTGCGGATTGAGGTCGTAGCCATCCGGCGAGGCCAGGGTAAAGTTGGCGCCCAGCTTGGCGCAAACATGCATCAGGGATACCGCCACGTTGTTGCCATCTCCGATGAAGGTCACGTTCAGCCCCTTCATGCTTCCAAAGGCCTCGACAATGGTCAGGGCATCGGCCATGGCCTGGCAGGGGTGGTTGTAGTCGCTCAGCCCGTTGATCACTGGCACGCTGGCCCATTGAGCCAGTTCGAGGACGTGCTGGTGCTCAAAAACGCGTGCCATGATGCCTTCGACGTAACCGGCCAGAACACGGGCCACATCGGCGATGGATTCACGTTGCCCCAGCCCGATTTCAGCCGGGGAGAGGTAGAGAGCGTCGCCGCCCAGGTGACGCATGGCCATATCGAAACTGACACGCGTGCGCAAGCTGGGCTTTTGGAAGATCATTGCCAGCACTTTGCCTTTCAATACGGGCTGGTTGCCACCCTGGGCGTGCTCTTTTTTAAGGGTTATCGCCAGGTCCAGCAGGCCTTGCAGCGCCTCGGGGGAATAATCAGCAACGGCAATAAAATCTTTTTTCATGGGTGAACTCCTGTGAGATGTGAGGGTGCGGATAAAATTCAAACCGGAAATAATTAAAAAGCCCTCCATTGGGAGGGCTCAATTGCAATCAATCCTGGCCGCGTGGCTACGCAACCCAATAAGCCTGGCATCCCAATGAGCAGGGCGAATATCGGGTCCTTCGTCGTAAGCGGCTTTCGAGGGTCATCTTCTTCGTTTCCACCAGTGGTCAAGTTGCCGCTATGTTATCGTATAAATACGCCCTTGTCAATATTCCTTTTTTTAATTTGTCTGACAAATTGCTATTGTCAGACAATTGACTTTTTGGCGACTCCTCATTAAACTAAGGGTATGGCGTCAACACTTTTGGTGCGTAATACGGCTCTCCTGGTAACCATGGACGACCAGCGGCGCGAGATCCCGGGCGGAGGCTTCTTTGCCAGGGACGGCTTTATCGAGCAGGTCGGCCCTTCCGAGGAGTTGCCGTCTACGGCTGACGTGGTCTACGATCTCCCGCATACCCTGGTGATGCCGGGGTTGGTCAATACTCACCACCATTTTTACCAGACGCTGACCCGCGCCTTGCCCGCCGCGCAAAATGCTAACCTGTTTACCTGGCTGAAGACGCTTTATCCTATTTGGGCGCGGATAACCCCCGAAGATATTGCTATCTCCACTCAGACGGCGCTGGCCGAGCTGGCGCTTTCTGGCTGCACGACAGCGGCTGATCACCTGTACTTATTCCCCAACGGCTGCCGCCTGGACGATGAAATTGAGGCAGCCCGCCAGGTGGGCCTGCGGCTGCATGCGTCGCGCGGCTCCATGAGCCTGGGGGAGAGCCAGGGCGGCTTACCCCCTGACCGCGTGGTGGATGATGAAGATACCATCCTGGCCGATAGCCAGCGGTTGATCGAGACCTATCATGACGCCCAGCCGGGCTCGATGCTTCAGATTGTGCTGGCGCCCTGCTCGCCTTTCAGCGTTACCGGCGACTTGATGCGCCAGAGTGCGCTCCTGGCTCGCCAATATGGGGTTCACCTGCACACCCACCTGGCCGAGACCCAGGATGAAGAAGCCTTTTGCCTGCAATCTTTTGGCTACCGCCCGGTGGCCTATATGCAGTCAGTGGATTGGGTAGGGCACGATGTCTGGTTTGCCCATTCAGTCTACATCAGCCAGGAAGAGATCGGGGTGTACGCTCGTACGGGTTGCGGTGTGGCGCATTGCCCGACTTCTAACATGCGCCTGGCCTCAGGCATAGCGCCTCTCATGCAGTATCTACAGGCTGGCATCCATGTTGGGTTGGGAGTAGATGGCTCGGCCAGCAACGACGGCTCTCACATGCTGGCGGAAGCGCGCCAGGCCTTGTTGCTCTCTCGGGTAAGCGCCGGCTTGCAGGGCGCGTCGTTGTCGCAGGATGGATCGCCAGCTTTGCTCACGGCCCGCCAGGCGCTGGAACTGGCCACGCGCGGCGGCGCGGCTGTGCTTGGGCGGACGGATATTGGCGCGCTGCAGCCTGGCTTCTGCGCTGATTTCATTGGCTTTGACCTGGATCGCCTGGACTATGCCGGCGCGGTGACCGATCCGCTGGCGGCGATCTTGTTCTGTGCGCCCCAAAAAGTCGATCTCAGCGTGGTCCAGGGTAAGCCCGTGGTCGAGGATGGTCACCTGGTGACCGTCGATTTGCCCGGCCTGGTTCATCGCCACAACCAGGCCGCTCGCCGTTTGTTAAGCGCGTAGAAGGAATTGGAGGTTGTATAGACGTGACCAGCCTGTCTCCATTCAAACGCTTAGCAGCCGAGCTGGCGCAACTGATTGCGGAAACGCCGGCAGGCGATCGACTACCTTCTGAGCCTGCGCTGGCCAGGCAATTGGGCGTGTCGCGCGCTACCTTACGCGAAGCTATGCGTGCGTTTGAAGGCCAGGGCTTGCTGCGGCGCCGGCAGGGCGTTGGCACTTTCGTCGTTGGCCAACAGCAGGTTCTTGAAAGTGGGTTAGAGGTGCTGGAGAGTATCGAGACGCTGGCCCAGCGCATCCATTTGCCTGTGACGATGGGCGATCTGGTCATCGACCAGTCTGCCGCTGGCTCTGACGAAGCGATCACGCTGAATATCAGGCCCGGCTCACCTCTGACCCAGGTGTCCCGGACGCTATGGGTCGAAGCGCGCCCGGTGGCCTATCTGATTGACCGGTTGCCGGTAGATGTATTGACCCCAGCTGAGCTCAAAAATGGCTTTACCGGCTCGGTGCTCGACCTGCTTCTCAGGCGTGGCTCCCCGCCCCTCATTCAATCCCGCACTGAAATCAGCGCAGTGCCTGCCACCGTCGAAATTGCCCGCGCACTCGAAATCCAACGCGGTGACGTATTGCTGTGCTTTACCGCTGATCTTTACACCCTGGATGGTCGGGTCGTCGATCATTCCTTCAGCTATTTCTTGCCCGGCTTCTTCCGTTTTCATGTGGTTCGCAGTGTTGGGGTTACTCAACCGGCCACCTGGACCAACCCATCTGTTTAAATTTAAATCATTAAAGGAGTAATGTAATGCGTAGCTTTTCAGGTCGTGATATTTTGTCACTAAAGGAATTTGAGCGTGAGGAATTCTTCCGCGTGTTTCAAGTGGCGGATGAACTGGAGCCGATCGCTCGTGATCGCCGCAATTCAGATCTCTTAGCCAATAAAACCCTCGTCACCGCTTTTTACCAGCCCAGCACACGCACCCGCCTGGCTCATGAAGCGGCTATGCATCGCCTGGGCGGGCACGTCACCGGTTTTTCGGATGCAAAAATGACTCGCGCCGGGGATTGGTACCAGGAATCGATTAAAGACACGGTCAAGATGCTGGAGTATTATGGCGATGCCATTGTGATGCGCCATTTCCAGCAAGGCGCCCCGGCTGAGGCTGCGAAATGGGCCAGCGTGCCGGTCATTAATGCGGGGGATGGTTGGGGCGAACATCCGACCCAGGTGCTGACCGACCTGTACACTGTTTTGCACGAAAAAGGACACATTGATGGCCTGACTTTTCTGTGCATTGGGGATATGCGTATGCGCACGATGCATTCAATCTCGTATGGCCTGACCCAATTTGACGCTGAGGTGATCTACGTGGCGCCGCCAGAAATGTCGCTGACAGACGAGTTTAAAGCTGAATTGCGCCACTACAACCTGCGTTTCAGCGAGGCTGAGCACGTGGCCCAGGTGATCCATAAGGCGGATGTAATTTATATGGAACCGGTTGTGCAGCCCGATTACACGAAGGCGCGCCAGGAAGCTTCAGCCGATAAAGGACTGACCCCCGAGAATTACAAGATTACGCGCGACCTGTTGGCCTCCAAAGCTAAATCAGATGCCATCATCCTGCATTCCCTGCCGCGCATGGATGAGTTACCCGAGGATGTGGATAAGACCCGCCATTCTCGCTACTGGCAGGAAGCCTTCAATGGCGTGGTCATGCGCATGGCGCTCCTGGCTTTAATTTTGGGCGCCATGGAATAGGAGGAAAAGATGCAAACCAATTTACACGGGCGCGATCTGATTGGCGATCTCGATTTCAGCAAGGAAGAAGTCGAAACCGTTTTGGACGTAGCCTTTGACCTGAAACGTAAACGAGCCTTGAATGAGCCGCATGCTTACCTGCGTGATAAAGTCCTGGCGATGTTGTTCTTCTTCAGCAGCACGCGCACCCGCGGTTCTTTTGAGGCCGGGATGGCCCAATTGGGTGGGCACGCGGCATTCATCGAATCGCGCACCACGCAAATTGCCCACGGCGATACGCCTAAAGAAATTGGGGAGATATTTGGTCGTTACTTCGATGGGATTGCCATCCGCCATGTGGACTGGGGGATCGGCAACCAGTATTTGAACGACGTGGCCAAAGCTTCCCGCTCGCCGGTGCTTAATATGCAATGTGACATCTACCATCCCTTTCAATGCCTGGCCGACCTGATGACCATCGTTGAAAAGAAAGGCCGTGACCTGCGGCGCAAGAAGATAGTCGTCTCATGGGCCTACGCGGCATCTTACCAGAAGCCGATGTCCGTCCCGCAAAGCCTGATCCTGCAAATGCCCCGTTTCGGCCTGGATGTAGTTCTGGCTCATCCGCCGGAGTTCCGGCTGATGCCGGGCATTATGGAGCAGGCCAGGGAGCAGGCGCGCAAATTTGGCACTTCCTTTGAGGTGGTGGATGATATGGAAGAGGGTTTCAAAGATGCTGATATTGTCTACGCCAAATCGTGGGGCGCCATGGTTCACACGCCCGACCCAGACGAAGGGGCGAAAATCATCAAAAAATATGAATCCTGGATCACCGATGAGCGCAAGATGGCCCTGGCTAAACCAGATGCCATCTACATGCATCCTCTGCCTGCCGACCGCAATATTGAGGTGACAGATGGCGTGATGGATGGGCCGCATTCCGTGGTTTACGACGAAGCTGAAAACCGCCTGCATGCTCAAAAAGCCGTGATGGCGTTAACCATGAGTTGATCATGTCGCCGGGCTGCGCGGGCTTGCTCGGGTAGCCTGGCGAGTTTAGACCTGAAAAAGAAGGATTGAAGCATGGAAAAAAAAGGTGTGGCCGTTGTTGCAGTAGGTGGAAATTCCCTGATTAAGGATGAGCAGCACAAAACTATTCCAGACCAAATAGCCGCCGGTAAGGAATCGATGCACCACATCGCGGACATGATCCAATCGGGATGGGATGTGGTGGTCACCCACGGGAATGGGCCGCAGGTAGGGTTTATCTTGCGGCGGTCTGAGCTGGCGCGCCACGAGCTGCACGAAGTCTCATTGGATTTTTGTGGGGCCGATAGCCAGGGCTCCATCGGCTATATGTTCCAGCAGTCGCTTTACAATGAGTTCTTGCAGCGCCACATGGATAAAAAATGCGCCACGGTGGTGACCCAAACCATCGTTGACCGGAATGACAGGGCTTTTCAAATCCCGACCAAGCCTATTGGATCGTTTATGGACGAAGGGACAGCCAAGGGGCGCGCGGCGAAGGAAGGCTGGACGGTGGTAGAGGATGCCGGTCGCGGCTGGCGGCGCGTTGTGGCTTCGCCTATTCCCCAACGGATCGTCGAGGCGGATGCCATCCGGGCGTTGATCCAGGCGGGCTTTGTGGTCATCGGCGTGGGCGGCGGCGGAATCCCGGTGATCGAAGACGAACACGGTAATTTGATCGGGGTAGAAGCCGTGATCGATAAAGATTTCGGCTCATCCCTGCTGGCATCGATGATCCATGCGGACTTGTTCCTCATTTCCACGGCGGTGGAGAAAGTGGCGATCCATTTTAACAAGCCCAACCAGAAATGGCTGGATCGCATGACGGCGGATGAAGCAAAGGCTTATATCGCCGAGGGTCATTTTGCTAAAGGAAGCATGTTGCCCAAGATCCAGGCTATCCTCCGTTTCCTGGAGCAAGGCGGCAAGCAGGCGCTCATCACCAACCCGGAAAATATCACTCGCGCCCTGGAAGGTAAAACGGGAACCTGGATCACTCCATAAGGGGTGATCCACTTCAAATTCGTAAGAGGCTCTTTGGACGCGCCGGGGCCTGGCCCCTGGAGAAGATCCCAAAGAGCCATCCGAGAAACCTCCTTTTTTTAGGGTAAAATAGCTGGGATTACGACCAGTCCACCCACGAAGGAGTGGTTGACCAGGTTGAAAAGCTTCAGGGTTATTCCACAAGGAGGTGAAGGAAAGAGGAAAACTCTTGTTTGTACCCTTAATATTGTCGGATGATACACATCGTATTGAATTGGAGGAGTCGAAATGAAAAATAGTATGCTTTGGCGTAGTCTTTCTTTACTGTTGGCTGCTACGTTGATCTTAACCGCATGCGCAAGCGCGCCTACGGCGACCACAGCCCCAACGAACACAGTTGCCGCTGCTGCTGCCACAGCAACCTCAGCGCCGGCCGCGACAGCTACTGCTGCTCCTGCCGCGACTGCGACAACCGCTCCCGCCGCGACGGCTACGACAGCGCCGGTGACGCCTACTGTCCAGCCGATCACTATCGGTATGATCCTGGTCGGCCCATATAATGACAATGGCTGGAGCCAGGCTACGTATGAAGGCGGTAATTACGTCGTCAGCAAGTTACCTGGCACCAAGCTGATCTACATTGACAATGCGTTCAGCCAGCAAGGCTCTACGCCGGCCCAATTGGCCGAGCAACTGTTGGCGAAGGGCGCCAATGTGATCATCTTCAACTCAGACAGCTTTATGGATGACTCGAACACGTTCGCCGCAGCGCATCCCACTGTCCCGACCATCATGCTCTCCGGCGATCAAAACTGGGATAAAGGCCAGAATTACAAGAACATCCCCAATATGATCGACATCATGGGACGCATGGAGTACATGAAAGAGATCGCGGGTTGTGCGGCTGCCCTGACGACCCAAACCGGTAAAATCGGTTTCCTGGGGCCATTAATCAACTCGGAAACCCGCCGCCTGGCCGATTCCGCTTTCCTGGGAGCCCAATACTGCTGGACCAAGGTTTTGAACAAGGATGCCAAATCCCTGGTCTTTGATGTGACCTGGATTGGTAACTGGTTCAATGTTCCTGGCCAGACGCTCGACCCGACCCAGGTTGCCGATCAATTCTACAATAGCGGTCACGACGTCGTCATTTCTGGCATCGATACCACCGAAGCGTTGGTGGAAGCCAAGAAGATGACCGATGCGGGTAAAAAGGTATTTGCTATCCCCTATGATTACCATGATGCCTGCGCCCAGGCTCCTTCTGTCTGCCTGGGTGTGCCATACTTCAACTGGGGGCCGGCATTGCTGAAAAATATAACCGCGATCCAGAATGGAACCTGGAAGCCTCATTTCGAATGGAACCCGCCAGATTGGGCGCATTTCAACAACCCGGATTATGGCGCGGTCGGCTTCAATATTGGCGCCGGGCTTAGCGCGGATAACGTCACCAAAGTGCAGGCCTTCATTTCTTCGTTGGCCGGTGGCTTGAACCTGTGGACGGGGCCGATCAATTTGCAGGATGGAACCGTTTACCTCAAGGCCGGTGAAGTCGCTACCGACCAGCAAATCTGGTATGCACCCCAATTGCTGCAAGGAATGAACGGTAAGAGTAAGTAACGTCTAATCTGATGAGGGGGGAAGCCGAAAGGCTTCCCCCTTGCCTTGAGGATCCTGATGAAGGTCGAAGTAAGAGACATTCATAAGTCATTCGGGCCGGTGTATGCCAATAAAGGGCTCAATTTAACGTTTTCCTCCAGCAAGATTCAAGGCATCCTGGGAGAAAATGGCGCCGGCAAAAGCACCTTGATGAAAATCCTCTCGGGTTTTTTCCAGGCTGATCGGGGAACGATCTTGCTGGACGATCAGCCAGTTACCATCCAATCGCCGGCAGATGCCATTCGCCATGGGATCGGCATGCTCCACCAGGATCCGCTGGATTTTCCCCCCATGCAGATTCTGGATAATTTTTTGATCGGTAGCCGGGGGGGTATTTTCCCGGATAAGAAGAAAGCCAGGCAACAATTTCTTACCCTGGCAAAGGAATTTGACTTTGCCCTCGACCCCAATAGTTACGTGGATACGCTTACCGTAGGGGAGCGCCAACAATTAGAAATCATGCGGTTGCTCTGGCTAGGGGTCGAGATCATGATTTTAGATGAGCCGACCACGGGTATCAGCGCGGTTCAAAAGAAAAAACTCTTTGTGACTTTGCGCAAACTGGCCGACAGTGGGAAAACGATTATTTTCGTCTCTCATAAATTGGAAGATGTGGGAGAGCTTTGCCACCGGGTAGCCGTGCTGAGGGCGGGCGAACTGGTGGGTGAAATGGATGCCCCTTTTGATAATGAGCGCCTGGTCGAGATGATGTTCGGCAAGGTGGTAGTGAAAGAGCAAGGCCAGAAAGTAAAACCGGGCCAACCGGTCCTGGAAATGAGAAACCTTGCTTTGGAAGATTACCGCCTGAAAATTAAGAAGCTTGATTTCAAGATATGCCAGGGCGAAATTATTGGCCTGGCCGGCATGGAAGGCAGTGGCCAAAATCTCTTTCTAAGAGCCTGCGCCGGTTTAGTTCGCCCGGTGGATGGAGAGATTCTCCTGAATGGGGATGCGATGACCGGTAAGCCCTATCGAGCCTTTCTCGACCGGCGAGTGGCTTATTTACCGGCAGCCAGGCTTGAAGAGGGACTGGTATCCGGCTTGACTTTGAGCGAACATTTTTCTCTGATTGACGGCGGCAGCGGCCTGTTTATTGACCAGAAGCAGGCTTTAGCGGTTTGCGATCAACGCATCAAAGAATATAACATTCACGGGCGCGCTGCCAGCCCGGTCGAATCGCTTTCGGGCGGGAACCAGCAACGCGCATTGCTGGCCTTGCTCAAAAATAAATTGTCCTTGATCTTATTAGAGCACCCCACCCGAGGGCTGGATATTGAATCGACCATCTATATCTGGGGCAAGTTAAAGGCTCGTTGTGCAGAAGGTACCTCGATTATTTTTATCTCTTCAGACTTGGAAGAAATTTTAACCTACAGCGATTCTATCCGGGTTTTCTTCAGCGGTCAGGTTTCCTCTTCCCTTGATTCCTCCCTTACGACCATAGAAAGTCTGGGTGAATTGATGGGGGGAAGGGGTTGGGTTAAAAACGCAACACCCTAGGATTTTGTATGCGAGCAAAGTCAAATGTCCGGTGGATCAACGTCGGATTCCAGCTCCTGGCGATTCTCACCGCCCTGCTATTCACGACGTTGGTACTTTTATTAGCGGGAGCTCCGCCGCTCCAGGCCTATGAACAATTGATCTTCGGCATGGCCGGCTCCGTAGGAAACATCACGGATGTCCTGGTCGCCTGGGTGCCGATCCTCATCACCACTTCGGGGCTGCTGGTCACGTTCGCCGCCGGCTTGTGGAATATCGGTATCGAAGGACAGATTATCCTTGGGGCTGTTTTTTCCACCGGCGTGTTACGCATGATGCAGCACAGCACGGTTCCCCCGGGTGTTATCCTGGTGGCCGGCATCCTGGCTGGGATGCTGGGTGGGGCGCTGTGGGCCTGTTTGGCCGGCGTGCTAAAGACCTATGGCGGCGTCAATGAGATTTTTGGTGGGCTGGGACTCAATTTCGTCGCCAACGCCCTGGTCTTGTGGTTGATTTACGGGCCGTGGAGGCGTCCTGGCGTGGCCTCGTTGAGTGGAACGGAGGCTTTCCCGGCGCGCTTATCCTTGCCCACCTTCCCAGGCGTTCATATCAGCGCCTGGTCATTATTGCTGGGCATCCTCAGTCTCATCTTCATCTACCTTCTTTTACGCGGCACTTACTTGGGCTTAAAGTTAAAGGCTGTCGGAAAGAACATCCATGCTGCTTTTACCCTGGGCATCCCGACCGGAAAGTACATGATGCTTTCCTTCTTGATTTGTGGCTTGTTTGCCGGGCTGACCGGATCGTTGCAGGTCACGGCTGTCTATCACCGCTTACTACCCTCGATTACCAGCGGTTATGGCTTCCTCGGCTTGTTAATCGCGATGTTGATCAATTACCGGGCCCTTTGGGTCGCGCCGGTCGCGCTATTTTATGCGGCGCTGAATATCGGCAGCGTCCAGCTTCCCATCACGCTCAAACTCGATTCAACCCTATCTGGCGTCCTTCAAGGCACCCTGGTTTTATTCGTCCTGCTTGCAGACGGGGTACGCCAGCGATGGTCGCGAAAGGTTTAGAGGACAAAGGCCTATGAGCTTCGATCTGATCTTGATTGGCCTGGCCGGCGTCATCGCTTTGGCGGCGCCCGTGATCTTTGCCGTCATAGGCGAAACCTTTGCGGAAAGATCGGGCATTATCAACCTTTCGGTCAACGGCACCATCGTTCTATCCGCCATGGCTGGTTTTGCCGTAGCGTCACGGACGAACAGCCTGCTCCTGGGATACCTGGCTGGTATGGTCATTGGGGCAGCCATCGCCGGGATTGTGGCATTCAGCAGTATCGCGCTGCACCAATCCCAGGTGGCGGTCGGCTTTGTGTTAACCTTAACCGCCCTTAACCTGGCTTACTTTTTGGGTAACCCCTACACCAGCATTCAAGGCCCAACCCTGCCATCCCTTCAGATCCCGCTTCTTGCGCAAATCCCGGTTCTTGGTCCATTGTTTTTCCGTGAAGATTTGATGACTTATCTCAGTTATGGGTTGATCCTTGTGGCCTGGTTGTATATATTCAGGACGCGCCCCGGGTTGGTTTTACAGGGGATTGGCGAGCGTCCATCGGCGGCGTTTGTGCGTGGCGCGAATGTCAACCGGCTGCGCTATTTCTACACGATCCTGGGTGGGTCTTTAGTTGGCCTGGCAGGGCCTGTCTACTCATTAGGCGTCAAAGCCGGCTGGAAAGGCACCATATCCGGCCTGGATGGTATTGGCTGGATCGCGTTGTCCATCACGATTTTTGGCGGATGGAACCCCATCCGCGCGGCCATCGGCGCCTATCTCTTTTCCTTGTTGCAATGGCTCAGCCTGGTCATCCAGCCGGTCATCCCCAGCATCCCGGCGCAGGTGCTCCAGGTGGCGCCATTCCCCATCATGATTTTGACCCTTTTGTTGGTCAATATCAGCGAAGCGGAATGGGTGGACCGGACGCTGGCTGGTTTACCGGAGCCAACGCGTATCGTTCTCGCCCGCATCTTGCGCGCCCTCCACGCATCGCCCCCAGCTTCTTTGGGCACTCCCTTTAAGCAAGAGTAATACACAGGATTTGCATGAGTCATTTTTTGGCTTATCGTTGTTCATTGTGTGGGACGGATTACCTACCCCATGAAGTGACCTATACCTGCCCCAAAGATGGGGGCAACCTGGATGTTATCCTGGATTACACCTGGATTAAGCTGCACCATTCCATTGCCGAGATAACCACCAGCGCTGAGCCCTCCCTTTGGCGTTATCTTCCCCTTCTCCCCGTCAGCGATCCAGGGGGAGCGGGCACACCCATTCACATGGCAGGTTGGACGCCAGTTTATGCGCTTCAGCGCCTGGCCGCCCGCCTGGGCTTGCGCTATTTTTGGATTAAGGATGAGGGGCGCAACCCGACTGCTTCTTTCAAGGATCGCGCCAGCGCGGTGGTGGTTGCCCGGGCTCAGGAAATCCAAGCCAAGGTGGTGGTTACGGCATCCACCGGCAATGCCGGAGCCGCCCTGGCTGGAATGTCCGCTTCGGTAGGCCAGCCGGCGATAATCTTCGCGCCCAAAACCGCCCCCCAGGCCAAGATAGCCCAGCTCCTGGTCTATGGCGCACAGGTGATCCTGGTGGATGGTAATTACGACCAGGCCTTCGACCTGGCCATTGAGGCGGCGCATGAATTCGGCTGGTACTGCCGCAACACGGGCTATAACCCTTTCACCGCAGAAGGAAAAAAGACGGCGGCCTTTGAAATATGGGAAAATGTTTTGCTCCTCCGGCCAGAGCTGGAACGCCCGCTGGTGGTTTTTATCCCGGTCGGAGATGGCAACATTATTTCGGGAATCCACAAGGGATTCAAAGACCTGCTTGCCCTGGGCTGGCTCAAGCAAATGCCGCGCTTGTTCGGCGTTCAAGCGGAAGGCTCCGCGGCGATTGCCGATGCGTTCCTGGCCGGCAGTGAGACTATCCAGCCGGTGGCAGCC
This sequence comes from Chloroflexota bacterium, assembly GCA_021789855.1. Taxonomy (GTDB): domain Bacteria; phylum Chloroflexota; class Anaerolineae; order Anaerolineales; family Anaerolineaceae; genus JAJYIW01. Next base: position 1,513 of record JAJYIW010000044.1, on the reverse strand, counting down.
CAAACCATCGCGGACAGCATTTCAGTCGATCTCCCTCGGGATGGCGTCAGGGCGGTGCGGGCAGCCAGCCAGACCCACGGCGGGTATATCAAGGTGAAAGACGCCGATATTTTGAAGGCAATTGCCGAGCTAGGCCCTTACGGGTTATTTGCCGAGCCGGCTGGCGCAACCGCCTACGCCGGCCTGTTGCAGGCGCTCCAGCTTGGCCTGGTCACCGCGGATGATCCGGTGCTGGTTTTAAATACGGGCAACGGCCTCAAAGACGTGGGCGCTGCCATGCAGGCTGTCCAGCCGGCGGCCGTGATTGAGCCAACGATGCCGGCCTTGAAAAAATTTCTAAAACTGTCGTGAACGATTCGATAATTGAGTAGGGAGATATGAAGCCAACCTTCACCATCATTGCACCCATATACAACGAGCATGAATGTTTACCAGAGTTATACAAGCGGGTCAAAACCACGCTGGATACCACCGGCGAGGCCTGGGAATTTATCCTGGTAGATGATGGCTCCCGCGATGGCTCGACCGATATTATCCGGGAGCTGGCCCAGGAAGATAGCCGCGTCCGGCCGGTTATCTTTGCGCGCAATTTTGGCCACCAGATCGCAGTGACGGCTGGGATGGATTACAGCCGCGGGGATGCAGTCATTGTGATCGATGCTGATTTGCAAGATCCACCGGAGGTAATCCTGCAGTTGATTGCCAAGTGGCGTGAAGGCTACCAGGTGGTTTATGCGGTGCGTACTGAGCGGGAAGGGGAGACCTGGTTCAAGACCATGACAGCCTCTCTTTTTTATCGCTTGATTTACCGGATCACGGAAGTTAAGATCCCAATGGATAGCGGGGATTTCCGCTTGCTGGACCGCCGGGTCGTTAACGTGATGAACAGCATGCGCGAGAGGCATCGTTTCCTCCGTGGCATGTCATCCTGGGCCGGTTTCCGCCAGATCGGCGTGCCGTATCGCCGGGCTGCCCGTTTTGCCGGCTCGACCAAGTACCCGCTGCGGAAAATGCTGCGCCTGGCCGAGAATGCGGTTACCGGTTTTTCATATTTTCCGCTTCAACTGGCTTCTTACCTGGGGTTTATCTCCGCGGTGATTGGGATCTTGCTGATTCCGGTGGTTGCGTACTTGCGCCTGTTCACCGCGCACCAGGAGCTGGTAGGCCAGGCGACGACCCTGATTGTGGTGATGTTATTCTGCGGCGTGCAGTTGATCTGCCTGGGAATCATGGGTGAGTATATTGGCCGGATTTACGATGAGGTTAAAGGCCGGCCGTTGTACACGGTCAGCCAGGACCCTGCCGATTTTCAGCACGCTGATGAAAATTAAGATTGCATTCTTGAAATGATAACGAATAAAGGAAGCATATAAAATGGCAAAAATCGACTTAACCATTGAGAAAGACCGGTTGGAACGCGCAGTGAAACGCGTGCGAGAACGCAATATCATTATCCCGACCTTTGCCCAAATGAAAAACCCGGCCTTGATCCCGGGCGCGATCAAAAGCGACC
>JAJYIW010000278.1 GCA_021789855.1 Chloroflexota bacterium | reverse complement strand
GGTCCCATCCATGTCAAAGATGAATGCGGAAAAGGGCATCCGGCGTCTAGCCTCTGAACACTCTGCCCAGCTCAATCAAAAGAACGCCGTGCGGGGCCAGGGTTACCTGGCGCTGGTAAGCTCCCTGGCAATTCGCCAGGCTGACCGATCCACAGGGGCCAGTGGCCTGTTTCAGGATAGCCAGCTCTTCCGGGCCGGGGTTTTCCAGGGCGCCGTTATGCAGCCAGGCGTCGTAGGCGGAGCCATGCTCGCGGTCCAGCCGGTATTCGACAACCTTGTAAGAGCCCTGCAAACCGGAAAGGCTCAGCTCGAAAGAGCGCTCCTTTTCGGCAAACACGCCGTAGCGAGATAGGGGCTGCAAAGCGCGCCGGTCGCCAGCCGCAAAGGCGCCGGTATAATGGCAGTAGTTCCACAGCAGCACCTGGAGGGTCTCTCCCCGGCGAGTGACGATGTAGTCATCCCCCATCGCCAGTTGCTCATTCCCCAGGCGGGATAAGAACCAGTAACCATAGTAGGCGGCTTTCTTCAGGCCCAGCACATTGATCAGTCCAAACCCACCGTGGAAGAGCGTGTCGCCGGCCCCGCCTTCTTCAAAGACATCCGTGAAGGTCCAATAACCGAGCGAATCGGCCAATCCCAGGCAGCGCAGGTTATTCTGGATGATAAAGGGAGCCATGAAAGCCGTATCGTGCACCAGGTCGCGCGGGCTGGGAGAGGCGTTCCACTCGGTCAGGTGGAGCTCCAGGTCCCGGTAAGGCGTGGCTTGCATGGCCTGGCGCACCCAGGCGATGTCGTGGCGTGTGCTATCTTCATCGCGATACCCCATGATTTGCGCCCCATCACTGTCGAAGGGCCAGGAATTGGGGTAAGGGTGGGTCGAGATGAAATCCACCGGCGCCTGTGCGCTTTCGCAGAAAGCCAGGAAATCCTTGATCCAGGGCGCTTCGCCCGCGCCAGCATCCGACGTGGCCGGGCCGCCGACTCTCAGGCCGGGGTGGACTGATTTAATGGCTCGGGCGGTGTTCACATACAGGGTGAAATAGTCGGACTGCGTGCCATCCCAAAAACCATGGTACAGGTTGGGTTCATTCCAAACCTCAAAGTACCATTGGAGCACCTCATCCAGGCCGTAGCGATCAATGCAATGGACGACAAGGGCGCGGATCAGCCCGTTCCACTTGCCCATGTCTTTTGGTGGGGTGATATTGCCTTTCCACCAGAAGACCGTAGCTTCCCCGCTTTTAAGCAGAGATGGCGTAAAGCTCAATTCAAGGATGGGACGCAGGCCGATCTCGCGTAAGAAATCGAGCAGGTTGTCAAAATACTGCCAATTGTAATAGGGTTCTCCCTGCTCATTTTCATGATAGATCATCATATCGTCGTGCAGCAAGCCATGAAAGCGGATCAGGTCAAAGCCAATCTCGCGCTGGACCTCGCGCAGGTGCTGGCGCCAATCGTCTCGCAGCCCTTCGGCTGCGCGCCCCGCGGTGATTAACCGCTTCCACATGGGTATCAGAACGGCGCCAGGCTGGTGGGTATCGATGGTTATTGAGGTAGACATGTGTATCCTCCGGGGAAAGTCTCTTTAGAGATAGGCCAACTGGCTGGCGAATGGCCGTCAGCGCCAGCCGGGGTCATCGACCCAAATCGGATTGGTGAAAAGCAGCGATATGTTCTTGCAACAACTGGCGCGCCTGCTGGATCACCGCGGGCATCAGGGCTGCGTTGGATAGGTCTGCCAGCCCGAGGGGCTTTCCAAAAGATAATTTAGGAAACACTTTGACCCGCGCCGGAGCGATCATTTGCGTGGCCACCTGTAAAAACTCGGCCAGCTTCTGGCGAGCAAAGGGCTGGTGGCGGATTTTAACCAGCGGCGAGTGGACGAAGCGAGATAGCAGCACGTTGCTGGCGATGCATAATTGCAGGCAGGTTTCCGGCGCTTTGCGCAGCAGTGCCTCGATGCTGCGTGACCAGTCCTGGATGGATAGGTCAGCGCCTGGCATCCAGGCCGGATCAGGTTCCACCTGGCCGTGGGCAAAGATGAGCAATGCGCCACCCTGCTTGAGCCAGCGAATGGCGACGCGCAGAGCTTCTGCCCGCCCGGTGGTATCGGGCGGCACGAAGATGAAAAAGCGCGCGGCGTTCAACGTCCGTAAGAAGGGCACATCCGAGAGCACCACGGCCAGGTCACGGCGGGGGATGCTGGCCATGATCGCCAGCGAATCGTATGCGCCTGGGTGATTGGAGACTACCAACAGAGGCCCCTGCTGTGGCATGGTTTCGCCGCCTCGAACAGAAACCTCCAGGGAAAAATCGGGAAGCACCCTTTGAGCCCCAACGCTGATCCCACCCTGGGCCACGGCTTGATCGAAGCTGTCTGCAACCCTGGCAAAACGAGCGGTGGGCCACCAAAACAGGGGCGCCACCAGCCAGCCCCAATGGCTTTTTCGGGGCAGCCCAAAGGCTACCGCTATCTCATCCAGAATACGCGTTTGGAGGAGATGTCGCTGGCCGGTCACGGAAGGTAGATTTTATTGCGGATCGGAAACTGGTCGACCGCAAAAGCCCCGTCAAAGAGCATGGGGGCTGGCGTAGCGTAGACAGAAAAATCGTTTTTCGTGGCATAGACGTGCAGGTGGGGGATCGATTGATTGGCAGAGTTACCAATCTGGCCTACTACGATGCCCATGTTGACCCGTTGATTGGGGTGTACAGCCACGCTCTGGTTCTTGAGGTTGCTTAAGGTCACATCATAATTATTAGTACACTCGATGACCACGTAATTTCCCTTATCCGTGGTGGTGCGGGCGTAAGCATTCACATCCGGGTGCCCGTCTTCTGTATCGAGCACGATTCCATTGCAGGGAGCCATGACAAAATCATCGTAGCCAATGTAATCGCCATAAAAGCTGGGGAGAATCCCGGCGCTGATATAGCCCCGGTCGCTCATCTTGAAAATGTCGGCCGAGAACGCCTGCGATCGATCGCCGCTGGTCTTTCGTCCAAGCCAATCCTGGTAGGAGTCATTCAATCCAAGCCCGTCCAGGCCGTTGCCGCCATTCGCAATCACGTACATCCCGTTTCGCTCGGGGAAATAGAGCAGCACCTGGTCATTCGAGGGAAATCGCATGGCCAGGACGACTTTATAATCCAAAAAGCCAGTGCCTGCCAGGATGATCACCAGTAAGACGATGTTAGCAATCCCCCAAAAAGATGGTTGGGGCAGGAATGGCCCTTTACGCCATTTGCGCGTACCGGTCAGGCGAAACAGGATGAGGATGGCTAAAAGGAGGGGGATGAACTCCAGGTAAAGGTCGATCACCGACCAGCTAATGCTGAAGTAGCAATAAAAACTGGCCAGGACGAAATCCAGGATCAACAGGATAGCCGTCAATTTGCTATCTGCGCGCCTGATCCAGAGGAAAACCGTGAGCGGAATGAAGATTATCGCCCAAATGGCGATGGGTAAGACGGTGGTCCAGGGCATGCGATATCTCCTCGTAGAATGGTTCATTTCCTGGCAGCCGGGCAGGATCCAAGCTGCCGGCTGGGGCCCTTAACGGGCCCGGCCAGGAACGTACAGGTCAAATACTGGCTTTGAAAGGAATGGTAACATCCTTGAGCGATTCACCCACGACGTTAATGTCATCGACGCGGTTTGGCCCAAGGCCAAGCTGGTTGGCCAGCTTGATGTGGTTGTGCGCGTGGATGAATGGCTCGTGTGGATATTCGGCATCCGGATTATAGCCCATGGCGGCGGTAGCAATGGCATCGGTGGCGACCGGGTTTTTACCAGCGAATAGTAAACCGGGCTTAATCGGCGCCATCGAGGTCACCCAGGGGCCTTCGCCGCCTTCGGTGGTCTTGATCCCATCGATGAGAGACAGGTTGA
>JAJYIW010000277.1 GCA_021789855.1 Chloroflexota bacterium | reverse complement strand
AGCCTGTCGCTGGTGCGCGCCGAAATTCCCCCGACCTGGCCGGTGATCCTCTCGGTTCTGCAGGCAGAGTTATCTACCCTGCCCAAACCGGTGATCCTGGTCCTGGACAATTATCAGGTAATCCAGGACGAGACGATCCACGCATCGGTTGCCGATTGGATCGAGCAGCTCCCCGGCCAGCTCAAAGTGATCCTCATCACTCGCAAAGATCCCCCCTTCCCGTTGCCCGCCTGGCGCACCAAAGGCCTGCTGGCCGAAATACGCCTGTCCAGCCTGCGCTTCACTTACCAGGAAACGCTCCAGGCTTGCAGCCAGGGCCCTTACCTCGGCCTGTCTGCCGATAGCATTGAACGAGTGGGCGCCAGCGCAGAGGGCTGGATCACCGGCATTTGCCTGGCAGCTTTTGTCTTAGTCGACAAAAATGAAGAGGAGACAGCCAGCCTGCTGGCAGGCCTTAGCGGGCAGCAAGGATCGGTCTTGCAGACCTTGCTGGATGCCAGCCTCAGCCGGTTAGCCGAAAACGAGCGGGCTTTTCTCTTGAAAACTTCGATTTTGAGCCGCTTTTCCCCCGGGCTGGCCAACGCCGTGCTGGCCGGTCACCAGCCTGGATCCTCCGGCCAGGATCAAGCGCCACTATCCCCTGGCAGCCTGGCCAGTGTTTTCCCTTTCATCCAGCCTGTCGATGCGCAGGGCGAGTGGTACGCCTGCCAACCGTTTATCCGCGAGCTGCTGTTGGCCCGCCTGGAAGCCGACTATCCCGGCCAGGCATTCTGGCTTCACCGCCGCGCCGCCGAGTGGTTCTCCCAGCAAGGAATGGCCTCGCGAGCCATCTACCACGCCGCCATGGCCCAGGATGATGAGCTGGCGGCGGATTTTCTGGAGCAGGCTCTCCATCAGCCCACCGCCTGGACCGACGCCGAGCTGGCTGCCAGCCTCTCCTGGCTGTCCCACCTTTCGGAGACCGTTTTGAGCCATCACCCCTGGGTGCGCCTGTTCGCTTTCCTCAAGCGTAGCCCGCTCGACCAGGTGATGGTGGGAGACAGTTTCCTTGAACAGCTAGAAAAAGAGGTGATTCAGACCCCACGCACTACCCAGGAGGTGGGCCGCCTGATCGCGCTGATCTACGAAATCCGCGCCAGCCTGGCCGTGATCCGGAACAGCCCGAACCAGGCGGTGCTCTACGCCAACCGCGCGCTGGAAATCATCCCGCCGGATTTTCACCTGGCGATCAGCCAGGCTTACCTGGCCCTGGGTGAAAGCCAGTGCCTGCTTGGGCTCAGCGGCGCGGCCCACCAGTCCCTGGCGCAGGCCGCCTCCCTGGCCTTATCCTCTGGCTACCGCATCATCGCGCTGCAAGCCGCTGTTGACCAGGCCGGGCTGCAGATCGCCCAGGGGCAGATCGAAGCCGCTCGCCAGACCTGCGAAAAAACCGCCGCCATAGGTTCCTTCGCCGGCCAGCCAGTCCCCCAGCTAGGGGGTGGTCGCTGGCTGCAATCCGTCATTGCCTGGCACACGAACGACCTGGCGAGCGCGCAGAAAATGGCGTTCGAGGCGGTGACCTGGCTGAACCGGGGGGACACGCCTTCCGAGCGCCTGCCCGAAGCTCAGGCCTGGCTGGCCCTGGTTTTCCAGGCTCGCGGTGAGGTTGAACGGGCCAACCTGGCCATCCAGGCCGCTCTTGAGCGGGCTGGCGAAACCCGCAACCCTCAAAGCCTGTCGCTGGTCTCCGCTTACCAGGCGCGTATCTGGCTGGCCCAACAGGACATCCCTCGCGCTGTCGCCTGGGCCGGGCAGTACAGGGCTCTCCCCACGGACGACACCCTCCACCCTTTCGAAGAGCTCACCCTGGCGCGTTGCCTGCTGGCCGATAACCTGCCCGATCAAGCTTTGACCCGCCTGGATGCATTCCACCGCCGGGCCAGCGCGGCCGGCTGGATCACCTGGGTGATCGAAACCCTGGCCTTGCGCGCCCTGTCTTTGCAATGCCTGGTGAACCAGGCGAAAGCGGTAGATAGCCTGGGCCAGGCGCTTTTCCTGGCCGAACCACAAGGCTTGACCCGCATCTTTTTGGGTGAAGGCCAGCCCATGCAAATGATCATCCTGGCCCTGCGCAAACAGCTCAGCCAGGACGCCAGCCCGTCTCCAGACGAAGCCGCCCCGGCTGAAGGGCAAAGCTTCAAGCGCCTGATCGGGTTCATTGACTCGCTGCTGGCCGCTTTTCCTCCCCTCCCAGACAGCTTGGACGCCGGGCCCCAGGCGACGCAGGGCACCATCGAGCCCTTGAACGCCAGGGAAGCTTCGGTGCTTGAGCTGTTAGCCCGCGGGCTGGCTGAGCGTGAGATCGCCCAAAAATTATTTTTCTCGCCTAACACCCTTCGCGCTTACACCGCCAGCCTGTTCAACAAATTGGGCGTGAGCAACCGCTTTGATGCGGTCGCCCGCGCCCGCCAGGCTGGGCTGATCCCGCCGGCAAGAGAAGAATCCCATTGAGCTATTTTTCGGCAGCCGCGCCGGTTACCCAAGCGTCACGCGCAGCGCCTCCGCCCGGTTCGCGCCGATGGCGGCCTTGACCACCGCCCCGTCTACCTCCAGCTCACCGCCGGGGATGGGCACCTCGTAAACGTCCACCCATTCTGCCTGCAAGACCGGGCGGTCAAAGCGTAGGGTCGCCGCGGTTGCCGCCCCTTCGGTTTCATACAGGCGCAGGATAATTTGACGGCCCTGGGCCTCTTCAGGCATCTTCACCGCACTGACCGCCACCTGGCCGCTCTCCAGTCGGAAAAAGCTGTGACGGATGGGCTGGCTGCCCGCCCCGGAAAAGACGTCCAACGGGTGGGTCGCATCGTAAGCCGCGGCGATCAAGCCCTGGTTGGAGGGCTGGCGCCCGGCGGCTCTCAAGGCAAAAACGATGGCGTGCATCCCCACCTCAGGATAAGGATCGGGGTCGTACGAGCTGCGGATCAGCGTCAGCGCCAGGCTGTTGTCGATACCGCGGAAGGCGTAACGATCTGCGGATATTATTTGAACCGTGGGTTGGCCTGCATCCACCGGAATCCCCATGCCCCAGCTGCTGGCTGGCACATCCAGGGCCTGCCCGGGCCGCTCGATGGCGCCAAAGGGAATATCGTAGCGGTAGGCGCGGCAGGCGTAGGCCAGCGGCAGGATGAAGTTGAGCTGCGGTACGCCAACGCCTTTCTTCCCCAGCTCGTGCCAGTCGGCTTCCACCGCATAGCGTAGCGCCTGGCTGCCGGCGTCCAGGGAAACGGTCACGGTTAGCTTTGAGCTGCCGGTCTCCACCTGGTAGACCAGGGTCTGGCGCAGTGGCCCAGCGCCGTCGAACTTCAGCACCTGGATCGCATCCTGCAAGGGCGCCACCGACATATACCGCCCCACCACCCAGGCGGTGCCCATCACCTTGTCGTCCTCCTGGATGCGCCGGAAAATCGCTGGCTTCCCTGGGCTGACCAGCTCAGCCCCGCTGGCTCTGTCTACCATTGAAACCAGCGCGCAGGTCACCGCGTCAAACGAAACCTGGAGATGCTCATTTTGCATCGTGTAGACTTCCGGTTTTTCCACCCGCGGGTCGCGCGGGAAGGAATGCCCATCCACGATTGCCTCTGTTTCTTTTAAAACAAGCGTAGCATAACCGCAAGCCGGCGCATCGACCTGCACCAGCAGGCGCAGGTAACGGTGGCCCCAGTAATCATTGAAACCGGCGTCCAGCGCCTGGTAAGCCGCGGGCTTGCCGTGCTCATCTTCCACCGCCAGCCGCGCCAGGTCGCCGTCCCAATCCCATACCACCAGCTCAACCACCTCCTGGCGCGCCCAGGCCGCCGGGTTGAACACGTGGAACAGGCGCGTCTTTCCGCCGGCATGAGAGACCTGCGCCAGGTGAAAGGCTTCGACCCCAAAACCCACGCCGGCC
>JAJYIW010000043.1 GCA_021789855.1 Chloroflexota bacterium | reverse complement strand
GGCATCAAAGGCGGGGCGGCCGCGGGCAAGCGGTTTATTGAGCGCCTTCAGCTCTTCAGCCACCTGGCCAATGTCGGCGACGCGAAGAGCCTGGCGATCCACCCCGCCACCACCACCCACAGCCAGCTCAATGAAGCGCAGCAGGCCAGCGCCGGCGTTACCCCTGACTTCATCCGCCTGAGCATCGGTCTGGAAGACATCGACGACATCCTGTGGGACCTGGATCAGGCGCTACTGGAAGCATAAGTTTTTTATTCACCCGCGATTCCGCCGCTCAATGGCCGGCTTAAGCCACGCGATTGAGCGGCGGGTATTTAATTCCTGATATAATGGGGGGAATTTTGGGACATTCTCCCCTGGTAAAGGTTCTCAACAATTAATGGGTCAACTCGCTGCTGTCATTACCGCCGTATGCTGGGCAATCACTTCCATCCTTTTTAGCGTCACCAGTAAACGCGTGGGGTCGTTAACTGTCAACCGCCTGCGCCTGCTGTTTGCTGCAGTTTTCCTCATGGCGATCCACCTGGTGGCCATGGGGAGCCTGGTGCCGCTGAATTTCAGCCTCGAACGCTGGGGCTGGCTGGGGCTATCGGGGGTCATCGGCCTGACCCTGGGGGATGCGTTCCTTTTCCAGGCCTATGTCATGATCGGCCCGCGCCTGAGCACGGTGATGATGGCGCTTTCCCCGGTAGCCAGCGCGCTGCTGGCCTGGTTGGTGCTGGGCGAACGGCTGACGCTGATTGAGATAGCCGGGATTGCCATCACCGTCGCCGGGGTCAGTTGGGTGGTGATGGAAGAACCAGAGACCAACCATGTGGAGCGGAACCGCCGCCATTACCTCCTGGGCATCCTGAGCGGATTGGGGGGCGTACTCGGGCAGGCATTTGGGCTGATCCTGTCCAAGCGCGGGCTGGAGGGCGGGGTATCGCCGCTCTCCGGTGTGGTCATCCGCATTATCGTGGCAGCCCTGGTGCTGTGGATTTTCACCCTGCTCCGCGGCCAGGCGCGCCCAAGCCTGCGCGTGTTTCAACAGCCCAGGATAACCGGGATCATCGCGGCCGGCAGCCTGATCGGCCCGGTCATCGGCGTGTGGTTATCGCTGGTCTCGGTGCAGCTTATCCCGGTGGGCATTGCCTCCACCCTGCAATCGCTCAGCCCCATTTTTGTCCTGCCAATGACCGGGTTGTTTTTCAAGGAAAAGATCACTTCACGCGCCATCCTGGGCACTGCCGGCGCCCTGGTCGGCGTAGCCGTCTTATCTCTAGTTATTTAAAGATCAATTTAATTTTGGGCGCCGATTCCATCTATCATTTCAATATGAGCGATGATCGAAGGTGTTCCCCAGGTTACTCCCCGGCCTGCTGATCCAAACGAGCCTTGTCTTCGCCCAGGGGCGAATCCTGGAGGGTCGCTTCGATTTCCTGCTGGAGTTTCTCATGGGAGGGACGGCGCTTGCCCAGCCCCTTCAGGGAATTCAGCAAGGTCATCGTTACTTCGCGGGTCAGCGTGTTCAGAGCCTGGCTGGAGAGGCGCTGGCCGGACTCGAACCAGCGCGCCGCGGCGTATCCCATCACCACCGTGGTGGAGCTGGCGATAGCCGCCGACAATAACCAGCCCGGCAGCCCGCCCAGCTTGCTCAATTCCTGGAAGATCGTCCGCCCTAAAAAGCCCAGCCCAAACGTGGCCACCAGCTCCATGGCGCGCTTGGGCGTGATGGTATAGTTATAGATACGCGCAATGCCCAGCACCATCACCGATTGGGTAGCCACCAGGGGGATGAAGTCCATCACCGGCAGCGGCGCCAGGGCGATTGCCGCCGAGATGGAGGCCGAGCTGACGATGGAACGCCACGCCAGCCGCCAGCGGTACACCGGCATGGCCTGGCCCAGGGCGGCTACAATTTCAGGCTCTATCGCGGCGATGGCCACCAGCACCCGTTCCAGGTTTTTCCCGTCCAGCGCCGCTACCGGGATGACCTGCTCTTCTTTCAATCCCAGGCTGGCGGCAATCTGGCTCAAGGCGGCCGGCAGATCCTTGCGCGGCACCAGGTCAATCTTGTTAAACACCACGATATAGGGCTTTTTCAGCGCGGCCAGCTCGTGGAATATTTCCAGCTCGGTTCGCTTGATCCCCTGGATGGCGTCAAAGACGATGATGAGGAAATCCGCCGCTTCCGCTGCCGAGTAGGCCAGGTTGCGCTCACGCTCGCCCATCTCGCCAATGGCATCCACACCCGGGGTATCCACCACGGTGAACAGGCCGGCGTCAGCCAGCTGGTTCTCGCGGGTGGTGCCAGGCAGCGGGCTGACCGCTGCCTGGTCGATGCGTTCCCGGATCAGGTGGTTATACAGAGTCGATTTGCCCACGTTGCCCGGCCCAACGATCACCACGCGGCGTTTCTGTCCAAAAGTCAGGCGAAATTGGGCCGTGGACAGGCGCACCAGCAATTTCAACAGGCTGGCATCGGAAGGAAAACCGGAGAGCAGGGTCAGGATACGGCTCTGCTCATCCGGTCCCAGGGCTTCCCATAGCTCCCGCGCATGTTGTTGCAGCTCAGGCGGGAAACGGCTTAATAAATCATCCATTGAAGCCATATCTCAAATCCCTGTTTTCTCACCGGTCTCTGAAAAAGCACGGGCAGCGAGACGAGTCAGCCGCCCTCGGCGCTTACCACCGGTAAAAATGCGGGCCAAAATCTGCTTCATAATACGGCGCCGTCGCCCGGCCGGGCAAGGCCACCGCGTCCAGCCGTTTACAGTCTTCATCGGTCACCTTCACATTCAACGCGCCCAGGTTATCGACAAGCTGCTCCATGGTGCGCGGGCCGATGATCGGGCTGGTAATGCCCGGTTGCTGCGCCACCCAGGCCAGGGCGAGCTGAGATGGTGTGCAGCCCTTCTCGCCGGCCATCGTTTCGAGCAGCTCCAGGATATCGAAAGCTTTGTCGCTAAAATTACGATCACTCCATGGACTGCTCTCGGTGAAACGCGAGTCCGCCAGCCGGGCCTCATTGCGTTTATATTTACCGGTCAGGAACCCGCCCGCCAGGGGCGACCACGGGATCAGCCCGATGCCGTACGTCCTGGCCATGGGCACCAGCTCGCGCTCGATGCGCCGGTCGAGCAGGTGGTAGGGGGGCTGCTCGCTGACGAACCGGTTAAGCCCCAGCTCCTTCGATACCCACAGCGCTTCCATCACCTGCCAGGCAGCATACGTGCTGGTGCCGATGAAGCGCACCTTGCCCGAACGAACCAGGTCGTCCAGCGCCCTGAGGGTCTCATCGATCGGGATCTCCGAGCTTGGCCGGTGAATCTGGTACAGGTCAATATGATCGGTTTGCAGGCGGCGCAAAGATGCCTCGCACTGCTCTATGATATGGCGGCGGCCATTGTCCGACGCGTTGGGATCCACGTCGTCCATGGTACCGTGCACCTTGGTCGCCAGGACGATGCGGCTGCGCTTGCCATTGCGCTGTAACGCTTTCCCAACCGCTTCTTCACTTCGCCCACGGCTGTAGACGTTGGCGGTATCCAGGAAATTGATCCCGCTATCCAACGCCCGGTCGATGATATCCATGGAATCGGTTTCAGCGGTCTTCCCGCCGAACATCATGCACCCCAGGCACAAGGTGCTGACTTTCATGCCTGTTCGCCCTAAACTTCGATAGTCCATAAGACCTCCTTGTCTTTACCCCCCATTTTAGCCCAAAGCAGCGACAAATTCCCTCGTTGTTTCGGATGATTTTAAGGCTACCCGGCCATATAAGCCACGCTGATGGTACCCGGGCCGGTATGCGCGCCGATGACCGGGCTGACCTCGCTCAAGATCCCTTCGACGGCATTGAACTGCTGAACCAGGCGCTCCAGCAGGGCGACCGCCTGGTCTTTCACCCCGGCGTGAAACACCGACAACCGGACCGGGCTGCGCCCGGCGATATGACCACCCACCAGGCTGACCATTTTCTCGATGGCCTTGCGCTGCGAGATGACGCTGGTCACCAGCTCAATTTTCCCATCGCGAATCTCCAACACCGGCTTCAGGTTGATGGCTGTGCCAATCAAATGTTTGGCGCCCCCGATCCGCCCGCCTTTATGCAAATAGTTGAGGGTGTCCACGGTAAAATAGACCCCTATCTTCGAATAGGCCGCCTGCGCCACCGCCAGGCATTCAGAGAGGTCAGCGCCCTCCTGGGCTGCACGCGCTGCCGCCAGCACCTGAAAACTTAACGCCATGGAGACCAGGCGCGTATCGATCACGGTGATTGGCGCCCCTGGGAACAGGGCCCTCGCCTGCAAGGCCGACTGGTACGTTCCCGAGATACCGCTGGAGATAGGCAGCACCAGCACCTGGTTGCCCTCCGCCAGCAGGCGCCCGAACAGGCTTTGATACGCCCCCATCGTCACCTGGCTGGTCAAGGGAATGCTCGCACTGGTCCTCAAGCGCGCATAAAATTCATCCGCCTGGATGTCGACCCCATCGCGATATTCCTTCCCTTCCCAGGTCAGGGTCAAGGGAAGCACGTGGATGCCGTATTGATCCACATACTCTTTGGGCAGATAGGCGCTGCTGTCGGTAACAATGGCCGTTGCTGGCATGAGCCTTATTATATAACCGTCCTGGGCGATTCTCAGGAAAATAGGACTTGTTTATGACCTCCTATCCAGGCTATAATACCTGTTCAGTCGAACCGGAAACCCAATTATGGCCATCACACAACCAACCCGCCCGCTTTCATTCCCTGTCCTGGCGCCCGCCCTGCTCACCCTGGCCATGACGCTTGCCCTGGTCATCTCGGTGCTGGACGCCAATGCCGGCGACCCGATGGCGCTGGTGAGCCAGGGCACGCGCTTCACACTGCACGATCCCCAGGGGACATGGGGGTACGACGGGCAATTTTCTTACGCCATTGCACGGTACCTCGATCCCAAAATCACCGCCCCCTTCCTGGATCTGCCAGCTTACCGCTACCAGCGGATTTTGTATCCCTTGCTGGCGCGCCTGCTGGCGTTTAACAGCCCCGCTCTCCTTCCCTGGAGCCTGGTCACGCTGAGCGTGGCCAGCCAGTTTGCCGGGACGTTGCTGGTCGGAATGCTGTTGGCGGGTTGGGGTGCCAGCCCGTGGTATGCCCTGCTTTACGGGTTCTGGCTCGGTTTTGCCGTCTCCATCCGCGCTGACCTGGCCGAGCCGCTGGCCTTCGCCCTGGTCGCCGGGGCGATCTTCGCCAGCGAGCGGGGGCGACCCCAGGTGAGCTGGGTGCTGTTTGGCCTGGCCCTGTTCGCGAAAGAAGTGACCGCCCTGTTCGTCATCGCAGCGGCGATCGACCTGGCTTTCCACCGGCGCTGGCGCGCCCTGGCAGGGCTCATCCTGGTCGCCGGAGTCCCTTACGCCCTCTTCCAGGGCTGGTTATGGATGGCATTCGGCCAGGCCGGGCTAGGCAGTGGGGGCGCATTATCCACCTCATTCGAAATCATTCCCTACATGGGGCTGTGGCGGGTGTGGATGGTGGATGCCGCCTGGCAGTACCAGGCCCTGGTCTCGGTCCTGTTCGTTCTCACCGCGGTAATTCCATCCCTCTGGGGGCTATGGAACGGCGCCTGGTCGCTGGTTCGCAAGGGTTCCAGCCTGTACCGCTGGGCGTTGTTGATCAACGCGGCGGCCATTCTGCCGCTGCCCTTCTCCACCTTCAGCGAAGTGTGGGGCATGCTGCGCTTCCTGTGCGGGCTGTTGCTGGCCGGCCTGCTTTACGCCGGCCAGGAAGGCTGGCTGACCCGGAGGACCGGGCGCCTGGCCCTCCGGGGTTTTAGATTGAAGCAGGAAGAATGAGAGACCGCCAACAAGGGAGTTAATGAGCCGGCGCATCCGCCTCAACGTACACGGCGGACCCGTAACAAAGTACCTCAGTTACGCCATCCATCACATCATTGGCGTCGTAGCGCGCCCCCAGGATAGCGTTAGCCCCCATCTGATCGGCGTGCTGTAACATGATGTCGAAGGCTTCCTGGCGGGCATGCTCGCAAAGCTCGGTGTAAATGGTAATATTACCCCCCAGGATGGTCTGCAAGCCGCCGACGAAGTTGCCCACCACGCTGCGGGAACGGACGGTGATACCCCTTACCACACCCAGGTTGCGGGTGGTATGGTAGCCAGGGATGGAAAATGTGGTTGTGACAAAAGCTGGATTCATGGTGTGCTCCTCAAAACAAAGATGATGCTTTGAGGATAGCATGAATGCGCAGGGTTACCCCCTAGATTTTCTGGGTGAAATCGAGCCAGGCGGTGAGAGCCTCAACCCTCGTCAGGTAGCAGGTAGGCCAGGGCCTGGCTGCGTTCGTCATCCATCACCAGCTCCAGGTGATGCCCCGGCAAAAAGTCGTTGACCGCAATCAGGCGCAGGCAGGCGGGAACGGCTTTTCCCGGCGGGATATAATCCGCCACGGCATTGCGGATGTCATAGAAAAATCGGCGGTTAAAGGTGGCTCCGGCGTGATCCAGGCACACCGCCAGCGGGAAGATATTGGCCTCCATCAGGTCCTGGAAGAAATGCGTGCCCAGGGAAGGCTCAGGGGCCGGCCCCACCCCGTTGCCGGAGAGCTCTACCAGCGCCGCTGCGCGGTCGATATCCGAGTAGGAAACAAACACGCCCAGGTCCGGATTAACCGTCCCCCAGCGCCCCGGGCCGACGCAGATGAACGATTTTTCATCCAGGCAGGTGTTCAGCGCAGCGAGGGCACCGCGCAGCTCATTGCGCGCCGCCTGGTCAGGCAAGGCAAAATAAGCTTCAGGAGAGATAAAGATCACCCAGCGAATTCCAGGGACATGACCATGAGGCACCATGAAGCGCGTGGCAAACACGACTCGCTCCGGATCGGGGTTGAGCGGGTAAGGCGGCACCGGGTTCTCACTGAGGAAGGACTGGGGGCGACACTGCAACAGGTTAATTTGCACATGGGGCTTGCCGGGCGGCCCGCCAGCCATCTTCACCGTGAATTCCAGGTCCACCGGTGAGCGGTACTGCGCTTCCAACACTTTCAAGATGCGGGTCATGTTTTGAGCAAAGTCGGTGCGGCGGAGAAAATCGTCGTACGTGATTGCCAGGCGGGGCACATCGCCCGTTAAAATGCGCGCGTGCGGCGTGGCGTAGTAACCCTCTTCCTCAATCTGCATCACGGAGCGTAAAGCCGGGTAATCTGGCTGGATGACCTGGTGAACCGGCAGCGTATTGACCCGGTTTTCTGCCAGGTCAATCAGGTCAACCAGGCGTTGAGAATAATAACGGATGGCTTCGGGGGTATCGTCGGGCTGCAGGGTGGGGTGGCTCAAGGCGACCAGGTGCGGGTAATCGTTACCCACCCGCTCCATTGCGCGCGTCCCCAATCCCCAGACCAGGCGGACGAAACCGTCTTCCTTGCGAATCTGGGGCGCCCAACGGTACAGGTTGCGGCTAAAAGCCACTCCCGCGCCCAGGGGAAAGAAATACCGTCCATAGGTTTCCCCTTGCACAGCCTGGATCAGGATAGCCATGCGCTCATCATAATCCTGCAAGCCCTTGTTACGCCGGTAGAGCAGCACATCCGGGCGCAGCGTGCTGGCGTAGATTTGAGCGATGGCGCGGGTGAGCGCCTGCAGGTTTTCCTCAGGGGTTCTCTGGTTAGGCAAAAAGATAGTTTCGTACTTGCCGGCAAACGAGGTGCCAAAATTATCTTCCAGCAGGCTGGAAGAACGCACAATCACCGGCTGGCGCCCGATGGCAGCCAGCATGGAATCCAGCTCGCCGATGATTTCAGGCGGAAAAATGCCGGCGGTAAACTCGGCCCGAATTTTAGGATATTCCGCGCGAATCTGGTCTTCGGCCTTGTATTTCTGGTCGTTCCAATGCATCAGGCCATTCATGGCCATAAACAGGTAAAGCACATCCGAGCCCAGGAAATAGGAGTCTGGCGTTTTGACCAGGCTGCGCGTGGGCTCTTCCAGCATCGACTGCAGGATGCGGTTGGCCAGCACCATGCCCGCGGCTTTTCCACCAATGCGCCCATAACCGATCTTGCGCTGGTAAATGTCGATCAAATCTTCAATGGTGAACCACTCCCTGGCAATATTGATATAAGCTAACTGGTCGCTGATCAGCCGGCGAATCAAGGCGACCTTGATTTCCCGCAGGCGATGCTCATACGCCTGCCGGTTCTCCTGGGGCAAGGCTTCAATGGCCAGGGCCTGCTGGAACAGGGCGCTTTCAGGGGCAATTTCCGCGTTGAAGGCGGAAAGCAAGATAGGCGCCCCACCCTGGGTGAGGCCGCCCTCTTTCCCGGCCGGCGACTCTTCGCGCAGCCAGACCGGCGTTGACCGGATAAATTTGCTCGTGGCGATCAGGCCCAGGCCGCGCCGTTCCTGGATATCTTCGTCTTGAACCGTCTGGATATCCAGCATTGAGCAGGCCGCACTGGCGTTCAGGCACTGCACCCGCCTCCGGCTATCCACCAACGCGTTCTCCAGCGTGGCGGTGAGCGCAGTCAGCGCTGCGCTCCGCCGGTCCACCCAGACGACCAGGTTGATCGCGCAGGGATGTGCCGCCTCGACCCTGGTTGCTGAGCCGGGCCGCAAGGTGGTGGCCTCTGCATCGTATTGGTACACCGCTTTGACCGTGCGGTCCAACTGGCCCAGGGTCTCGCTGATCTGGCGCACCAGGCAATCCGAAAAGGCGCTGCAGATATCACAGCGACCCAATTGCAGCGCCTGGACGGCCTGGTCAGGTATGCCGTTAAACTTGATCTCGGCCACCATCTGGATGGCCTTATCTACCATCTGGTCAGCCAAATCGTGATCGAATGTCATAACCGGCATGGCTACCTCCCGGGCAAGGCCTCAACCTGCGCACCTGCCCCCCGGTGGACGGCCCACCGGCGGGGCAGGCTCGCTTTGAATGCAGCAAAACACAACCCGATCCGCTAGACAATCCCATACGCCAGCATGGCGTTGGCCACCTTGAGAAAACCGGCGATGTTGGCGCCTACCAGGTAATCACCGGGGCAGCCATAGGCATCGGCGGCATCCAGGCAGGCCTGGTGGATATCGCGCATGATCTTGTGCAGGCGGTCATCCACTTCGGCGCGTGACCAGGACAGGCGCATGCTGTTTTGGGCCATCTCCAGGCCAGAGGTGGCCACGCCGCCGGCGTTAGCCGCCTTGGCCGGCCCATACAGGACTTTATACGTTTGGTACACCTGGATCGCGCTGGGGGTAGAGGGCATATTGGCGCCTTCAGACACCAGGAAACAGCCGTTTTGCACCAGGGCGTAGGCCTCGGCTTCATCGATCTCATTCTGGGTCGCTGAAGGGAAGGCCAGGTCCACCTGAAGGTTGTGATCGCGGATTACGTCCCACACGCTCTCGCCGGGATAGTAGGTTGAGCGGTAATGGTTGACATATTCCTTGATGCGCCCGCGGCGGACGTTCTTGAGATCCATGATGTAGCCCAACTTCTCCTCGTCAATGCCCTCTTCATCGATGATGGTCCCATCCGAGTCGGAGATCGAGATGGGCCTGGCGCCCATCTGGTTCAATTTCTCGATGGTGTATTGGGCCACGTTGCCTGCGCCGCTCACTGCGGCGACTTTGCCCCTCATTTCGATCCCTCGCGTCTTGAGCATTTCATCGGCAAAATAAACCGCCCCGTACCCGGTGGCCTCCGGCCGGATCAGGCTGCCGCCATATTCCAGGCCTTTCCCGGTCAGCGTGCTGGCGTGCTCGTTAACAATTTTCTTGTAATAACCGTACAGGTAGCCAATTTCCCGGCCCCCCACGCCGATATCGCCCGCCGGCACATCCGTGTCCGGGCCAATATGGCGGTACAGCTCGCCCATAAATGCCTGGCAGAAGCGCATCACTTCTCCGTCCGATTTGCCCTTGGGCTCAAAATCGGCTCCCCCTTTCGCACCGCCCATGGCCAGGGTGGTCAGGGAATTCTTGAATATTTGCTCAAACCCCAGGAATTTGATAATCCCCAGGTTCACCGATGGGTGAAAGCGCAGACCGCCTTTATAAGGCCCAATGGCGTTGTTGAACTGCACCCGGTACCCACGGTTGACCTGGACTTCTCCCTGGTCATCCACCCAGGGCACCCGGAACATAATAACCCGATCGGGTACGACAATGCGGTCGTAGATTTTCGCTTTGACGAATTCAGGATGGCGCTCAACCGTGGGCGCCAACGATCCCATGATCTCCCGAACTGCCTGGTGGAATTCTGGTTGACCCGGATCCTTTTCCTCCACCCTCGCAATCACATCCTGGATCAAGGTCGTCTGCACTTCTTGTCTCATCACCATAGTCTGCTCCTTTTCTAAACTGGCAAGATCTTGAAAGTAGATGCTGAGGATATCCTGTGGAACAGGCGCGATCCACAGAATACCTGCATCTTAAATTTAGTCTTGCCTATGTGAGAATTAGAGAAAAAAATGGGGGAATAACGTGAAAATAGTGTGAAAAAAGGCTATCCGAGCGGCTTATCCTCATCGGGAGACACCAGGCTGTAGCCGACGCCCGGCGATCGGAGGATCAACCTGGGCTCTGCAGGGTCGTCTTCAAGCTTCTGGC
This sequence comes from Chloroflexota bacterium, assembly GCA_021789855.1. GTDB lineage: Bacteria > Chloroflexota > Anaerolineae > Anaerolineales > Anaerolineaceae > JAJYIW01. The sequence goes on along the minus strand of JAJYIW010000043.1, from coordinate 8,980 downwards.
GGAGGGAGTGAATATAAGCGCGCAAATAATCCACGTCGCCCTGATATTCATTTCCCCACACAGCGGATAACAACTGCTCATGAAGCATCACCTGGTTGAGGTGGAGGGCCAGCTCGCGCAGCAGGTCGTATTCCGTGTGGGTCAGGTGGACTTCCTTCCCCCGGACGGACACCTTGCGCCTGAGCAGGTCGATGGTCAGATCGCCGCACGAAATTTCTTCATCCACCGGCCGAGCGCCGGCAGCGCTCTGCGACCGCCTCAAGACAGCCCTGATCCGCACCAGCAATTCCTTTGAATTAAACGGCTTGGTAATGTAATCGTCAGCCCCCACCTCAAAACCCTGGAGGAGGTCGCTCTCACGCACCTTTCCGGTGAGGAAAATGATCGGGATGCTGGTGAATTCTCTTAAGCGCCGGGCGACCTCATACCCGTCCATCGGATCCGGCAGCAGGATATCCAGGATCACCAGGTCAGGCTGCTCCATCACGGCCTGTTCCAGGGCGCGCGCGCCCGTGTTGGCCGTGCAAACGCCGTAATCCGCCGCCGAAAGGATCTCACGCACCAGGTGAATCACTTTGGGCTCATCATCCACGACCAATATTTTCGGTGAGTTCATAGCCTTGATCCATCCTTATAGGCCGGCAGGACGTCATACCCGGCCTCAGGGCTCCTCAAGGAACGCCTCCGCTTTGGGCAGCGAGAAGAAAACGGTCGTGCCCTGCCCCACCTTGCTTTCCACCCAGATGCGCCCGCCGTGCGCTTCCACCACCGCCCTGGCAATTGGCAAGCCCAGTCCGGTGCCCGATACATGGTATGGCAAGGCCGAGCGCACCCGGAAGAACTTCTCGAAGAGCGGGATCAGGTCCTCGGGCGAGATGCCGATCCCCTGGTCGGAGATACTGATCACCACCTGGGTGGCCCTGACCTCGCCGCGGATCACGATTAAACCACCGTCTGGCGAATATTTCACCGCATTATCCAGGATGTTGCGGAACACCTGGCGCACCCACCGCGGGTCAGCATCCACAATGGGAAAGTCCGCGGGAATATCCACGATCAGGTGGTGGCGGCTGACCCGCCGCTGCATTTCATCGGTAATTTCATGCGCCAGGCGCTGCAAGCGGACAGGCTCTATCTCCAGGTTAAGCTGGTCGACATCGATCATGGAAGAGTCCAGGATATCCTGGATCATAAATTCCATATTGTCACTTTCATCGATCACCTTGCGTAAAAACTCCAGTTTCTTTTCATTCCCCCAATGGGCGTCCTCCAATAATAGAGCCGAGCTATACCCTTTAATGGCGGTGAGCGGAAGGCGCAGCTCGTGGGAAAGGACTGCCATGAGCTCGGCCCGCAGCCGTTCGGACTCGTGCGCCTGGCGGACGGCATCGGCCCTGGCCTCCAACCGCACCCGGTCGATCGCCAGCGCGATCAGATCGGCGATGGTCTGGAGAAAGGGCAGGTCCAGCTCGGTAAAACGGCGCGGGCCTGTGAGCGTCTCGAGGATCAACACGCCGTATTTCTGCTCGCCCACTGCCAGGGGGGCGGCGAACGAACATTGGGGCTGGCGCCTGGAGGGCAGCGAGCGATCAAAGACCGCCCGGTTCGCGGGGCGCATGTTCGCCATCGCCTTGGCTACCTCTTCTGGCCCCTTGAACAGGCAGGGTTTTCCCTGGTCGAACACGGAACCGGTGATCGATTCACCCGCGCGCAATCCCATGCTTTTGATTTTGGCGAAATCAAACCCGAAAGACGCCACCGGACGGAACAGCCCGGCCGGTTGATCCCACAACATCACAATACCCACCTCGGCGGGCGGGACGACCCCGATGATCTTCCGTAAGGCAAGCTCTAAGAGCTCCGGCAGCTCGAGGGGTAGCGTCAGGGTCTTGGCAACCTCGGTCAGGGCATATAACTGGCTTTTGAGGGATTCGACCACAGAATCGATGGTAGCCTCCATGCCAGCCTCCAATGGCACCGCGCACTTTTCCAACCGTTATGCTGAGTATAGCACTAAATTTAATCCCAAAATATTGTAAAATGAGCGTATCGAGAGCACCATGGTGAACGGAGCCATGCCAGACCCGATTCGCGGTGAAATGGGCCTGAAAAAAAGCCGCTCGCACGTTCGTAGGCCACGCAAAACGAGAACACGCCGGGCGATTCGCCCCGAAGCACGTGGCTTCGCAATGTCATTTACCTACCAAAGAAAAGAGGCAGCATGACAACCTGGATTGTGGATGGAGGAACGCCGCTACGCGGTACGCTACAACTAACGGGGGCAAAGAACTCGATCACCAAGTTGATGGTGCTGGCGTTGCTGACCGAATCACCCTGCACATTTACCAACGCGCCCCACATCGGCGACAGCCAGATCACCCAGGCGATCTGCGAGGCGTTGGGAGCAAAATTCAACCTGCCCAACCCGCACGAGATCCAAATCCATACCCCCACCATCCTGACCAGTGAAATCCCATTTGAGCTGGGGTCGCGCAACCGCCTGGCCATCATGATGGTTCCGCCCTTGTTGCACCGCACCGGCCGCGCGATCATCCCCATCGCCGCCGGCGGGGATCGCATTGGCCCGCGACCGGTCAATTTCCACCTGGATGGCTACGCTAAAATGGGCGCCCACATCGAGGTGCACGACGAGGTCTATGACATCCGCTCAGACGGCCTGCACGGGGCGGAAATCGTACTGCCCTTCCCCTCGGTGACCACCACCGAGAACTTATTGCTGGGGGCAGTGCTGGCCAAAGGGCGCACCTTCATCCGCAACGCCGCCATCGAGCCTGAAATTATGGACCTGGTGATGTGCCTGCAAAAGATGGGCGCGATCATCGATTACAACGCCGACCGCACCCTGGTGATCGATGGGGTCAGGTCTCTCACCGGGGTCACCCACGAGATCATCCCAGACCGCATCGTGGCGGCTTCCATGGCCTGCGCCGGGCTCGCGACCCACGGCGACATCACCGTATTGGGGGCCCGCCAGGAAGACATGGTGACCTTCCTCAACACCATCCGGCGTATCGGCGGGCAATTTGACATCGATCAGGCCGGCATCCGCTTCTACCGCAAAGGGCCGCTCAGCCCCATCGCCATCGAGACCAACGTCCACCCTGGTTTTATGACCGACTGGCAGCCGCCTTTCGTGGTGCTGCTGACCCAGGCTAACGGCATGTCGGTGGTGCACGAGACGGTGTTCGAAAACCGCTTTGGCTACGTGAGCGAGCTGCAAAAAATGGGCGCCGATATCGCCTTGTATGATACCTGCCTGGGCGGATCAAGCTGCCGCTTCCGCTTCACCAATTACCCCCATAGCTGCGTGATCAAAGGCCCATCCGCCCTGACCGGCGGCGACATCAGCGTGCCCGACCTGCGCGCCGGCTTCACCTACCTGATCGCCGCCATCCTGGCTAAAGGCCAGTCCACCATCGAGGGCGTCGAGCACATCGAGCGCGGCTACGAAGGCATCGAGGACTCCCTGCGCGCCCTGGGCGCCAGCATCAAAGTCGTTTAAAAAATTTATGACCTGCATTTTAAATTTCGCTTACCATATTCCACGTATCGGTGGCCGGAAAGCCGGGTTATTTACGAATACATTCCCTTGTATTCGGGTAAGGCATTGCCGAATGACCCGCTGACCACGATCATTATGTACCAGTTCATCCCGGTTCTGGGTATCACCGGGGCGATCTCCACCTATTTCTTCCGCAAGACGGGCCATATCTATGTCGGCGCCTTCTTGAATACGCTGGTGTTCGCCTGGATCATCGTCGCCGGCACAGCCACCCATTTCGCCTTCTAATCCACACGCTTGCTTCTTTTACCAGGTCCATTCCGCAGCCATTGCGGGATGGACCTTTTTATTGGGAGCCCTCCAGCCCCGTGGCTTTTTTATTGCGTATTGGTTTAATTCGGCGTAAAGGGTCACGGGCATATCGCTCGCGACCCTTTTTTATTTTACATTCTGCATTGGTAAACGGAATGGATCATGTTTTTTTCTCCCAAGTCATGTGACCAATGGGTGACGATCCGGACTGGCGCAGGTGACTCGTTTTCCTGTATCCTGGCATCATGAGTCAACACGAAGTCCGAAAGGCAAACATCATGAATGAAGCGTTATTGGTTATTCGCAACCTGCGTAAATCGTACGGGACCAGCCCCGCCGTACAGGGCGTCTCGTTTTCAATCGCACGCGGTGAGATGTTTGGGCTGCTCGGTCCCAACGGCGCCGGGAAAAGCACGACCCTCTCCATGCTGGCCGGGCTGATCCGGCCGGATAGCGGCCAGATCCTGGTGGACGGCCTCGACCTCCAGGGCCATCTAAAAGCCATTAAAGCACGCATCGGCCTGGTACCCCAGGAGCTGGCGCTGTATCCCACCCTTTCGGCGCGGGACAACCTGATTTTCTGGGGCCAGATCTACGGCCTGCGCGGAAAAATCTTAAAACAACGCATCGCCCAGGCGTTGGATGTGGTCTCCTTGAGCGATCGCGCCGACGAAGCTGTCAACCATTACTCGGGCGGGATGAAGCGCCGGATCAACATGGCGATCGGGCTGCTGCACCAGCCAGAAATACTCTTCCTGGACGAGCCTACCGTGGGGGTAGACCCGCAGAGCCGCAACGCCATCTTCGAAAGCGTGGAAGCGCTCAATAAAGCTGGAATGACCGTGATCTACACCACCCATTACATGGAAGAAGCCGAACGATTATGCCAGCGTGTGGCCATCATGGACCACGGCCAGATCATCGCCCTGGATACGCCCGCCAATTTGATACGCCTGGTGGATGGGTCGATGATCCGCCTGTCGATCGCGGATGGGCTAGTCAAGGACGTCAGGGCAAGGTCTGAAACGCTGCCCCGGGTCAAATGCGTGACACAACGCGACCACCAGCTCGACATCCAGACGGCCGACACCCAGCAGACGCTGGTCGAGGTACTGAAAATTACTCAACAGATCGGCGCCCAGGTGACCGCCTTACAGGTGTTGGATAACAACCTTGAAACGGTATTTTTGAACCTCACCGGAAAGAGCTTACGGGATTAACAAGTCAGGACGATAACCATGATCAACCAAATTATTGCCATTACCCTCAAAGAGATAAAAGTTCTCATGCGTGACCGGGGTGAGATCGTCGCCCTGTTTATCATCCCCATCGCCTTCATCCTGGTGATGACGACCGCCCTCCAGGGGGTATTCGACCAGGGAACCAACAACCACCCGGTGTCCCTGCTGGTGGTCAACCAGGACCGCGGCGCCATCGGCGCTAAAGTCATCGCCGACCTGCGCGGTGTCAGTGGATTGTCGCTGGTGGAAACACAAAACAGCCAGCCACTCACCCGCCAAATGGCCGAAGACCTGATCAAAGCCCACACTTACTCCTTAGCCCTGGTCTTCCCGGTCGATTTCAGCGCCAGCATCCTCGGAGCCGCCGGCAACCCGCAGGCAGCCAAAGCGACCGTGTCCTTCGTGGCCGACCCGGCGGTAGGCAGCCAGCTCCTTTCGCCGGTGCGTGGCATGGTCGAGGGGTACGTCGAACGTGAAGCTTACCTGGCCCAAACCCCCAGGGAGCTGGCGCAGGGATTCGACCGCCTGGCAGCCGGCCTGCCGTCCATGCAGGCCGCCCAGGTGCAGGCGCTTGGCAGGCAATTTACAGCCAGCTACAATTCTGGCCAGGGCAACACCAGCCAAAACCTGGGAGTGGCGTTCGAGGTGCTCGCGCCAGCCGGGTTCCAGGCGGAGCACACGCCAACCTCGACCGAGCAAAACGTGCCGGGTTACACCATTTATGGGGTCTTTTTTATCATGACGACCATCGCCACCGGCCTGTTCCGTGAGAAGGACCAGGGCACCTTCCGCCGTCTCCAGGCCGCGCCTGTGAGCCGGTCTGCGTTACTGATTGGAAAAATGCTGCCCTATTACCTGATTAACCTGCTGCAAATCGCCCTGATGTTTACCGTGGGCGTTGTGATCTTCCATATGAGCCTGGGCGACGACCCGCTGGCCTTGATCCTGGTGTCGCTGGCGACCGCAGCGGCGGCTAACGGCCTGGGCCTGTTGCTGGCTGCGTTGGGAAAAAGCCAGGAACAGGCGGGCAACCTGGGAACGGTGCTCTCGATTGTCCTGGCAGCGTTGGGTGGGATGATGGTGCCCAGATCTGTCATGCCGGCCTTCATGCAGAAACTCTCGCTGGTCACACCCCATGCCTGGGCGCTTACCGGCTTCCAGGACATCATCGTGCGCGGCCTGGGCGTGAACGCCGTGCTGCCAGCAGTGGCGATGCTGATGGGTTTTGCCCTGGTTTTCTGGATCCTGGCCATCTGGCGCTTCCGCTTCGATTAACCGGGTCACGTGTGGAATGGCCTGTGGAACAAGGCCATCTCACAATCCTGGTTATATTTCGATTGGTGTAAAATGATGATCATGCTTTCTCGTTCTAATCGAAATCGTTTATTGGAAATCCCTGAAATCCTGGCGATGGTAGCCGTGACCATCGCCGGGTTATTGGACATGACGCAGCCGGCTGAACGAATACTGGTTGCCATCTTGCTGGCTGTCTTCGCGCTCATTCTATTCGCCCCTATATTTTGGAGTGGACACGGCATTCGGGTCCATGCCGGCCTGGCCATCTTATCCGCCTTGGTGGCCGTTTTATTGACCTTGCGCCCGGGTTGGAATTTCTACCCAATCTTGTTCTTTCTGATGGCCCCAACGGCGATGATCCATCTTTCTCCCAGGGCCGGTTTTACATGGATTGGCCTGTTCACCTTGATCACCGGGGTAATATTTGTCATGGCGGAAGGATTCCTGGGCCTGGCCATCCTCTTACCCTTTGCGGCGGGTTACATCTTTTTCGGCGTTTTTGGCTGGATGACGGTCGAAGCCGACCGCAACCGCGCTCGCAGCGAACAACTTTTAACCGAGCTGCAAACTGCCCACCGCCAGCTCCAGGAGAACGCCATCCGGGCGGAGGAGCTGGCCATCGTCCAGGAACGTAACCGTATCGCCCGCGATGTGCATGATTCGCTCGGCCACCGCCTGACGGTCGCTGCGGTCCAGCTCGAAGGCGCTCAGCGCCTGGTGCACGCCAACCCGGAACGGGCTGAGAAGATCATCGCCACCGTACGCGACCAGATCCGCGAAGGCCTGGCCGACCTGCGCCGTACGGTCGCCATCCTGCGCGCGACAGTCGATGAAGACCTGCCCATAACAGAAGCCCTGGCCCGGTTGGCGCGCCAATTCGAAGAAGCCACCGGTCTGGCGATCCACCTGGCCCTGGATGATTGCCCGGAAAGGCTGCCCCTTGCCTACCGCCAGGCCATCTACCGCGCCGTCCAGGAGGGACTGACCAACATCCAGCGCCACGCCCGCGCCAGCGAGGCCTGGATCCAGATCAGCCAGCGCGACGGCCCGATTACCCTGTTGATCGGTGATAACGGCGCGGGTATGCCCGCTGCAACCGGCCAGGACGCTGAAGGCCATTTCGGGCTGGTCGGGATGAAAGAAAAAGCAGCGCTGTTAGGCGGCGAATTTTTCATTGACCCGCGCCCCGGAGGAGGTACCCAATTGACCTTCCGTCTGCCAGCCCCTGCGGAAGAAGCGCATGGTTAACTTACCCTCCCCTTCCCACCCCATTCGGGTCTGTCTGGCCGATGACCAGCGCCTGATGCGCGATGGGCTGCGCACCCTTTTAGAGCTGGAGGATGGCATCGAGGTCGTTGGTGAAGCCGAAGACGGTCGCTCAGCCCTGGAAATTTACGCCGCCACGCGACCCGATGTGCTCCTGATGGACATCCGCATGCCAGGCATGGACGGCGTTGAGGCCACCCGCCAGTTACTGGCGCAATGGCCCGACGCCAGGGTGATCATCTTGACCACCTTCGACGACGAATCCACCATCTTCGATGGCCTGCGGGCGGGCGCCCTGGGCTACCTGCTCAAAGACGTCTCCGGTCAAGAGCTGGCGGCGGCGGTGCGTGAGGTCGCGCGGGGCGGTGCGTTGATCGAGCCTTCTGTGGCGCGCAAAGTCCTGGCGGAATTTACCCGCGCTATCCCGCCAACTCACAGAGCGAGCACCTCCCTCGTAGAACCCCTTTCCGGGCGCGAGGAAGAGATACTGCGCGGCATCACCCAGGGCCTGACCAACAAAGAGATTGCCAGCCGGTTGAACCTTTCTGAAGGCACGGTTAAGAATTATGCCTCAGCCATCTTCCAGAAGCTGGGCGTCCAGGACCGCACCCAGGCGGCCATGCGCGCGCGGGAACTGGGCCTGTGAGTTTTGAAGGCCATCGCCAACCAGGAAAGGATCTATCCAATGACATTGACCTGGAAAAAAGACTCAACCCTTCTGATCATTTTAAACGAGACTGTTCGACCCTATGAGAATTTACACCTTGGGGCCGAGGTGTAATCTTTTGAACTTGTATAAACAATCCCTTGACAAGGGGAAAAAGAGTATGATAAACTGTTGTTCAGGAGAAAGACATTCAATGATTTCGATGACCAAAGTATTCATCGCCAACATCATCAAAGGTAAAGCTGCCGTTTCTAGCGGGTCAGATTTACCTTATCGGAGTGCGCCTGTTCATCGGTAATTCATAAAAGAGATAACCGAAAGCCACGGGAGCCCTCCAGCCCCGTGGCTTTTTTATTGCGGTTTGGTTTAATTCGGCGTAAAGGGTCACGGGCATACCGCTCGCGACCCTTTTTTATTCTACATCATTGAGGAGCAGAAACATGTCTGACGCAGTTATCGTCCAAAATTTATATAAAACCTTTGGCCGGCCCCAATCCCTGGACTGGGCTCACTTCCTACGCCGGGAAGCCCCCGATAAAAAGAATGGGAATCATGGCAGCCAGCCGGCCGCGAGTGTAACCGCGTCACCTCTTGAAACCAGCCAGAGCAACGGGCATAAAAAAATGGTCGTGGCGGTCGATCGGGTCTCTTTCGTGGTTCACACCCAGGAAATTT